>JAGAHP010000039.1 GCA_017627015.1 Bacilli bacterium
CTTAACAGCATCTTCAGATACATTAGGAATATCTCTTGTAATTTCTTCTGGTCCAAGTTTAGTATCTCTACATTGAATAGAGAAACTTTCAATATATACTGATGTGAATGCATCATCTTTAACTAATTTTTCATTTAATACAATCGCATCTTCGTAGTTATATCCTTCAAACGTAGTGAACGCTACAGTCATATTTTTACCTAAAGCAAGTTCACCTTTATCTGTACTTGGTCCATCTGCGATAATCATACCTCTTTTAACTTTGTCGCCAGCTTTAACAATTGGTCTTTGATGATAACAAGTATAGTTGTTTGATCCTTCAAAGTTCATTAATGTATAAACATCTTTTCCACCTTTAGTTTTAACTTCTATCTTTTTACCATCTGCGTATTCAACAACACCATCAGCTTTTGCAACTACTGTAGCACCAGAGTCTCTTGCTATCATGTATTCAACACCAGTTCCTACAAATGGAGCTTCTGCTTTTAATAATGGTAATGCTTGACGTTGCATGTTTGCACCCATTAATGCACGGTGAGCGTCATCGTGATCTAGGAATGGAATACAAGATGCAGTAACAGATATAATTTGTTGTGCAGATACGTCTATATAGTTAACTTCTTCAGTTTTAGCAATTATATTTTCACCTTTAAATCTAGCAGCAACTTCTTTATCAGTAATCTTACCATTTTCATCCATACCAACTGTTGCTTGTGAAATAACATAATCTAATTCTTCATCTGCAGTTAGGTATTCTATTTCATCTTGAAGAACACCATTTATAACTTTTCTATATGGAGCCATTATAAATCCATATTCATTTACTTTTGCATAGTTAGCTAAAGATGTAATTAATCCGATGTTAGGTCCTTCTGGAGATTCAATAGGACAGATTCTACCATAGTGTGATTCATTAACGTCACGAACTTCCATGGCAGCTCTTTCTCTTGATAATCCACCTGGTCCTAAACTAGATAATCTTCTCTTATTAGTTAATTCTGAAATTGGGTTAATTTGATCCATGAATTGAGATAATTGTGAACTACCAAAGAATTCTTTAATAACAGCAGTTATTGGTCTAATATTAATTAATGCTTTTGGTGTAGCATCTGCTTCTTCTATAGTAGTCATTCGCTCGCGTATTACTCTTTCCATTCTTGTAACACCAATTCTGAATTGGTTTTGAATTAATTCACCAACTTGTTTAACACGTCTATTTGATAAGTGGTCAATTTCATCTACTTGTCCTATACCTTGTAATAAGTTTAAGTAATATGAAACTGATGCATATATATCAGAAATAGTTAATCTCTTTTCATCTATAGTTGGATCATTACCTATTATTCTTACAACTTTTTCTTTATCGTTAGGAGCATAAACTTTAACGATTTGTACTTTATTATAAGTATCTAATTCATCATTAATTTTTACTTCAACAACATTTAATCCTTCTTGTAATAATGGTTTTAATTCATTATATACTTCTCTATTTATTACAGTTCCTTTTTTGAATTTAACTGTTTTACCTACTTTAATATCTTCTGCAAGTGTTTGACCAAATAATCTATCTAATACATTTAATTTTTTATTGTATTTATATCTACCTACTTTAGATAAATCATATCTAAATGCATCAAAGAATCTAGTAATTAAATGGTTCTTCGCACTATCAAGTGTAGCAGGTTCTCCTGGTTTTAACTTTTCATAGATTTCTATTAAAGCCTCATCAGTATTTAATGTAGAATCCTTTTCCATAGTATTTAATAGATATTCATCTTCACCATATAAATCAGTTATATCAGCGTTTGATGATAATCCAAATGCTCTTAAGAATGTAGTTACAGTTACTTTTCTGTTTCTATCAATCTTAACATCTACTGCATCTTTACTATTCAATTTGAATTCTAACCAAGTACCTCTATTAGGTATAATTTGAGATGTGAATATATTTCTACCATTCTTATCCATCTCAACACCATAGTAAACGCTTGGAGAACGAACTAATTGAGAAACAATAACTCTTTCTGCACCATTAATAACGAAAGTTCCACTTTCGGTCATAATTGGCATATCTCCAAAGAATAGTTCTTGTTCTTTTACTTCGCCTGTCTCATTATTGAATAATCTTGCATTTACTTTTAGTGGAGCTACATATGAAGTCTTTCTTTCCTTACATTCTTTAATAGTAAATCTTGGTTCATCTAATGAGTAATCATTTATTTCTAATGATAATGTACCTGCAAAGTTATCAACTGGAAACATTTCATCTAAAACTTCTTTGATTCCTTCTTCGATAAACCATTCATAAGATTTCTTTTGAATTTCTAATAAATCCTTTAATTCTAAAGAATTATGAATTCTAGAAAAATCTCTTCTTTCACGGTCTTTACATACTTTTTTAATCTTATAAGCCACATGCTTCACCCCTAACAATAATATTCAAAGAACATGTCCCAAAAAGCCCATAAAGGGACATAGTACCAATTTAAAATTTTACTAAAAAAATAAAGATACGTCAATACGTTTTGTAAATTTTATTAAAAAAACTCTAAAATTTTACATTTTAGAATACATTTTTATTTAATTTTCGATTTTATAATCCAAAAACCCTTTATTTTATTAATTATTTCAAATTCAAATATATCGCTATTATCATTTACTAACGATTTAGCGCCTTGATCTTTTCTAATAACAATCCATAATTCTCCATTGTTATTTAAATGATCTTTAGCACCTCTTATTATTTCATAAACTTTATTTTTACCAACATGTATTGGCGGATTAGTTATTATACAATCATATTTTCCTTCTACATTAGAATATGCATCGCTACTAAATACTTCAGCGGAAATATGGTTCTTCTTTAAACCCATTTTAGTAAGTTTAATCGCTCTATTATTAACATCTATCATATCTACTACTGAATCAGGTCTATTTAAAAGCACATAAAAACCTATAGGTCCACACCCACAACCTACATCTAAAAAAGAATATTTATTATCCAAATTTATATTCTCAAGCAACACTCTTGTTCCAAAGTCTAAGCCTTTTTTATTAAAAACACCATTATCTGTATACATATAAAATTCTGTGTCTAAAACTTTAACTTTGTTTTCCACAAGATTACTTTCTAAATTTTCATTATTATCAAAGTATTGATTCAAATAAATCACCTGCATCTATATAATAACAAAAAAAAGACTTAATTTAAAGTCTTTACCATTGTTTTTCTGAATAAGTAAATGTTAAGTCCTTTTCTTCATATATTAGAGTCTTTTCATCTTTAATAGTTAATTCCATAATAGTAGGTTCTGCATCCTCTTCTCTTTCTAAAGTGTCATCTGTATTATGATCAAGAGTAAGTTTTAATTTATTTCCATTTACTTCATATCTTCCATCCATAATAAATAGACCACATCCCATACCATGACAAGGATTAATTTCATATTCTACATAATTATTATCTCTAAAAGATAATGAATACCAAGCTTTATCAGTTTTAACAGTATAATATCCTTCTAAACTAAATTTAGGCGCAGTTACTTTTAGTGTTACTTTCTTGGTAGCTTTATTACCGCTTTTATCTGTTGCGACTACAGTTATCTTATATTCTCCTTCTTTTCCTAGATCATAATCTCCATCAATAGTTATAATAACATCATCTTTAGAATTATCTTCTGTATCTATCTTTATATCTTGAGCATCTACTTCTACTTCAATAACATCTTTACATTTTATAACTGGTTTTGTAGTATCTATTACATTAATACTAAATTCTAGAGTTTCTTTTTTACCCAATCTTGTTTTATATACTATTTTTAGATGTTGAACACCCAATGTAGTTGTATCAATATCCTTGTCTTTACTTATAATAGTATCATTCTTAGGTTTATTAAAAAGTGATAATAATTTGGTTTTTGAATTTAATTCAACGTCATTTTTTATTTGTTTTATATCA
Source organism: Bacilli bacterium (assembly GCA_017627015.1). The sequence continues at coordinate 3,959 of JAGAHP010000039.1, forward strand.
TCCTTAATTAAGAACATATATAAGAATATTCCTATGGATAATAATAAAATAACTAAACCTAATAATATTATTATATTTTTCTTTTTATTAGTTTTTTCCATATAATCACTTCCACTTTATATTATAACTTATTTCAGTAATATTTTTAACAAATAAAAGAGTATGGTTTACACCATACTTTTATAACATTCTTCTTTTAAAAATAATTTAATTCTTTCTATATTGCGATTTTCATAATAATCTATTAATAATTTTCTAAAATGATCTACTTTTGATGCTGGTATAACTATAATACCTTTACCTTTAGATATTAATAAGTGATTAATAAATAGAACTGCACTTCTTTTATTTCCATCTATAAATATTTGTTTTTTCATTATATATAATAATAGTTCAATAGACTTATCTATCACATTTTCTTTACTACTAAGAATTCTTTCTAATTCTTCTTTAATAATTGATTCAACAGGAATAGATGGTTTGTAATTTGTTCCTGTTATATTAACTGGTATATTTCTTATTCTTCCAGCAGAATAATAAAACCCTTCAATAACTAACTTATTAATAGAACATAATAAATTATAATCCGTTTTAGTTGATATAACGTTCTCATTTAATATAAACTCCCACGAATGTTTTAAATTTATAATTTTTAATATATCATCAGATGTCATATTGTTTACTTTACCGCCATCAATTATACTTTCAGTATCAACATAAGTGGTAGAGACACCTTCTAATATAGCTTGGTTATAAATAGACTCAACTAAATTTCTTTTAGCAAAATCTATATTATCTTTAACTTCCTTAGATAATTTAGTCTCAGAATAGTTTAGTTCTTTTAATCTTTTATCTATTATTTTAATTTCTTTCTTATATTCTTTAGCAGCAAAGTTATTACTTAATAATGAATTGTATAGATCTTCACTATATTCACCTATATACTTAGTAAAAGGAATACCATCTTCTCTACCATGAATATATAAATATTTTTTATCTCTTATTTCAATAGATCCAGATACCAATTTTTTTAAGTCTTCAACTAACATTTGTTTAGTTTGTAAAAGTATAAGTAATTCAAAATTATCTGACATAATATTCCTCCTTTTTAAAGTATTCTATCATATGTGAAACAAAATGTGAACTTTTTTATGTATTTTTTGTTCATTTTGTTTCACATAAACATTCACAAAAAAAGACTTTATAAAAAGTCCTTTTATTAAGCGATTTCTACAGTAGCACCTAATTCTTCTAATTGTGCTTTAATATCATTTGCTTCGTCTTTAGAAATTTTTTCTTTAACAGCTCCACCGTTATCAGCAATATCTTTAGCTTCTTTTAATCCTAAACCAGTGATATCTCTGATAGCTTTGATAACTGGGATTTTTTGTCCACCAGCTGAAACTAAGTTAACTGTAACTTCAGTTGGTTCATCAGCAGCAGCACCTGCAGCTGGAGCAGCAGCAACAGCAACAGCAGTTGGATCAATTCCATATTCTTCTTTCATAGCATCTACTAATTCTTTAATTTCTAATAAACTCATTTCGTTTAATGAAGCAATAAAATCTTTTGCATTTAATTTAGCCATATTCTTATTTCTCCTTCCAAAAATTATTCGCTTTTTTCTTTCTCTTCGCTAAGCATATTTAAAGCGATAGATAAATCTCTTACTGTACCAATTAGTCCAGAAGCAAGCATAGTAAGTAATCCTTCTCTTGATGGTAATGTAGCTAATTGCTTAATTGTATCTAAGCTAGCAACTTCTCCATCA
>JAGAHP010000040.1 GCA_017627015.1 Bacilli bacterium
ATGGATATTATTTTACAATACAACTAGACTAAAGTCAAAAGTTAAGAAAAAGAGAAAAACTTACACAAAAAGAGAAAAATAATTTTCTCTTTTTAATATACTGTTTTTTTATTTGTGTCTCCTAATTAGGGTTCACATCAAGAGTTGACAAGTTTTTTTATTTATGATATTATCTTATCCGTTGCCCGAAAAAGAAGAAGGAGGGATAAATATGTCAAATTTAGAAAGAATTAAAGAATTAAGAGATAGAATAGAAAACTATAAAACTATGGCAAAATCTGAAGGACCAAGACCATCTATTAGACAAGGTTTAAGTCAATCAGAAGCAGCTTATAATGAAGCTTATAATATGTTAACAAAAGAAGAAAAGAAAGCGTTAAAAAAAATATTAGCGCTATCTGCATAATATAAAGGAATGATATAGTGAGAAAAAGTGAAGAAGCAGCTTTTAGATATTCAAAAAATGAAGCTGAATTAAAAGCGGCAATCAAAATGATTAATAAAAAAATTCAAAAATATCAAAAAGAAGAAATATATAATATTGATGAACGTGAATGTTTTGAATATTTATATTCTCTATCTTTACAAAGAGAAGCTCAAAGAAAATTGAGAAAAAGTATAAAACCACATTTTTAAAATGTGGTTTTTTTGTTATAATAAATATTGGTGAAAGAAATGAATACATATTTAATATTTGGAGAAGAAAATTTTTTAATTGATGAAAAACTTAAAGATATTAAAGATAGTGTTAAAGCAAGTGAAGATAATATTATTACTTATGATTTAACTAATGATTCTATATCTTCTGTTTTGATTGAGGCTTCGACTGTTAGTATGTTTTCGGACAAAAAGTTAATAATATGTGAAAAAAGTACATTTTTATGTGCAAATAAATCTTTATCAGAAGAAGAATTAGAAGATTTAACAAAGTATTTAAATAATCCTTTTGAGGATGTATATATAGTGTTTATAGTTAGAGAAGAAAAAGTAGATAGTAGAAAAAAGATAACTAAATTAATTAATAAAATAAGTAAAGTATATGACTGTAATAAAATAGATAGTTATAAACTAAATAATTATGTTTCAGATTATATAAGAGATAAAGGTTATTCTATATCTAGTTCATCTGTAGAATTAATAATATCAAAAGTAGGTTATGAATTATCTAATATTATTAAAGAGTTAGATAAAATGTTTATATATAAAGGTGAAGATAAAAAGATAACAAAAGAAGATGTAGAGGATGTTGTTACTAATAATTTAGAAAAGAATATATTTGAATTAACAAATGCAATAGTTAATAAAGAAAAAAATAAAGTAATAAAAATATATAAAGAACTAATTAAATCTGGTGAAGACCCTATTAAATTAGTTGTTACTTTATCTAATCAATTTAGATTAATATTACAAGTAAAGATAATGAGAAATACAGGATATTCAGAAAAAGAAATAGTATCTATACTAAAAGAACATCCATATCGAATTAATTTAGCTATGAGATCAATGTATGATGAAAAAACTTTGAAAAATTTATTATTAAAATTATCTAATTTAGACTATGAAATAGTAACAGGAAAAACAGATAAATTCTTTGGATTTGAGATGTTTTTACTAGATTTATAAATTTGACTAAAACTAGTTTTTATGATATTATAACCCCCGTGAAAAAGGGGTTTTTATATGAAATTATTTATTAATAATAAAGAGTTAAATATTCCAGAAAGTGAACTTAGTTTAAGGTATTTAGGAGAAGGATCTGAAAGTACTGTTTATAGATATAAAGATGAAGCTTTAAAAATTCATAAAGATGATTTTTATCAAAAAAGATTAACAGAAGAAGAAGCTATAAAGATGAGTAAAATATCTACAAAGAGAATCTTATTACCAAGAAAAATTATATATGATGAAAATGGTGAATATATTGGATATACAACACCATATCAAAGAGAGTATAATAAAGATTTGTTAAAAAGAATAACTATGGAAAAATTTATTGAAGAATTAAAACTACTTAGAGAGGATACTAGAATAATATCTAATGAAGGTATTATGTTAGAAGATGTACATCAAAATAATTTGCTTGTAGGTGATGGATTATATTTATGTGATCCTGGATTATATAAATTTACTGATATTAACTATGAAGATTTATATAGCAATAATATTATAGAACTTAATTATTTATTTACTGTTTTATTATTAGAGACACGTGTTTTTGATTTAACTAATAAGCAAGCAGAAAAAATAGAAGATTATTTTGGAGCCACAAGTAGATTTTTCTTAGAAAAATTAATTGAAGAACAAGATATAAACCCAAAACAAAAAGTAAACCCTTTTATGAAAAAATTAGCTTTAAGTATGATGTAGGTGATATTATGATGTATTATGTTAATGGTATGATTTTAGATTCTGAAGAGATAGAACTTTGTAAAATAGGAGAAGGTAATGAAGGTTCTATTTATAGAATAGGAGACTCGGCGGTTAAAATATATGATAGAGCTTGTCTTAAAATACGACTTGGAAGGGACGCTATAGATATACTTAATAAAATTCCCACAAATAGAATATTAATGCCTAAATTTAAAGTAACAAATCAAGAAGGTAATTTTTGTGGATACACAACTGAGTATATTGAAAATATACCTCTTAATTCATCTACTTATCCTATTGGTAGATTTTTAAGAGAACTATCATTATATGAACAAGATGTTAAAATATTAAATGATGCGGGAGTAAGCACTGCGGACATGACTTTTAATAATGTAGTATATTCAAAAAATAATGGTATTTATATGATAGACCCTGGTAGCTTTAATTTTTCTAATCTAAATTTAGTTAATAACAATTACAATGAAGTTAATAGATTATTCGCGCAGATATTAAGTCTAGGATTAGAAAATGAAAAACAATGTAGAGATCTATATATGGCATTAAGTAACTGTAGATTATACGATAGAATTTTAAACACTATGGATAATGAAAATGAGTCTATACAAAAATATGCTTTAAAGATGATAAAAAGATGATAAATCGTTTAAGATTTATCTTTTTTTTGATATAATTATATTAGGTGATTTTGATGAAAAAATTTCTTAAAATTATGTTTGTAATTGTAGTATTTATTTTACTAGGTGCGGTATGTTTTAGAATATTTGATGATAATTCAAAAGATAATACACCAAAAACAATTATTAAAAATATTAAAGAAAAAACTAAAAAAGTAGAAAAGAATAATTATCCATCTTATAATGGATTTTTAAAAGTGTCAGGAACTAAATTAGTAAATGAAAATGAAGAAGATTTTATTTTAAAAGGGGTTAGTTCTCATGGTATACAGTGGTTTTATGATTTATATACAAAAGATAACATAAAAGTATTAAAAGAAGATTGGAATACAAATGTATTTAGAATAGCTATGTATACTAAAGAGGGTGGATATATAGATGATTCTAGTTTGAAAGATAAAGTTATTAAAATAATAGATAATTGTATAGAATTAGATATGTATGTAATAGTAGATTGGCATATATTAAGTGATAATAATCCTACTACTTATACAAATGCTTCTAGAAATTTCTTTGATGAAATTAGTAAAAAATATAAAGATAAACCAAATGTAATATATGAAATATGTAATGAACCAAATGGTAATACTTCTTTTGATGATATAAATAAATACGCTAAAGAAATTATTCCTGTTATCAGAAAAAATAGTCCTAAATCATTAATTATAGTTGGAACACCAACATGGTCTCAAGACGTAGATAGAGTAGTTAAACTTGAATATGATAATATAATGTATTCGCTTCATTTTTATTCAGGTTCTCATAAAGAAGAATTAAGAAATAAAGCAAGAACAGCTCTTAAAAATAATACTCCTATAATAGTATCTGAATTTGGTGTTAGTGAAGCATCAGGTAATGGTGGAATATATTTTGATGAAACAGATAAATGGATTAGTTTCTTAAAGGAAAATAAAATAAGTATTATTTCTTGGAACTTATCTAATAAAAATGAAACAAGTGCAATATTAAAAGAAAATACAAATGTAGTTAAAGATGAAAATTTAACAAGTACAGGTAAATATTTAAAAGATATATTTAAAAAGTATTAGGAGGAAATATGATTAAATTAGTATTAGTTAGACATGGACAAAGTATGTGGAATTTAGAAAATAAATTTACTGGTTGGACAGACGTAGATTTGTCAAAAAAAGGAATAGAAGAAGCAAGAAACGCGGGAAAACTATTAAAAGAAAAAGGATATACTTTTGATTTAGGATATACTTCAGTATTAAAAAGAGCAATGAATACTTTAGATTTAATATTAGAAGAAATGGGAGAGAGTATTGAAATCAGAAGAAGTTATAAATTAAATGAAAGACATTATGGTGCGCTTCAAGGATTAAATAAAACTGAAACAGCAGAAAAGTATGGAGCAGATCAAGTTAAACTTTGGAGAAGAAGTTCAAATGTTAGACCTCCAGAATTAAGTAAGGATGATCCAAGATATCCAGGTAATGATCCTAAATATAAAGGTATAGATAATTTACCTACAACAGAAAATTTAGAAGATACTATTGTTAGAGTAGTTGATTATTTTGAAAATGAAATAAAAAAAGAATTGGAAAATGGTAGAAATATTATTATTGCAGCTCATGGAAATAGTTTAAGAGCTTTGATGAAATATTTAGATAATTTAAATGAAGAAGAAGTACTAGCTTTAGAATTAAAGACAGGTTCTCCTGTATGCTACGAATTAGATGATGATTTAAAACCAATAAGACATTATTATGTTGAAGAAGAATAAGAAAGAAGTGATATGATGATTTATTTAGATTACGCTGCTAATGCACCTGTTGATAACAGTGTGTTAGAAGTATTTAATAAGGCAACTCTTAAATATTTTGCTAATCCAAACAGTAATCATAAATTAGGATTAGAAGCTAAAGAAGCAATAGAAATAGCAACTAGAAATATTGCTAAGAATTTAGGTGTAAAAGAAGATGAAGTAATATATACATCAGGTGCATCAGAAAGTAATAATTTAGTTGTTCAAGGTATATGTGAAAGATATAGGTCAAGAGGTAAACACATAATTATTTCTAGTTTAGAACATAGTTCAATAGTTGCGCCAGCAGGTAGAATGCAAGAACTAGGTTTTGAAGTGGATATGATTTCAGTTAATAAAGATGGTACAGTTGATTTGGAAGAACTAAAAAGTTTGATAAGAGATGATACTATTTTAGTTAGTATTACTTCTGTTGATAGTGAACTAGGAATTAGACAACCTATAGAAAAAATAGGTAAGATGTTAAAAGAATATCCAAATTTATATTTTCATACTGATGCATCTCAAATTATAGGTAAAGATCATATTGATTTTACCGATGTAGATTTAGTAACAATTGCGCCACATAAATTTTATGGTTTGAATGGATTTGGTGTCTTACTAAAGAAGAAGGAAGTAGGATTAAAACCAATTATCTATGGTGGAAAGAGTACAACTATTTATAGATCAGGAACACCAGTAACAGGATCTGTAATAGCACTTGATAAAGCTTTAGAATTAGCAGTTACTAAAATAGATGAAAGACAATCTTATATTAAGGAGTTACATGATTTAGTAATATCTAAATTAAAAGAAAGAAATTTTATTATAAATAGTACAGAAAATTCAATTCCTAATACTATTAATTTTAGTGTTAAGGGAGTTATATCAAATGTATTTGTACAATTACTAGGAGAAAAAGAAGTATATATATCTTCTAAAACTTCTTGCTCAGCAGAGGATTCTCCATCAAAGAGTATTTATGCTTTAACAAATGACGCTAAATTAGCAACTTCATCAATGAGAATTAGTTTATCTCATTTAACAACTGAAGAAGAAATAGAAGAATTCTTTAGAATATTTGATATTACATTAGAGGAATACAATGGAAAAGAGTAAAGAAATAGAAAGAAGTATTATAACTAAATTTAGAAAAGAAATATGGTCCAAATTTGTTAAAGGAGTACAAGAATACGAATTAATAAAAGAAAATGATAAGATTATGGTTTGTATTTCTGGAGGTAAAGATTCATTTTTAATGGCAAAATGTATTCAAGAGTTAATACGCCATGGTAAATTTAAGTTTGAAGCAAGATTTGTATGTATGAATCCAGGCTATAACGAATATAATTTAAATTATATAAAAGATAATGCTAAACTTATGGATATTCCAATAGAAATATTTGAAAGTGATATATTTGATGTTATTAAAAAGATCACACCAAATGAACCATGCTATATGTGTGCGAGAATGAGAAGAGGATATTTATATTCTAAAGCTCAAGAACTTGGTTGTAATAAAATTGCGTTAGGTCATCATTTTTCAGATGTAATAGAAACAACTCTTTTATCTATGTTTTATTCATCTGAAATTAAGACTATGATGCCAAAACTTCATAGTGATAACTTTGAAGGCATAGAATTAATTAGACCAATGTATTTAATAAATGAAGAAGATATTATTTCTTGGAAAAAATATAATGAATTAGATTTTATAAATTGTGCTTGCCCTTTACTAGAAGGTTGTTCAATTCTTGATGGAGGAAAAAGTAAGAGACAAGAAATGAAAAATTTAATAAAAAAATTAAAAGAAAAAAATAAAAATATAGAAAACAATATTTTTATATCAACAAGTAATGTTAATTTAAATTGTATACTTGGATATAAAAAAGGAGATAAAAAATATTCGTTTTTAGATGATTATGATTTATAAAAGATATGGGGTGTATATATGAAAGATACTTTTTTAGTTAAAAATAAAATAGCGCATAGAGGATTATTTGATAATGAAAAAATTCCTGAAAATTCAATTAAATCTTTTAAGGACGCTATTAAAAAAGGATATGTTATTGAGTTTGATGTACACTTAACTAAGGATAATAAAATAGTTGTTTTTCATGATATGGAATTAGATAGAATGACTAAAAAGACAGGTCCTATTAAAGAATTAACTTTAAGAGAACTTCAAAAAATAAAATTGTTAGATACTGATTATACTATTCCATCTCTTGATGAAGTATTAGATGTTATAAATGGAAAAGTACCTATATTAATAGAAATAAAGTATGATGTTAAAGGGTTTGAATTACCAAAACTATTATTAGAAAAATTAAAAACTTATAATGGTGAAGTAGCAATACAAAGTTTTGATCCTTTTTGTGTATCATATATTAGGTTTCATGCAAAAGAGTATTTAAGAGGTTTATTAGTAGGTAGTTTTAAAAACAAAGTTAAAAATATATTTATTAATAATTTAATTTTACTTCCTTTTGATATATTTATATCTAAACCAGATTTTTTAGCGGTAGATAAAAAATTATATAAAAATAAAAGAATAAAGAATTTTAAGAAGAAAAAAAATGTAATTGCGTGGACTATGAAATCTAAAGAAGATATTGAAAAATATAAAGATAAATTTGATAATATCATTTGTAATGTAAACGATTGTATATAAGATATACATGTTTATTTACAAATGATTTTTTTTATACTAGAATTTAATTAGAAAGGTAGGAAATTATGAAAAAGTATTTAAAATTTTTATTAGTTTTAGTTATGTTCATAGCTATGCCAGTATTTGCGTTAAGTACAGATTTATTTAAAGCAGATAATACTGTTAACGTAAGTGAAAGCATGGATGGATCAGGATTTGTCGCAGGTAATTTCGTTGATGTTAATTCGAAAGTGAATGGAATATTATTTGCCGCAGGAAATGAAGTTAAAACATCAGGAATAAGTGATTATGCTTTTATCGCAGGTAATATAATAAAGGTTAATAATCATAACTTTAGAGATGGTTTTATCGCAGGTAGTAGTATTGATATAGAAGGATCTACTATTGAAAGAGATTTATACGCTACTGGTGAAAGAATTAATATTAATAGTAATATTGGTAGACATGTTTATTTATCTGGTAGTAATATTATTATTAATGGTAAAGTAAATGGTAATGTAACTGCGTATGGTAAAACAGTTATTGTAGGTGATAATGCAGTTATCACAGGTACACTTAAATATTCAGAAGACTCAGAATTAAAAATAAGTGATAATGCTACTATTGGTAATAAGGTTGCTGAAAAATCTACTCAATTAGATGTCAATGTAGGTAAGGTTAGTTTTGTATCTAGAATTTCTAGTATGTTTATCAGTTTATCAAATATACTATTAATAGGTTTATTACTAATGTTATTTATGCCAAAGACTTTTGAAAAAATTAAAGAAATGAAATCTAATTCGATTTTAAAGAGTTTAGGATTTGGTTTCTTAACATTGATCGCTGTTCCAATCGCATCAATAATTTTATTAATCACAGTTGTAGGAGTAAGTACTTCATTAATTTCATTATTATTCTATTTTGCTAGTATTTATTTATCAACTGTATTTACAAGCTATTATTTAGCTAATTTAACTATTGGAAACAAGGTTAAGAATAAATACTTACTATTTATAATAGGTGCATTTGTAATTTCAATACTAAAACTAATTCCATTTGTAGGTATACTAGTTTCAATTTGTTCATTATTAATCGGACTAGGATTAATTGTTATATTATTATTTGATAGAAAATAGATGAAATATCTATTTTCTTTTTTTAAAATAGTATATAATATATATAGGTGGTTTAATGGAACAAATTCTTAATGAATTAATAAAATTTTATTTAGATGAAAAAGATCATCCAATTATTGATATTCCAGAAAATTATGTTAATAAGAGAGAGTTTTTAAGAGGATTATTAAATGTTAGGGAAGCAAAACCAGTTCCTCAAGAAATAATAGAAAAAGAAAACGAATTATTAAAACATGAATTAGAAGAAAAAAAGATAATTGATATAAATGATTTTAAGGATAGATTTAGTTTATGGCAAGGAGATATTACTACAGTAAAATGTGATGCGATTGTAGATTTAACTGATAGTAAGTTGATGGGATGCATGAAACCAAATCATAATTGTATGTCTAATAAAATAAATACAAACGCAGGCGTTGTTTTAAGACTAAAATGTAGAGAAATAACAAAAGGTCAACCAATAGAGACTGGAAAAGTAATATTAACTGATGGTTTTAATTTACCTTGTGATAAAATTATTCATGCAGTAAAACCAGAACTAGGTGATACTTTATCAGAAGAAGAAAAGAATGTTATAACTAACTTATATATTAATTCTTTAGAGTTAGCTAAAAAGAATGATATTAAAACACTATGTATTCCTAATTTACAAGTTAATTCTTCTATCAAAGAAGAAGTATCAAAAATTATTATTGATACTATTAAAAAATGGTTAAAAGAAAATGATGAAGTAGAAAAAGTATTGTTTGATGTATATACTTTAGATGATAATACTATTTATAAAAGATATTTTGATGAGGATAATAATGAGAGTAATTAGTGGTTTATATAAAGGTAGAGTAATTGAAGGATTTGATATAGAAGGAACAAGACCTACTCAAGATAGAGTAAAGGAATCAATTTTTTCTACTATTCAAAATTATATAGATGAATCAGTTACATTAGATTTATTTTCAGGTTCAGGTAATCTTGGTATTGAGGCTTTAAGTAATGGCTCAAAAGAATGTTACTTTGTTGATAATAATAAAAAGGCAATTAGTGTTATTAATGAAAACATAAAAAAACTAGATATAAAAAGCGCTACTGTTATTAATGATGATTATAAAAATGCATTAAACTATTTTAAAAATAATAAAATAGTATTTGATCTAATATTTTTAGATCCACCATATAAATTTGAATACATAGATGAAATAGTAAGATATATTATTGATAATAATTTAATTAATAATAAAGGATTAATTATATGTGAATTTGAATTTGATATAAAAAAGGAATATAAAGAATTAGAATTATATAAAGAAAAGAAATATGGATATAAAAAAGTAATTATATTTAAAAAAATATAATTATTTTTTTTCGACATTTTTATTGTTAAAGTAGGTATATTATTTAATTGGTGATGGGTATGAAAGTATATTTAGATGTTATATTCTTTATTAATTATATATATGACTTTATTATACTGTTATCTTCATCATTATTACTTAAAAGAAATACTAAAATAATTAGAATAATACTAGGTTCTTTATTTGGATCATTAACTATGTTTATATATTTTATAAGAATGAATAATGTAGAATTATTTTTATATAAAGTATTCATTAGTTCTGTTATGTTAGTAATTACTTTTAATTATAAAAATATTAGATATTTTTTTAAAAACTTATACTATTTTTATTTGATTGGAATTATACTTGGAGGATTAATATTTTTTATAAATAATAATGCTTTTTTTATAAAAAATAATTTGATTATGGGCATTATACTTTCTATAATATGTATTTTCTATTATATAAAAAATATTAAAGATTTAAAAACAAATTATAACAAGTATTTAAAAGTAAAATTATATTTTAATAATTATAAAATTGTTTTAAATGCATTCTTAGATACTGGTAATAAATTAAAAGATCCATATACGTTTAAACCTATAATAATTGTTAATAAAGATTATATTAAAGAAAAAGATAAAACTATATTAGTTCCATATAAAACATGTAATTATGAAGGTTTATTAGAGTGTATAAAACCTAATAAAATATATATTGATGGAATTGGTTATAAAAAAAATTTTTTAGTAGGTATTACAGATAGAATTAATATAGATGGAGTAGACTGTATTTTGAATGAATCATTAATGGAGGGAATATGATTAAAATAATAAAAAAATTAATTTCTAAGTTAGTATCCAAATATAATGAATTATACTTTTTAGGTTGCTCTGATAAATTACCAGAACCATTATCAAAAGAGGAAGAAGAAAAACTTGTTAGAGATTTTCATAATGGTGATTTAAAAGCAAAAGATAAACTTATTGAACATAATTTAAGATTAGTTGTTTATTTATCAAAAAAATATGAGAATACAAAAGTAGATTTAGAAGACTTGGTATCAATAGGTACAATTGGTCTTATAAAAGGAATAAATACATATAAAGGAGATAAGAATATTAAACTAGCTACATACGCAAGTAGATGCATAGATAATGAAATACTTATGTATCTAAGAAAGAATAAAAAGAGAAGAGCGGATATATCATTAGAAGAATCTTTATCTTATGATAAAGAAGGAAATGAATTAACATTTGAAGATGTACTAGGTACAGATGATGATATTGTTACTAAACCATTAGAAGAAAAAAGTATGAAAAAAATAATGCTAGAAGAAATAAGTAAATTAAAAAGTAGAGATAAAGAAATAATGATTAAAAGATATGGTCTAGATGGAAAAGAAGAATTAACTCAAAAAGAAGTAGCGTCTATTTTAGGTATATCTCAAAGTTATATTTCTAGAATAGAAAAGAAAGTTATAAAAGAAATTTCAGAAATTATAAAAATTTAGGGGAACTTTTAATAATTATATAGAATATTATTATTAGGTGAAAAAAATGATATTAAGAATACATGATTTAAATAAAGAATATGGTAAAAATGATTCTTATCAAAAAGTCCTAGATAATATTTCTATAGAATTTAAAAGTGGAGAATTTGTTTGTATACTTGGAGAAAGTGGATCAGGTAAATCTACTTTTCTAAATGTAATTGGAGGATTAGATTCTAATTATGATGGATCAGTTACTATTAATAATTTAAATTTAAAATATATAGATATAGATAATTATAGAAAAGAAAATATAGGTTTTATATTTCAAAATTTTAATTTAATAAATAGTTTATCTGTTATAGAAAATATTATTTTACCTATAGATAAATATAGAATCTCTTATAAAGAAAAAAGAAAAAGGGCAATTGAATTATTAAAAAAACTAAATATATATAATATTAGAAAAAAGAAAATAAATGATTTATCTGGTGGTCAAAAACAAAGAGTCGCAATCGCAAGGGCACTTATTAATAATCCAAGTATTATTCTTGCGGATGAACCAACTGGTGCCCTTGATGAAAAAAACGGTGAAAGTGTTTTAAAAATATTAAAAGAAATACATGAAACAGGTAAACTAGTTATAGTAGTTACTCATTCAAAAAAAGTAATAGATTATTCAACTAGAGTTATTAATATAAAAGATGGAAAAATAGAATATGATAAAGTGCTAAAAGAAACAGAATACATAAAAGATGATAAAGATCCGGTTAAAGAAAATAAAGTTATGTATCTAATAAATTATGGGATTAGAAATTTATTTAATAATTTGAAAAGAAACTTTTTTATAATATTAGCGTCTTCAATAGGTATAATTGGTATTATATTAAGTATGTTTTTAGGTGGATCAGTAAAACAATATATATCAGATTTAATATTAGAAAAAAGTGATCCAACTGTATTAAGTATAGTAAATGATGATATTAATAAGTACTATGATGAAGAGGATATAGATAAAATTAGTGATATTAAACATGTGAAAAAAGTATATAAAGAAATAAATTATAGTGCTTCTAAAATAGATTATAATAATTCTGAATATAATATATCTTTTATTGATTCTTTTAATAAAATAGATTTAGAAAAAGGTAATGATAATGGTTTTGTTGTTAATAAAACTTTATATAAAAAGATGGGAAAAAATGTACTAGGTAAAGAAATATGTTTATCTTTGATAGATAATTATAGAGTAATAGAATTTTATATAAAAGTAACTGGTGTATCTAAAAATAGCAATATATCTTTATTAGATGATAGTATGCACGGATATATTAGCTATAATAAAATAGAAGATATATATAAAGAAAATGATGTTTTATTAAAACCTAATAATATAAGTATAAAAATAGATAATAAAAATAATAAAAACAAAGTAAAAAACAGTTTAAAAAAGATGAAAATAAAAGTAACAAATAATGATGATCTATTTAAAGAACTAAGTTCTTATTTAGATATAGCGACTTTTGTATTATCTATGTTTTCTTCTTTATCATTAATAGTGAGTACTATAATGATAAGTATAATTATTAATATAACAGTGTTAGAAAGAACTAAAGAAATAGGTATTCTAAGAAGTGTAGGTTATACTAAGAAGAATATAAAATATATTTTTAATAGTGAAGGTATAATTCTTGGTGTTATGGTTGGTTTATTTTCATCTTCCATATCTAGTTCAATTATAAATGTTATAAGAGATGTTATAAAAGATAAATTTAATATTTCTATTTCTTTAAATCCTAATAAGTACTATATTATAGGTATTCTTATAAGTGTACTTGTAACTTTGTTATCATCATATTTTCCTTCAAAAAAAGCATCTAAATTTGATCCTGTTAAGTCTTTAAAGTATGAATAAAATATGATATAATTTATAAAGGTGATTATATGAAAAAATTTCTTAGTATTTCATGTATAGTTCTTGTATTAGATAGAATAATTAAGGTACTAGTTCAAGGTTTACTATCTAGTGATAGATTATATATAATTAAGAAATTTTTCTACTTAGTATATGTAAAAAATATAGGCGCAGCTTTTTCTATATTAGAAGGTAAATCAATATTATTAATACTAATTGGCCTTGTATCGTTAGGTTTTATATATTGGTATGTTAAAACTAATAAACCTAGTAATATAGGATATGCATTATTATTTGGAGGAATACTAGGTAATTTAATAGATAGAATTATTTTTGGATATGTTATAGATTTTATTGGATTTGAAATAGGTGGTTATGAATTTCCAATATTTAATATAGCGGATATTGCAATTGTTATAGGTGCGGTATTTATAATAATAGGAAGTGATAAGAATGAAAATAGTAGTAAGTGATGATTGTAATGAAAGAATAGATTCTTATTTATCACAAAATGAAGAACTAGATTTAACACGTGCGAAAATTCAATCATTAATAAAAAGTAAGAATATTTTAGTCAATGGAAAAGAAGTAAAAAGTAGTTATAAAGTTCAAACAGGTGATGAAATAGATATTACTATTGTTGAAGAAAATTTAGATGTAGAAGCAGAAGATATACCTCTTGATATAGTTTATGAAGATGATGATGTAATTGTAGTGAATAAACCTAGTGGAATGGTAGTTCATCCATCACTTGGTAATACAAGTGGTACACTTGTTAATGCTCTTATGAATCATAGTAAATTAAGTTCTGTTAATGGTGAATTTAGACCAGGAATAGTTCATAGAATAGATAAAGATACATCAGGTTTACTTGTAGTAGCAAAAAATGATAAGGCTCATTTATTCTTGTCAGAAGAATTAAAAGATCATAAAATTAAAAGAACATATATTGCGCTAGTTCATGGTCTTATAAAATTTGATACAGGTACTGTTGACGCTCCTATAGGTAGAGATAAAAATGATAGAAAGAAAATGTGTATAACAAGTGTTAATTCTAAAGAAGCAATTACTCATTTTAAAGTATTAGATAGATATAAAGATACAACTTTATTAGAATGTAAATTAGAAACTGGTAGAACACATCAAATTAGAGTGCATATGAAATATATAGAACATCCGATAGTAAATGATCCAGTGTATTCAAGAGATAAAAATATAGATGGATTTGGACAAATGTTACACGCAAGAGAAATATCATTTATACATCCAACTACTAAAAAAGAAATGACCTTTACTTGCGATGTTCCAGAAGAATTTGATAAAATACTAAATATATATAAAGAAAAATAGGTGATAATATGGAAGAAGTAAATAATAAAAATTTACTTGTTATGAAATTAATCCACTATTTCATAGTAAAAAAAGAATATGTTCCTATTATTATAAGAGGAATAGATAATGAAATATGGTTAGAAAATCCAAAAGGTGAGTTTAGAATTATAAGAATTGTTACTAAAAGTATATTTAATAATGAACAATTTGATTTTGATAGTTTTAAAACAAAAAATATAGTTTCACAAATTATGAAACAAACATTTAATCCTTTTATAGATGTATTAACTATATATACGGAAATAGGGGATAATTTTAAAAAAGAAATGCAAGATACTAAAAAGTATAAATATATTACAATATTAGATGAAAATGATATTGAAAAAAGTGACATAATAAAAAAATACTATAAAGATATGAAAGATGATTTTATATATGAAAGTAAGGATGAATTTGATATCTTAGGTACAATAACAAATGATATTAGTAATAAGAATATAGAAGATAATGAAAGGTTTAATAAGAATATGAGTAAGAAAAATAATAAACCAATAGTTACATATATATTGTTGGCAATTAACATAATTATATTTGCACTTATGTATATTTTTGGAAAAGGATCTGAAGATAGTAACACTTTATTAAAATTTGGGGCACATACAACAAATCTTATAAGAGCAGGACAATTTTATAGAATATTTACATGTGCATTTTTACATATTGGATTAATACATTTATTTTGTAATATGTATTCTTTATTTCAAATAGGCCCAACCATAGAATACTTTTTTGGTAAAGTTAAATTTATACTAATATATTTGTTTAGTATAATTACTTCTTCATTATTTGTAATTATATTTCAAAATCCAAACTCTATAACAGTTGGAGCTTCAGGAGCTATATTTGGATTACTTGGAGCGTTATTATATTTTGGTTATACATATAGAGGTTATATGGGTAATCAAATAATAAGTAGTGTTCTTACTGTACTTGTACTAAATTTATTTATAGGTTTAACTATGAGTGGTATTAGTAATGCTGGTCATATAGGAGGATTTATTGGCGGAGTGGCATTTAGTTATATGCTTGGAGCTAATATAGATGATAAAAAGAAAATAAATATTAGTGGTTTAATAATAACTGTTTTATTAACTGCTTTCTTGGTATATATGGCATTTTTTAGATAAAATACAATTTATAATACAATGTTGCAATTGCAACATTGTTTTTGTTTTTCTTTGTGATATACTTTAATTGTAATATAGTAGGAGGGTTACAAATGAGACTAAATAATAAGTGGATAAGATCAGCTATCCCAGCACTACTAATTCACTGTTCAATAGGTAGTGTATATTGCTGGTCAACGTTTAAAGAAGCTATTTCTAACAAAATAGGAATGAGTACTTTTGCAGTAGGGTGGGCATTTTCGCTTGCAATATTCTTCTTAGGTATGTCTGCTGCTTTCGCAGGAAAGATGGTTGAAAAAAATATACATAAATCATCTTTAATATCTTGCCTATGTTTTACAACAGGAATGCTTGGTACAGGATTCTTTATAGAACATACAACTGGAGTACTTGCATTAGTAGGAATATTCTTATGTTATGGATGTATTATGGGAATAGGACTAGGTGTAGGTTATATCACACCGGTTAAAACATTAATGCTTTGGTTCAAAGATAAAAAAGGATTAGCAACTGGTATATCTATAATGGGTTTTGGACTTGCTAAAGCAATTGCAACACCTGTTATGGAATTATTCCAAAAAAATTATGGAATATCTAATATGTTTTATTTATTAGGAATTATTTATTTTGTAATGATGTTCTTAGGACACTTACTTCTTAAAAAACCAGAAGGTTGGGTTGAAGAAGCAGAAAAGAGTGATAAATTCAAATCAATGTCTATGTTTAAAGATCCAGTATTTGTAGGAATATGGTTAATGTTCTTTATAAATATACATTGTGGTTTAGCATTAATTACTTATGAAAAACAAATTCTTAATGTAACATTTGCAGGTTCTGCATTATTAGTAGTAATGATTAGTGTAATACCATCAGTAACTGCGGCATTTAATGCATTAGGAAGAATAGGTTATTCATCTATATCTGATAAATTAAAAGATAGAAATACAATATATAAAATTATTTTTGCTAGTTCAATTTTAATTACTTTGGTTGCTTTATTAACATCATCAATAAGTAATGGAGTAAAAGGTATTGGATTTGGTATTATAACTATATTATTATTAGTTATTGTTAATGCTGGATATGGTGGAGGATTCTCTACATTACCTGCATTACTATCTTCTAGATTTGGAATGGATAATATAAGTAAAATACATGGTCTTGCATTATCTGCTTGGGCAGTAGCGGGTATTACAGGAAACAATATGTCAGAACTTATTTTAAATGTTACTAACAGTAAATATGATGATATATTAATATTTACTTGTATATTCTATATAATCGCATTTATTATTAGTATGAAAATGATTAAAAAAAGATCCTAATTTAGGATCTTTTCTGTATTTTTAAAGTTTACTTTTGCTATTTTATTTAGTATATCTTTACCATACTTATTAACTAAATCTTTACCAGCTTCATCAACCATAACTCCTGCACCAAGTGGAAGTACTTTATCAATTTCTTTAGATATTCTATCCATTTCTTTCATAAATAAATATCTACTTATTATTGATGAACATGCAACTGATAAACACTTATCTTCAGCTTTAGTAGTAAAAGTGATTTTTCTAAATATATTATCACCAATATCTTTTAAATAACCAAAATAATTTCTAGCGGGAGTAAATTGGTCCATTACAACCATATCGTAAGAGAAATTATCTTTTTTCAATAAAGATAGAATAGCTCTATTATGAAGCATAGAGTTTATTTTATTCATATTATAACCTTTATTAACATAGTTATTGAATTCTTCATTGTTAAGTATTATACTTTCGTGAGGAATTTTTTTCATTATTTCAGGCGCTATTTTTAATATTTTTTCATCTGTTATTTTCTTTGAATCTTTAACACCTAGTTCTTCTAAGAAAGAAATATCATTTTTATTAACGTATGAAGCAGTTACTATAATAGGTCCGAAATAATCACCTTTACCAACTTCATCTGAACCGATAGAATTAATAAAATAGTAATCTGTAGTATCAACTTCTTCTTTCTTTTCTTTCTTTTCTTTCTCTTCAGGATAAGAACCAGTTAATATCTTTTCTGTTTCTTTCCAAAACTGTGCATCAACATCTGCGGATACTCCTTGAAATACTACTTTACCTGATTCATATAGGGTAACAACAGTATCTTCTTCATCTGCTTGAAATATTGCGTATGCTGGAGTTTTATCTCTTTTTAAAAATTCAAAATGTTTTATCATTTCTTCTTTAGTTTTATCACTAACTTTAAAAGATATAGTCATATACATCACCTTCATTTATATTTTAACATATATTCTTTATTTTTTAATAAAAATATAATATAATTTATAATAGAGGTGACAATATGGATATAAATATTGTAGATGCGATTATTATAATATTCTTAGTTGTGGGGTTTGTTTCAGGATTTAAAAGGGGAGTAGTAAAACAAGGAGTTATTACTTTTGGAACTATTCTTGTTGTTACATTAGCGTTCTTATTTAAGAATCCATTATCAATGATTCTTTATAAACATTTTCCATTTTTTACAGTAGGTCTTCTTAAAAATTATTCAATATTAAATATATTGTTATATGAACTTATTTCTTTCTTTGTACTATTATCAATATTTGCGATAATACTTGCGGTAATTATTAAAATAAGTGGAGTAATAGAAAGATTTTTAAGATCAACTGTAATACTAGCTTTACCATCTAGGATACTTGGTGGGGTATTAGGTATGATAGAATTATACATTTTTGTATTTATTATTTTGTTAATAGTTACAATGCCTATATTCAGTATTTCTAGTAAAGAATATGTTACTGAATCTAAATACAAAGATATAGTATTAAATAATACATTACTTATTTCTAATGTATCTGGAGGAATGGTTAATAGTGTTAACGAAATAAATTCTTTATTAGAAGATGAAGATAAGTTAGGAACAGAAAATTTTAACTGTAAAGCACTAAATATATTTGTAGATAATAAAATAGTTAGTACAGATTCAATTAGTTATTTAAGAGATCATAATAAAATAGATTTTCCATGTAAGATAAAATAAAAAACCAATCATTGATTGGTTTTTATATTGCTCTGTATTTATTAGCGTTTTTATATGGATTCTTTTTATCTATACGGTCATAGAATAATATACCGTTAAGGTGATCTAATTCATGTTGGAATACAATTGCAAGTTCTTCTCTAAATCTTTTATTTACTTTATTTCCGCCCATATCATAGTATTCTACTTTAATTCTTGCGTGTCTAGGTACAATTCCTTCAATAGGTCTATTTATACTAAGACATCCTTCTCCTTCTTCAACATAAATCATTTCTTCTGATTCACTAAGTATTTTAGGATTAATAACTATATAATCTTCAAATACACCATCATCAACTTCGTAACAAATAACAAATATTCTTTTAGTAATACCTAATTGGATTAAAGATAATCCCATACCTGGTCTTAAATTATATTTTTTAGCTTCTTCATCTATTTGACTTAATCTAAGCATTTCTAAAGAATCTTTAATTATTTTTTTAGTCTTATCGTCAAGTGGAAAAGTTACTTCTTTACTAATTTTTCTAATTCTACTATCATATTCATCGATAATATCTTTGGTTTTTATCACACTAATCACCTCAAAAACACATATATTCTAACACATTTTTAAGATTTTAACAAATTAATTGTTACCAAAGAATCTAGAACCAATAACAATTACAAGTAATATAAATAAAACTAGTATTATTGATCCACCATATCCATTACCTTGATTGTAATTATATCCAGCATATACAGGGTATGAAGGGTAGCATCCGTTGTTATATCCATAACCACCACTATATCCGTAGTAATACATAAATATACCTCCTTTTATACTATATAGTATTATGGTTGTAAAAAAAGTGTTATTTAACTCGTCTATATATAGTTAAAAAAAACAATTTATGATATCATTATTGTTAGAAGGTAGAGATTAATATGAGCAAGATATTTAATAAAATGGATAAAATTCTATTAATATTAACAATCATTATGTTTGTATTTGGTTTATTTATGGTTCTAGATGCTTCAAGTATGAAGTCTTTTTTGGAGTACGGAACTAACACTAAATACTTTTCTAAACAATTAATTATTTTGATAATTAGTCTAGTTTTATCTGTATTTGTTCTTTTTATTCCTACAAAAAAATACAAAAAGGTAATTGTACCGGTATCAGTAACTATAATAATTCTGTTATTTTATTTACTTATGTCAGGTGTTAAAACAAATGAAGCAAAGAGTTGGATATATATTGGATCTTTTGGTTTACAACCATCAGAATTCGCAAAATTATCTCTGATAATATTTATAGGTACATTCTATAAAACAAATTTAAAATATTTAAATAATTGGATTGCTGCTTTAATACCAGTAGGTCTAGGAGTATTATATTTTGCATTAATATTCTTACAACCAGACTTTGGTACAGGTTTAATTATATTTTCTATAACTGCAATGTTATTCTTCGCTTCTCCAGTAAAAAAAGAAATAAAAGTAAAAACTACTATGTATGGGGCAATATTTGCGGTAATAATTTTATTAGGATTATTAATAAGTGGTAAATCAGTATTTAATGGAATGCAGAAGGATAGATTTAATTTCTTAAAACCATGTACAAGATATCAAGAAGCAACAGGTTACCAAGTATGTAATGGATATATCGCAATAAACAATGGTAATTTAATAAGTATATCTCCAGGTAACAGTCAACAAAAATATTTATATTTACCTGAAGCATTTACTGATTTTATTTTTCCGATAATAGTAGAGGAATTTGGTTTAATCACAGGAATCGTAATAATACTAATGTTAGTATTAATTATTTATAGAGTGTTGTTAGTGGCAAAAAGAAGTGTAAATGTTCAAAATGCTTTGATATGTTATGGTGTTGCTTGCTATATATTTATGCACACTATAATTAACTTGGTTGGTGTTCTAGGACTATTGCCACTTACGGGAGTCCCATTACCATTCTTATCATATGGTGGTTCATTTGCGTTAACATTATCTATATCTTTAGCGATAGTTCAAAGAATATCAATTGAAAATTATAACTATATGCAGAAAAAAGTTTTAGAAAAATAAGGGAGAAAACCTTCTATACGTCGAATATAAGTATTAGGAGGTTTTTTTATGAAGAAAAAAATATATTTATGTTTAATTGTAATATTGTTGGTATTATTTATGATTCCATTATTTAAGGAGGAAAAAGTACACGCTATTTCTAAAAAGAAGGCAGTAAGTAGTAATACATTCTTTGTAGATATAAAAGGTGCAGTAAAAAGACCTGGTGTATATGAAATAAATAGTAATGCTAGGATAATTGACGTGATAAAAAAAGCTGGAGATTTAAAAAAAGATGCAGATACTAGTATTATTAATTTAAGTAAAAAAGTAAAAGATGAAATGTATATAATTATATATACTAAAGATCAAATAAAAGAATATAAAGAACGTTATAATTCATCCTCTGAAATAGTAGAAAAAGTAGAGGAACAAATAATATGTCCTGATACAGATAATGATGGATGTATTAATAAAGATAATAATTTTGTATCAGGAAAAATAAATATAAATACCGCATCAGTTAAAGATCTAACAAATCTTCCTGGAATAGGTGAAAACAAAGCTAAAAAAATAGTAGAGTATAGGAATAAAAATAGTTTTAAAAAAATAGAAGATATAAAAAATGTAACAGGCATCGGTGATAGCTTATATGACAAAATTAAAGATAGTATTGAAGTATAAATATTTAATACTATTTTTAGTAGTGTTATTTTCATTTTTTGTAACAAATAATTATGATTATAAAAGTAAGTATAATGGTAATGAAAAAAATATAGAAGGTTACGTATTAGAAAAGAAAATAAATAATAAAAAAAGTTCGTTGGTTATAAAAGGTAAAGAAAAAGTACTAGTTAATATTTATAATAGAGTAGATATTAATTATCATGATTATGTATCAGTGAATGGAATATTAAGTAAACCAAATAGTAATACTATTTTTAATTTATTTAATTATAAAAGATATTTAAAAGAAAAAAGAATTAATTATATTTTTACAGGTAAAAATATAAAAGTAATTAGAAAAAATAATAATATTTTTTATAGTATAAAAAATTTAATAGAGAAAAGAATAAATAAATATAAATCTAAAAAATATTTAAAAGTATTTATACTAAGTGAAAAGAATGATTTAGATAAAAATATAAAGGATGTTTATAAGAATCTAGGTATTGTTCATTTGTTATCTATATCAGGTAGTTATATAGCTATACTTGTTTTTATTATGAATAAAATTATTAAAAATAAAAAAATAATATCTATATTATTAATTACTTATATAGCTCTTACTAATTATCAAATATCTATATTAAGAACAGTACTATGTTATATTTTGTTTTTATTAAATAAAAGATATAAACTTGGTATAGATAAAGAATCAATAATAATATTACTGGCGTCTTTTTTATTATTAATGAACCCATACTATTTATATAATATAGGTTTTTTACTTTCTTTTTTTGTTAGTTTTAGTTTAATTCATTTTAGTTATTTATTAGAAAATAGGAATTATATACAAAGATCTTTAATAATATCTTTTATAGCGTTTTTTATATCACTTCCTATAATTATTAATACTTACTTTAGTATTAATTTTTTAAGTATATTATTTAATCTTATATATGTACCTTTTTCTTGTTTTGTTCTTTATCCTTTATCATTGTTAACGTTCTTATTTCCAATGCTTGACTCTTTATTATATATACTTACAAAATTATTTGAAAACTTATCTTTATTTTTAAATAAAATGAACTATTTTACATTATCATTTTCTAAAATACCTTTACCATTTTATATCATTTATTATTATTTAATATTTAAAAAAAATAATAAATTCTTGTTATTAGTACCATTATTATATCTATATAATTACTATTTATTTATTCCTAGAATATATTTTTTAGATGTTGGTCAAGGTGATTCAGCTTTAATTAGGTACAAAAATAAAAATATAATAATAGATACTGGTGGTAGTTATGATTATGATAATTCAGATAATTTAGTCATGTTCTATAAATCAGTAGGAGTAAAAAAGATAGATGAAATGTATATTAGTCATGGTGATCTTGATCATATAGGTAATGCATATAATATAACTAAGAAAATAAAAACTGAAAATATCTATATTAACAAATATAATGAAACAAATTTAGAAAAAGAATTGTGTTCAAATAATTGTAAAAAAGTAGGAGAGGACTTTAATAGAAATATGATAAAAGTATTAAATCCAAGTTATAATATGTATGATGAAAATGACAATAGTTTAGTTATATATATTTCTATTAATAATAAAAATATTCTTTTTATGGGTGATTCGTCTAAAGAAGTAGAGTATAGATTGATGAATACTTATAATATAGGTAAGATAGATATATTAAAAGTAGGTCACCATGGTTCAAATACAAGTTCAAGTAAAGCATTTATAAAAAGTATAAAACCTAAGTATTCTGTTATTAGTGTTGGTAAGAATAATAGATATGGACATCCAAATAAAGAAGTATTAAATAATCTAGATAATTCTAAAATATTTAGAACAGACGAGGATGGAAGTATTATGTTTAAGATTAAAAATAACGAATTGAAAATAGAGACTTGTAGTTCATAAATAAAATCTATGATATAATATAATTGGTGATATAATATGGACTTATTTCAAAAAATATTGGAGTGTAAGGAAGAAGATGTTGATTCAATTATTGAAACAGCTATAAATGAAGCAAATGCAAAGGCAGAAAAAGTTGAAAAATTAGGCTTTCTAGATTATGGAAAATCTTGTAGTGTGTTTAAAGGATTTATACCTCTTAATACGAGAATAAAATATGCTAATTTAAATATGGAAGATTACGGAATGGAAAGTACAGATTTCATTTATGAATTTGCACACTTTATTAAAAAGTATAATATTAATAACAAAGCTTCATTAATTCATAATCTAGAATATTTTGTTAATAGTTATTTTGGATTCCCAGGTAAAATAGATAGAGAGACAATGTTTAATGACATTGCATGGCAAACAACCACTACAGATGAAGAGTATTTTAAAGCATTAGAAAATAATAAACTTGGTGATTTAAAAGGTAAAGGAGCAGCTCAATGTACGGAAAGGGGAGCCTTGGTTCAACAGGTATTAAGTATTTTTGGCACAGAATCATATTACTGTATGGGATGCGTTGATTTAGGTGATAGACAAGAGGGACATTGTTTTAATATAGTTAAGAGAAAAAATGACTATGCTTTGCTAGATTACAGTGTTCCAATTGTATCATATAAAGAAGATGACAGTGTAAATGCGTATTACCCCTTTGTAGGAACATTAACAAATGAAGAATTCTTAGATTTTGTAAATAACGGTGTGATTAAATCATTTGATGACTATTATATGAACGGTAGGCAGTATGAAAAGACTGGTACAAAGAGAATGTATGTAGTAGGAAAATATGAAATAGAAAAGGAAAATGCAATTGAAAATAGAAGATAGTAATTTATGCTATCTTTTTTGTATTTCTAATTAGCGATTTTCATATTGATGTACTAACTACTTAGCACCTGTCGGAAAAAATAATAGATATGGTCATCCAAATAAAGAGGTATTGGATAATTTAAAAGATTCTAAAATATATAGAACAGATCAATATGGTAGTATTATGTTTAAAATTAAAAATAATAAATTAAATATTGAAACATGTAGTCCGTAGAAAGAAAAATTAATATGATTTTTGACTTTTATTCAATAATGTGATATTATACTACGCATTAAAAAAAGAGGGGTGGCAATATGGTTGAATTACCTAGGAGAAGACCAAGTATCAGCAGTGATAAGTTATTAATAAAAAAGGATTATAGTTATAGTGAAGTTGTATCAAATAATATTGATGCAAATCAGATAAATGCAATAGTAGTTAGTATAGATGATTTATCAGTCAGTATGGAGAAATTAATTGAATTGTTAGATAAATATAAGGAAATTCAATTAAAATTTAAGGACTATGAAAGTGTCGTATTTATTGATAAAATCTTAAGTAACAGAATAATAAATAAGGCCTTTTTGATGGACGATTCATTGAGAAAAGATAGAGGATATATTGATTTGATTATTTTGAAGAATATTAATTTAACTATTCCTTTGAATTATTTAATGTGGGGAGTTAGATTCAATGATTCAATAGACACATATTGTTTTCTTATAAGCAATCCTCAATCAAATTATCTTAATCCTACAAGTATTAATGGAAATGAGAAGCTATCTTATGATGATTATGTTAGTATTCTTAGAAAAATTGAAGAGTTATCAAAAATAAATCCTAAAAGTGCTAAAGAAAAAATTGCACTTATTTCTGATTATATACAAAGTCGAACACAATATATAGAGGGATATGAATCTGTATCCTCAAAAGGAACTTTTATTACACCAGATTTTCCTGAATATATTGATTATAGAAGAAAAAGTGGACTTGTTGAAACAGTAATAAATGATAATAACGGAGTATGTATGGGAATAGCTAATACATCGACTTTATTATTGAATAACCCTGAAATGGATGTAGAAGTCGAATCAGTATATGGGTGCAGTCATGTTTGGAATAAAGTATTAATTGATGGGAAGTATTATTATTTTGATAACACATGGTCAATTACAAGAAACGAAAATATGAGTGAAGAAGGGTTAATAGCATTATCCTTCACAAGAAAATATTTATTATTTGGTCAGAAGACTGCTAATGTTATTGGGCATCATGATTCCCAATCAATATTTATTTATGATGGAGTAATCTCTGAAGAAGATATGGATAATATTAATTATCAATCAAAATTTGTATACCAAAAAGGACCTATATATAGATCTCAAAAAAAATAAAAAAGTTAGAAAGAATAATTTGCAAATTAATTATTCTTTTTTTGATATAATTATTTTACGCGTATGTATAAACTTATGCCACCACATGGAGGTATGTGGTTAGTAAGTCGAATTAAGTATTCGCAATATTATAATATTCCGAATACTCAAGCAGATTATTTAATCTGCTATTTTTATGGTATAATTTAGATGTAAAGTAAAACTCAACTTCTAGTTCGTGTTAATAATTTATTATTGAGAGTATATTTAAGTCATGAAAGGAGAAAAACTATATGGATCAAATTAAAATAGGAAATTTTATTCAAGAAAAAAGAAAAGAACAAAAGCTTACTCAAAGTGATTTAGCAGAAAAATTAAATATAACTGATAGAGCTGTATCAAAATGGGAAAATGGTAATTGTTTACCTGATGCTGGAACAATGCCTGAGCTTTGTAAAATATTAAATATTTCTATCAATGATCTATTTAGTGGTGAGATAGTAGATATGAAAAATAATGAAAAAAAACTGGAAGAAAATTTATTAGAGATGACAAAAATTAAGGAGCAAAGAGATAGGGAATTATTAACACTAGAAATATTTATCGGAATAATTGTTTCAATAATAATGTTTGCATGCATCTTTATTGCATCTTTTGTTGATATGAAAGACTGGCTAAGAGTAGTTTTGATCATAATTGGTATAATTCCATTTTCAATTGGTATTTCTTATGCCATTAGAATTGAACAAATTGCTGGATACTATGAATGTCCTAACTGCAATCATAAATATATACCAACATATAAAAGTGTATTATTTGCTATGCATGTTAACAGAACACGAAAAATGAAGTGTCCTAATTGCGGTAAAAAGAGTTGGCACAAAAAAGTATTAAAATAATCGTAAAATTTTGATATTGCGATAAGTAAAGTAGATGAAAAAATCTGCTTTTTTTGTTTTTGACACTTAAAAAGTGGTATGGTGATTTTGATCATATAGGTAATGCATATAATATAACTAAGAAAATAAAAACTGAAAATATTTATATTAACAAATATAATGAATATGTTAATAGATAACTTCTATAATAAAAAACATGTAAATAAAATACATGTTTTGCATATACTATTAGTACATAGCTAGACTATGTTTATATAGATTAAAGAGACTAAATAATTAGTCTCTTTTTATATTTTTCTATATAATCCTATTGCCTTACCAACTATATATACTTTATCCAATATAATTGGGTTCATTGTACTATTTTCTGGTTGTAATCTAAAATATCCATCTTCTTTATAAAAAGTTTTTAAAGTAACTTCATTATCTTCAGTCATTGCAACTACTATTTCACCATTTCTAGCAGTATCTTGTTTTTGTACAATAACTATATCTCCATCATGAATGCCAGCTTCTATCATTGAGTTACCTTGTACTCTTAAAGTAAACACTTCTTTTTTAGCAGGTATTAAATATGCAGGTAAAGAAAAGAATTCATCTGGCATTTCTATTGCTTCAATAGGTGAACCTGCAGTTACTTTACCAAGTAGAGGAACATCTACTATTTCTTTTTCTTCGTATTCATTGTCTACTAGTAATTCTATTGCTCTGTTTTTAGAATCTCCTTTCTTAATATAACCTTTATCTGCTAAAGTATCTAGATGTACTTGAACAGTAGCAGGGGATCTAAGCCCAAGAGCTTTACCAATTTCACGAACAGTAGGTGGGAAACCGTTATTTGCGATACTTTTCTTTAGAAAATCTAATACTAAATTTTGTTTTTCAGTAAGTTTTTCCATCAAATCACTCCTTTATCTAAAACAATAATAACATAAAAAATGTAAAATGTCAAACACATGTTCGAAAACATATTGACACAAACAACTGTTCGTAGTATGATGTAGTTGTGAGGTGAGAGTATATGAAAAAATTATTTCAAATTATTTTATTTTATGGACTAGGAATTTTACTAGTTATGAGTTTTGTATGGAGAGCAGATTGCTTAGATAGAAGTAATAGTAAACTCGCCTCATCGGAAAACAAATACTATACATATAACAAATAAGACTATTTTTTAAATAGTTTTATTTTTTTCTTTTATTATTTATTTTTTTTTGATATAATTATAATTGAATAATAAGGGCGTGATTATATATGGATCAAAAAGCAATAAATGTTATAAGAAATTTAGCACTAGATATGCTTCAAAATGCAGGTTCTGGACATCCTGGTGTATCAATGGATGCCGCACCAATTATGTATACCTTGTTTGCTAAAAATTTAAAAGTAAATACAGCAGTACTAGATTGGATTAATAGAGATAGATTTGTACTTAGTGTAGGACATGCATCTGAATTATTATATGCGACTATGTTTTTATGTGGATATCCATTAATGATAGACGACCTAAAAAACTATAGAAAATTTGAAAGTAAAACTCCAGGACATCCTGATATAAAGACTCCTGGTGTTGAAGTAAGTACTGGTTTTTCAGGAGAAGGATTAGCAACTGCAGTAGGTATTGCACTTGCTGAAAAGATATATGAAGAAAAATATAACTATAAGAGTAAAGGATTCTTTGATAAAGTAAAACCAGGTAAATTATTTGATTATAATACTTATGTTCTTGTAAGTGATGCTGACCTTATGGAAGGTATATCTTATGAAGCTGCTTCTTTTGCGGGAACTTATAAATTAGGTAAATTAATAGTATTATATGATTCAAATGATGTATCATCAGATGGACCTATTAATAAAACGTTTACTGAAGGTGTATTATCTAGGTTTGCAGCATTAGGTTGGGATACTCATTTTGTTAAAAATGGTACTTCAGTTAATGAAATAGATAAGGCTATTAAAAAAGCTAAAAGTGTTACCGATAAACCATCCATAATTAGAATTAAGACTATTATTGGAGAAGGTTTAACTAATCAAGGAACTAACTTAGTACATAATAAACCTTTATCTAAAGAAGAAGTGATGAAATTTAAAGAAGAAACTGGTTCTGGAACTATACCATTTACATTATTAAAAGAACCAGCATCATATATTAGAGATCAAGTTGTTAATAGAGGTATTAAAGAATATGATAATTGGAAAGTAACAGTAGATAATTATAAAACTATTTTAAGTCAAACAGATCAAGCAGAAATCGGAAATATAAATTTAAATAATATAGCATTTGATTTATCAAAAGTAGATTTTAAAATAGATTATGAAAATAAAGAACTATTAAGAGATAGTAATCATAAGATTATGAATACTCTTGGTTCAGTAGTATATAACTTTATTGGTGGATCAGCTGACTTAGCAAATTCAACAAGAGTAATATTAGAGGGTCAAGACGAAATATCAACTAAGAATTATCTTGGTAAAAATATTAATTTTGGTGTTAGAGAACATTTGATGGGAGCTGTATTAAATGGACTAGCAATATCAGGTTTTAGACCATTTGGTTCTACATATATGGCGTTTTCTGATTATTTAAAACCATCAATTAGAATGACTGCCTTAATGAATTTACCAGTTACATATATATTTACACATGATTCAATTACAGTAGGTAGTGATGGTCCAACCCATCAACCAATTGAACAATTAGCATCACTAAGAGCAATGCCAAATTTATTTGTATTTAGACCAGCAGATATAAAAGAATTAATTGGAACATGGAATATAATAATTAATAACAAAATACCATCTGTTATATCACTTCCAAAAACTGAAATAAAAGCAGAACAAGGAACAAGTATAAATGAAGTAATTAAAGGAGCATATATAGCTGGAAAAGAACAAGCTATTGTTAATGCTGTAGTTATTGCGACAGGTTCTGAAGTACAAGTAGCTAAATCAGTTCAAGTAAAATTATTACATGAAGGTATAGATATAAGAATAGTAAGTATGCCATGTATGGAATTATTTAATAAACAACCTGCAAATTATAAAGCAGAATTATTCCCTAAAGGCGCACCAATATTTGTAATTGAATATGGATCAAGTTTTGGATGGGAAAAGTTTGTACCAAGTTCAGATTATTTATTCACAATAGATAATTTTGGTATAAGTGCTTCTAAAGATGATGTATTAAAATATACACAATTAGATTTAGATTCTATAGTAGCGAAGATAAAAAGTCTATTAAAAAAATAGACTTTTTTTAATATAAACTTGTATAAAGATTTTAATTTTATTATAATATTAATTAAGGAGTTGATATATATGACAATGACTTTAGGTCATGAAATATTATTAATTGCTATTGGATTAATAGTAGGTTTAGTAATTGGTGTATTTGTTGCTAGATTACTAATGAAAAAGTACTTTAAAAAGAATCCTCCTATAAATGAACAAATGATTAAAATAATGATGTCTCAAATGGGAAGAACACCTACACAAAAACAAATTAATCAAATGATGAAAGCAATGAATAATGCTAGATAAGAATTACCTATATAGGTAGTTCTTATTTTTCTTTTATTTTCTTGAAATTGCTACATATTTATTTT
This sequence comes from Bacilli bacterium, assembly GCA_017627015.1. Next base: position 30,297 of record JAGAHP010000040.1, read on the forward strand.
ATAATTATAGAAGAGAAGGTGATAAGATGGCTAATATTTTACCTGCAGATACATATGTTGTTGTTAATAGGACAATATTAACTGAAAATGATAGAAAAATATTGACTATGCTTTATCAACCTATAATTGGTGCTTATTCTTGTAATTTGTTTTTTACACTATGGATGGAACTTGATAAAAATGAATTTATGTCTTTTGAAGAAAATCATCATCATTTAATATCTAGTACTGGTTTATCATTAAATGAATTAGTAATGGCTAGAGAAAAATTAGAGGCAATTGGTTTATTAAAAACATATATAAAAGAAACAAAAGAACAAAATAGTTATGTATATGAATTATTTTCACCATTATCTCCAGGAGATTTTTTCTCTCATCCTGTTTTAAATATAGTGCTTTATAATTCAATAGGAAAAAAAGAATATGAAAGAATTGTAAATTATTTCAAAATACCAAGAGTTAACTTGAGTGAGTATGAAGATATTACTAAATCTTTTTCGGAAGTATATCAATCAACACCATCTACTATGTTTGAAAATAATATACAAAATATTAAAGATATTAATTCTTTAGGAATAAACATAGAAGAGAAGATAGATTTTAATTTATTATTGACTGGTATACCAAAAGGATCCGTGAATGAAAAAACATTTAATAAAGATAATAAAAAGTTAATAAATGATTTGGCATTTATTTATGATTTAGATGTTGATGAAATGAAAAATATAATACTAAGTTCTTTAAGTGAAAAACTATTGATTGATAAAACAGAATTAAGAAAGAACGCTAGAAATTATTATCAATATCAAAATAAAGGTAGACTTCCTTCACTTGTATATCAAAATCAACCTGAATATTTAAGAAGTCCAATAGGTAAAGATACAAAAAGAGCAAAAGCAATTTATTATTTTGAAACATTATCTCCTTATACATATTTAAAAAATGAAAATCATGGAAAAGAACCTAATGAAAGAGATTTAAGGTTAATAGAAGAGTTAAGAATAGATATGGGACTTCAACCCGCTGTTATAAATGTTTTACTTGATTATGTATTAAGGGTAAATAATCACAAATTAACAAAGAGTTTTGTATTAACTATCGCAAGTCAATGGCAAAGATTAAAAATAGAAACCGCAGAAGATGCGATGGATCAAATATTTAAAGAAACTAAGAAAAAGAAAACTACTACTTTTGTTACTAAGAAAGAAGTTAAATCACCAGATTGGCTTTCAAAAGAATCTAGTGAAGAAGTAATAACAGAATCTGAAGAAGATGAAATGAAAAATCTTTTAAAGGATTTTAATTAGAGGTGCCTATGAAAAGTATAAGAACAATTAGTAATATAAAAAAGAATAATGATATGTTATTAAAAGAGTATAATGAAGCTAAAAAGGATCCTGATTTTGTAAAGATGATTGATTCGATAGACTTAGAAGATGAAGTATTAATGAAATACACTTCTAAAATTAAACAAGCTGTTACTGAATTAAACAATTATAAAAAAGATAAAAAATGTCTATTAAATGAAATGCCAGGTTTTATATTTACACCTTATGTAGTTGATGGAATATTAAATTTTAAATATAAGGCATGTGAAGAAAAAGAAAAAGAAATAAATGATTTAGAATATATTAAAAATGGATATAAGTTTGAAGTAGCTAAAGATATTAGAAATGCTAAAATGAGTGAAATTTATACTAATGATAAAAATAGAGTAGAAATAATAAAATGGGTTACTGCTTTTATTAAAAAATATAGAAAAGGTGAAACATATAAAGGTCTATATTTAAGTGGTAATTTCGGTTCAGGTAAATCATATATTATTTCAGCTACTATAAATGAACTAGTTAAAGATGGAAAAACAGCGGCTATGGTATATTATCCTAAGTTTTTAAATATATTAAAAGCATCTTTTTCAAGTGATTTTGATGAACAATTAAATTATGCGATGAATGCTGATTTATTATTACTTGATGATATAGGTGCAGAAAACATAACTTCTTGGTCAAGAGATGATATATTGGGTACTATTTTACAACATAGAATGGATAATAAATTAGTAACGTTCTTTACCTCTAATTTAACTAAAGAAGAATTAGAAGTACATTTAAGTTCTACAAAAGATGGAGTAGATAAATTAAAAGCAAAACGTATTATGGAAAGAATTAATTTCTTGACAGATGAATTAAAGCTAGTAAGTAAAAATCAAAGAAAATAATTGACATAAATAATTATTTGTAATAAAATTTATTTAAATCTTATTTGAAGACGAGATTATATAATATTTAAGCAAAGAGAGTTAGTGGATGGTGTAAACTAATATTAAAGTTATATAGTTACTACTTCAATAGAGGAATAATAATTCACGGGTAATTCCGTTATCGAAATTAAGTTAAATAAAGGATGGTACCGCCCATAGGGCTCCTTAAGTACCATCTTTTTTTATTTATAAGGAGGAATAAAAATGATTAATTTTAAAGAAGATGAATATTTACACAATTTAAACCATAGCTGTGCACATATGCTTGCGCAAGCAGTAAAGCATTTATATCCGGATGCTAAATTTTGGGTTGGACCTGTAATAGAAGAAGGTTTCTATTATGATATGGATTTAGGTGATAAAGTTATTACTGAAGAAGATATTGAAGCAATTTCTAAAGAAATGAAAAAGATTGCTAAAGATGGCAAAAGAATAGTTAGACATGAATTAACTAGAGAAGAAGCTTTAGAAATGTTTAAAGATGATCCATATAAAATAGATTTAATTAATAATATGCCTGAAGATGAAGTTATCACTGCTTATTCACAAGGAGATTTTACTGATTTATGTAGAGGTGGACATGTTGATACAGTTAAAGAATGTAAGAATTTTAAACTATTAAAATTCTCTGGTGCTTATTATAAGGGAGATTCTAATAATAAAGTTCTTCAAAGAATATATGGTGTTTGTTTACCTACTGCTGAAGAATTAGAGGCTCATTTAAAAGAATTAGAAGAAGCAAAAGAAAGAGATCATAGAAAGATTGGTAAAGAACAAAATTTATTCTTTACTCATCAATTAGTAGGAGCAGGTTTACCATTATTTACTCCTAATGGTGCAACTATAAGAAGAACACTTGAAAGATATATTCAAGATAAAGAAATATCACAAGGGTATAAACATGTATATTCACCAGTTTTAGCAACTACTGAAATGTATAAAATAAGTGGACACTGGGATCATTATAAAGAAGATATGTTTCCAATAATGAAACTAGACAATGAAGAATTAGTATTAAGACCAATGAATTGTCCACACCACGCTTTAATATATAAAAATGATTTTCATTCATATAGAGATTTACCAGTAAGAATTGGTGAACTTGCTAATGTATTTAGATATGAAGCTTCTGGTGCAGTTCTAGGTCTTGAAAGAGTTAGACAAATACTTCAAAATGATGGACATTTATTTGTTAGACCAGATCAAATTGCTGAAGAAGTAGGTAAAGTTATTAAATTAATCTTTGAAGTATATATAGATGATTTTGGTTTTTCAAAAGATTCATTTAAATTTAGATTATCTAAAAGAAGTAAAGAAAAAGAAAAATATATAGATAACGATGCAATGTGGGAAACAGCAGAAGCTCAATTAAAAGAAATAATGGATGAATTAAAATTAGATTATTATGAAGAAGAGGGAGAAGCTGCATTCTATGGACCTAAAATTGATATTCAAATTAGAACAGCTTTAGGACATGATTTAACTATACCAACTTGTCAATTAGATTTCTCTTTACCAGAAAGATTTGATTTAACATATGTTGATGAAAATGGTGAAAAGGTAAGACCAGTTGTTATTCATAGAGCTATTCTTGGATCTTCTGAAAGATTTATGTCATTCTTACTTGAAGAAAAGAAAGGTGTTTTACCTTTATGGCTTGCACCTGTTCAAGTTAATATAGTTCCAGTTAATAATGAATATCATTTAAGATACGCTAAAGAAATAGAAGAACTATTACAAAAAAATTTAATTAGAGTAGAATTAGATGATAGAGATGAAAAACTAGGATATAGATTAAGAGAATCTGTTATTAAAAAAACACCTATTACTTTAATATTAGGTGATAAAGAAAAAGATAATGAAAATATTTCTTATAGAAGATATGGTTCTGAAGAAACTATAACTGTATCTAAAGATGATTTTGTTACTTTAATAAAAAACGAAATAGCAAATAAAAAATAAGTTCAAATGAACTTATTTTTATTTAGCGTTATTTTTCTTTAATGTTCTTGCTTCAGCAACAGTAGTTTTAACTTTAACTCCGTTGATTGTGAATTTTTGATAATTTAAATTTTGAATTCTATTACTTTTATTATTTGCGTGTGATCTATTATTCGCAAAGTTTTTTGATTTACTAGTTAATTTATTAGCCATACTTCTTCCTCCTTTAAATTTCGCGTCTAATTAACTTTATCATAATATTTGATTTTAGTCAATAAATATAAGCAAAAAATAGTGTTAATTACTTATATTTAGTGTATAATATACTTATATAAAGGAGGGATAATTATGTATATACCATTAAATATTACAACTGATTATTCTATCCTTTCATCTTTAATAAAAGTAAAAGACTTAATAGAAAAAGCAAAAGAACTAGGTTTTAAAGCTATAGGGGTATCGGATGATAACCTTTGTTATGTAATGGAATTTTATGATTTGTGTATAAAAAATGATATAAAACCTATAATAGGTTATAAGTTAATTCTTGATGGTAAAGAATTATATTTATACGCAAAAAATTATAAAGGTTATCAAAATCTTTGTTATATATCTAGTAATGATAAGAGTATAGATTTAATAAAAAATAATATAGAAGGATTATTTCTAGTATTACCAGAAGAATCAATAGATTTATATAACGAATTAAATGTACCTGATACATATATAGGTTATACTACTAAAAAAATAGATGGATATAAAAATATATATTTTAATAAAATTAAATGTTTTGAAAAAGATGATGAAGAATATTTGAAATATTTGTATTTGATAAAGAATGGTAAAACTATTGATGAAGAAATAAATGAAGAAGAAAATGTTTATTTATCCGATAGAATAAATATAGATAATTATGAAAAAGATCTTTTTAAAGAAATATATGATATGGTAAATATAGAAATAATAAAAAATGATTTGTTGCCAAAATATAGTTATGAAAAAGGTTTTGATGAATCTAAATATTTAGAGAGTTTATGTAAAAAAGGTCTTATGAAAAGATTTGATAATAAAGTACCTATGAAATACGCAAATAGATTAATGGATGAACTATCTATGATTAAAAAGATGGGCTTTTCTAATTACTTCTTAGTAGTATGGGACTATGTTAAATACGCTAAAAAGAACAAAATATTAGTAGGTGAAGGAAGAGGTTCTGCGGCTGGTTCTTTAGTTAGTTATTCTCTTGGAATAACAGATGTAGATCCAATAAAATATGACTTGTTCTTTGAAAGATTTTTGAATCCAGAAAGAGTAACTATGCCAGATATTGATATAGATTTTGAAGCTGATAGAAGAGATGAAGTAGTTGAATATATTAATAAAAAATATGATAATAGAAGATGTGCGAATATAATTGCGTTTGGTACTTTAAAAACTAAAATGGTTTTAAGAGATGTTTCTAGAATATTTAATATGGAAAGTAAGATAGATTCTTTTATAAAATTATTTGATAGAAAACTATCATTAAAAGAAAATTTAGAAACAAATAGAATAAAAGAAATATATCAAAAAGATACAATGATATCTAGAATATGTGATATATCTTTAAAATTAGAAGGTTTAAAAAGAACAATAACTAGACATGCGGCAGGTGTTATTATATCTAAAGAAAGTTTAGATAGATATATACCATTAATTAAAACAGATGACATGTATACATGTGCATATACTAAAGAATATCCAGAGAGTCTAGGACTTCTTAAAATGGATATTTTAGCAGTAGATAATTTAACTCTAATTAGTAATATAGTTAACGAAGTGGGAGATATTGATTTAAGAAACATTCCACTAGATGATAAAAAGACATTAGATATATTTAAAATGATAGAAACTGATGGTATATTTCAATTTGAAACACCTATATTTAAAAACATATTAAGAAAAATAAAAGTTAATTCTTTTGATGATTTAGTTGCGATTATTGCATTAGATAGACCTGGTGCGATAGATAATGTAGATACTTTTGCAAAAAGAAAAGAAGGAAAAGAAAAGATAGATTATATTGATGAAAGTTTAAAACCAATTTTATCTAATACATATGGAATTATTTTATATCAAGAACAAATAATGCAGGTAGCAGCTAAAATGGCATCATTTTCATTAGGAGAAGCAGATATTTTAAGAAGAGCAATGTCTAAAAAGAACAATGAATTGATGTTAAAACAAAAAGAAAAATTTATTTCAAATTCTATAAAAAATGGATATAGTGAGGAAATTGCTACTAAAACATTTGAATATATTTATAAATTTGCGGAATATGGATTTAATAAATCACATTCAGTATGTTATGCATTAATTTCATACAAAATGGCATATTTAAAATCACATTATACTAGTTATTATATGAAATATTTACTTAATATGGTTATAGGCAATGAATATAAAACTAAGAATTATATAAATGAATGTAAGTTAAAAAATATAGAAATATTAAAACCAGATATTAATAAGAGTGAAAGTGAATTTGTAATAGAAAATAATAGAATTAGATTCTCTTTATCATCTATTAAAAATATTGGTGCTAGCATATCAAATAAGATAGTAGAAGAAAGAAAAAATGGTTTATACAAAGATTTCTTGGATTTTGTATCAAGAACATATAAACAAGGAATTAATAAAAAAATATTGCCATATCTAATATATTCAGGTGCATTTGATTCATTTAATTATAATAAGAAGACACTTATAGAAAATATAGATCTAGCAATTAACTATGCAGAACTATGTAATGATTTAGATTCTAGTATGATAGAAAAACCAGAATTTAAAATAGTAGATGAATTTGATAAAGATGAACTAGTTAAAATAGAAAATAATACGTTTGGTTTTTATTTATCAAATCATCCTGTTCAAAACAAAAGAGATAATAATATAGATACTAGAAAAATAAAAGAGTTATTTAATAAGACTATTGATATTTACTTGTTAGTAGATAATAAAAAAGAAGTAATAACTAAGAATAAAGAAAAGATGTTATTCTTAACTGGATCGGATGAATTTTCAGAAATAGAATTGGTTATATTTCCTAAAACATATGAAAAGTATTACAACATAAGTAAAGGGGATATAATTAAGTTCAATTGTCAAGTTGAAAAAAGGGGAAGTTCATATCAGTTAATAGTAAATAAATTAGAAAAGTTATAGAAATATAACTTTTTTTATGTTATATTTATAATAGGTGAGTGTGATGAATAAAACTAAAATGATAGGAACATTAGGTCCTTCTTCAAGTTCTTATGAAGTTATAAGAGAAATGATAGTATCAGGGGTTGACGTAATAAGAATTAATATGAGTTATGCGACTTTTGAGTTTGCAAAAGAAGCTATTTTAAATGTTAGAAAAATTAATCTAGAACAAAAAATAGAAACAGGAATAATGTTAGATACAAGGGGACCTGAAGTTAGAATCGGAGGACTTGAAAAACCAGTTATCAAATTAGAAAAGAATAAATTAATTAGAATAGTATATTCAGATATTATAGGTAATCAAGATATGATATCTGTTCCTTATAAAGATATTATTACGCATTCTAAAATTGGTGATGAATTATATTTGAATAATGCATCAGTTAAACTAGTTGTAGTTAATAAAGATGAAGACACTTTAGTATGTTCTATTAAAAATGATGGTGTTGTTAAAACTGAATCGACAATTAATATTCCTAATGTTAGTTTTGATATTCCGTTCTTATCTAGTTATGATAAAGAAATTATTAAGTTTGCAGTAGAAATGCAAGTGGATTATCTAGCTTTATCACACGTAAAAGAAGAAATGGATGTACTAGATGTTAATGATGAGTTAATTGGTTATAATGATAATAATATTCAGTTAATATCTAAGATTGAGAATAAACAAGCAATAGATGAAATAGATAAAATATTAAAAGTTAGTGACGGAATAATAATTGCAAGAGGAGATTTAGGGATTGAACTTGATATAGAAAAAGTACCAAGTATTCAAAAGAAACTATCTAAACTTGTTAAAGAAAAAGAAAAAATATGTGTAATTGCGACTGAAATGCTTGCGTCTATGGAAGATAGTGAAAAGCCTACAAGAGCAGAAGTATCTGATGTAGCAAATGCTGTACTAGATCAAACTGATGCACTTATGTTAGGTTCTGAAACTGCTGTTGGCAATTATCCAGTGCAAGCAGTTAGAACAATGAATAGTATTATTGATGAAATAGAAAAAGAAATTGATTATAATGATTTATTACTAGAGATAAGTAGAAATGAAGAAATAAATATTTCTAAAGCAATTGCTTATTCTTCAGTAGATTCAGCTAATAGAGTAAAAGCAAGTGCTATAGTATGTTCAACTATGAGTGGAACAACTGCGAAAGATATTAGTAATTATAGACCTAGTTGTCCTGTAATAGCGGTTTCTCCTAATTCAAAAGTTGTAAGAGGTTTATCTATTAATTATGGAATAATACCTTTAAATGTAGGTATGGCAGAAAATACGGACGAACTAGTAGAAATATCTATGGCTGCTTCTAAAAAAATACTTAATTTAAATCAAGGAGATAAGGTTGTTATAGTAGGTTCATTTCCATTAGAGTCAGTAAACTATACTAATTTTATGAAGATAGAAGAAGTAAAGTAGAGGTGTTTAAATGGAAGAAAAATTTGAAAGATATCCTATACTTGAAATAGAATATAATAAAGATGGTACTAAAAAACCATTTTATATTTTAGCAAGTGAAAAAGATATTAAGAATATGCAGATTAAAAGTGATCGAGATGAACTAGAAAATAAATATAGTATGAAGACTATAACTAAAGAACAATATGAAATAGAAAAAGAAATATTAAAAACAAAATATGAAGATCAGAATACAATTTATGATTATTTAATATTTAATTTAATTAGAAATGAAGATGTAGAAGACTTAAGAAAAGAAATTACTGATGCTAAATTAAATGAAATAGAATTAAAGAGATTAGCGTCTTCTCTTTCATCAATTGCGGAGAACAAAATAAATGATTTTATAAAAAATAATAAAGAATTTAAACAAGAAGATATAAGTCTATGGAATGCTAAATATGATTTGATTGCGAAGAACTATGCGAAAACAAGAGAACTTGAAAGTTTTATTCTAGGATTAATAGAATAGAACTTTTTTAATTGACTAATAAATATATATGCTTTAATATATTATTAGTGGGGAATGGTTATGAGCGAAGAATTAAGATTATTATTAGGGTTATATTTTAGTACATCAGCTTCATCAATAATGATGAATGCATTTTTAAACGAAAGAAATCATCAAGAAGCTAAAAAGAAATGCATGAAAAAATTAGTATATAGAAAAGGATTGTGTTCAGAAGCTCGAAAAGAACTAAGCTTAATTAAGCAAGAACATTTTTTTGATATGGCCTCTGATTTATTAAGTTCTTTAGTGCCTTTTAAAAATGTATATGTTACATGTTCAAATATTGGATTTGATAAAGAAATGGGCAAGTTTATCGAAGAAGTTTATGATGAAATAATTACTAATGTAAATGAAATAGAAGATAAATATAGAAAAAACAATGTAGAAATGATTAAGTCAGTTAGAGATTCTTTATCATATATGCCAAGTAATATAAATCTAGATGATGAAGAAACTAGGTTAACAACAAGAGAAACTAAAAAAATATTAAAAATGAATAAGATTAATTACAAGTTGATAGTAAATAGTTTTGATAAGGAACGTGAAGCATAGATGGGAATGAATTTATATTTAATATACTTGGCAACAATATTATCTGCTAGTGGTTTTAATACATTAAATTATATTTATAATAAAAAGTATCAAATAAAATCTAAAAAAAGACACTTAGTTTTTAAAAAGAATTTATCCCATGATACTAAAAAATATTCTAAAGTAGGAGATATTATACCTAGCGTTGTATATTTAGGTTCAACTATTTTATCTTTAGTGCCAATTCTAAATGTATGTGTTCCAGAAATATCAAATAGATTATATGATGCACTTCATATAGATGACGCTATAGATACATATTATGACAGAATAAATGATACAGAAATAGTTAAAAGATATAGTAATGGATTAACTTTAAAAATAATGGAAGAGTGTGGATATAGTATGCCAGACGAATTAAAAAAAGAAGAAGTAGGTTCACCTAAAATAGAATTAAAACAAACGATAAAAGAAAAATTAAATAATCAAATTGGTCTTTTTTATGAAACCTTATATCCAAACAAAGAAAAAGAAGCGACAGTAGATGATTTATTAATGCTTAGTGACAAAGAATTTAAAAAAAGAGAAGGAAAATCATTAAGATTAACAATGGAAAAAGATGTTGATGTTGAAATGGTAAAAAGAATTAATCAATTATAAAAAGAACTTTTAATAGTTCTTTTTCTTCTTGTAAATAAAATATATTTATTATATAATTAAATAGGTGATAATATGAAAAAAAGAGTAATATCTGCGTCAGTCATGGCTGCGATTTTTATACCATTAATAATTATTGGTGGTCTTCCTTTTGAAATAGGTACAGCAGTTGTAGCCTGTTTAGGTTTAAAAGAAATATTAGATTTATTAGAAAGAGAAAAGAAAATGCCACTTGTAGTTAAATTATTATCTTATTTTTCTACAGGTTTATTAGTTATGAGTGAAGGTTCTATTCTTGCTTGTACAGGTTTATTAATACTATTTATATTTATGCCAATTATATTTATTAAAGATGAAGAATATAATTATACAGATGCATCTAAATTATTTGGAGTTGTTATGTTCTTAGGACTTAGCTTTTATATACTAAATAATGTAAGAGTATCATCTATAGAAGAATTTATATATTTAATATTAATTACAGTATTTACTGATACATTTGCGTTTATTGGAGGAAAGACTTTAGGTAAACATAAACTAGCTAAAACTATTTCTCCAAACAAAACTATTGAAGGTAGTATAATAGGATCTATGGTTGGTACTCTAGTTCCTAGCTTTGTTTATTTATTCTATGTAAATCCAGATATTAATATTGCTGTATTAATATTAATTACATTAGTAATATCAGCATTTGGACAATTAGGAGATTTATTGTTTAGTCAAATAAAAAGACATTTTAAAACAAAGGATTTTTCAAATTTAATTCCAGGTCATGGAGGAATTTTAGATAGATTTGACAGTATTTTGATTGCGTCTTTAGTATATACTATTATTAAAATATTATTTTTATAGGAGGATTTATGGTTACATTAATTATATTTTTATTAATATTAGGATTAATTGTATTTATACATGAATTTGGTCATTTTATAATGGCTAAAAAAGCTGGTATCCATGTTTTTGAATTTTCATTAGGTTTTGGACCAAAACTTTTTTCTTTTAAAAGAAAAAATGATGAAACTGAATATATGGTTAAATTAATTCCATTAGGAGGATATGTTGCTTTAGCAGGTGAAACATACGATGAAGAGGATGAAGAATTAAAAAAGATTCCAGAAGATAAAAGATTATATAACAAGAGTTTTTTAAGACAATTATCTGTTATGGTAGCGGGAGTTTTTAATAACTTTGTACTAGGTTTTGTTTTACTATTCATTATTGGTTTAATATATGGTTCAACATTTACTAGTAATGTATTAACTGATATGGAAAAAGGATATCCTTTATATGATGCGGGAGCTAGAAATGGACAAAGAGTAGTAGAAATAGATGATCATAAAATAAAAGATTTTGATGATGTTCAAACAAGAATCGCTATTGCGGGAGAAAAGGCTACATTAAAAATTAAGGTACAAGATAAAAAAAATAATTATAAAATATACAAAATTAAACCAAAATATGATAAAAAAACTAAATCATATTATTATGGAATTAGTATTAAGACAGAATATAAAAAAGGATTTGTTAATGCGATAAAATATGCATTTACTAAATTTATTTCTATATATAAATCATTAATTATAATAATTATTAGTTTATTTACAGGAAAACTTGGAGTAGATAGTTTATCTGGTCCAGTTGGTATTTATTCGGTTGTAGGAATAGCTAAATCAAGCATGTATTCTTTATTATATTTAACTGCGTATTTATCAATAAATGTAGGGTTTATGAATATATTACCTTTCCCAGCATTTGATGGTGGAAGAGCATTCTTACTTGTAATAGAGAAAATAACAGGTAAAAAAGTACCATTAAAAGTAGAAACAATAATTAATAATATTGGTTTTATATTACTTATGGGATTGATGTTATTTGTTACTGTAAAAGATGTATTAAGATTATTTTAGGGGGTAGTTATGAATATAATTTATATGGGAACTCCAGAGTTTTCTGTAGGTCCTTTAAGAGAATTAATAAAAGAATATAATGTTAGTTTAGTTGTTACTCAACCAGATAGAAAAGTTGGTAGAAAGCAAGAAATAAAATATAGCCCAGTTAAAGAATTTGCTTTAGAAAACAATATTGAGGTATTCCAACCAGAAAAGATAAGAAAAGAGTACCAATATATATTAGATAAAAAACCAGATCTTATAATAACTTGTGCGTATGGTCAAATTATACCTAAAGAAATACTTGATTTTCCTAAGTATAAATGTATTAATATACATGCTTCATTATTACCTAAATATAGAGGAGGGGCACCAATACATCATGCGATTATAAATGGTGATGAATACACAGGAATTACTATAATGTATATGGATGAAGCAATGGATTCTGGTGATATTTTATATCAAGAAAAAATAAAAATAGAAGAAAATGATAATGTAGGAACAATGTTTAATAAACTAAGTGATTTAGGATCAAAAATGATTATTGATTTTTTACCTAAATTCTTAAATGGAGAAATAACTCCAATTAAACAAAATGTTGATGAAGTAACATATGCCTATAACATTTCAAAAGAAGATGAAAAAATAGATTTTAATAATAACTCTAAAGATATTTTTAATAAGATTAGAGGTCTTAATCCTTTTCCAGTATCATATGCATTACTTGATGATAAAAGAGTAAAATTATATGCATCAAGAATTGGTTCAAGTAATAAGAATGGTGAAATAGGTGAAATTATTCATATCTATGAAGATGGTATTGGAATTAGGACAAAAGATGGGGAAATTATTATTACTGAATTACAGTTTGAAGGAAAGAAAAAAACTCAAGCAAAAGAGTATATAAACGGTCTTCAGAATAAAGAAGATTTGCTAGGAAAAATATTTAAATAATTAAATTTACGAGAATAGTGTAAACTATTCTTTTTTTTTGGAAAAATATGGACAAATATTTATATATATTATATAATTAAATCAACCAGTGGAGAAAAGTGGTTGATTGTGGGGGATTAATATGTTTATGGGAGAGTTTCATCATAACATTGATGAAAAAGGTAGACTTATTATTCCGTCTAAGTTTAGAAGTGATCTTGGTAAAAAGTTCATTATAACTAGAGGAATAGAAAAATGTATTTTTGTTTATTCACTTGATGAATGGAATAATATGGTTAATGAACTAAAAGAACTTCCATTTACAAGAAAAAATGCCCGTACATTTATGAGAATGCTTATGTCAGGGGCCACTGAGTGTGAACTTGATAACAATGGTAGAATTAACATTCCAAGTCCGTTAGTTAATTATGCATCTATTGATAAAGAATGTGTTGTTATCGGTGTAGGAGATAGACTTGAAATATGGTCTAACGAAGGATTTGATAACTTCTTTAATGAAAATATTGATAATTTTGATGAAATAGCGGAGACTCTATTCAATGAGTAAACATATTAGTGTATTACTAAATGAATCAATAGATAATTTAAATATTAAAGAAGATGGAATTTATGTTGATTGTACACTTGGATATGCCGGTCACAGTTCACAAATATTAAAACGAATAACAAGGGGTTGTTTATTCGCCTTTGATCAAGATGGGGAAGCGATTGATTATAGTCGTAGGATTCTTGATCAAATAAGTAATAATTACGAAATTATAAATAGTAATTTCGTAAATATAAAATCTGAGTTAAATAAAAGAAATATTACTAAAGTAGATGGAATATTATTTGACTTAGGAGTTTCTTCACCTCAATTAGATGAAGCAGAAAGAGGATTTTCATTTCATAATGATTCTAAATTAGATATGAGAATGAATCAAAATCAAGAGTTAAGTGCTTATGAGGTTGTTAATAATTATTCTGAAAAAGAACTTACAAAAATCTTTTATGAATATGGTGAAGAAAAATATGCTAAAAGTATTGCGCATGGAATAGTAGAAGCAAGATCATCTAAAAAAATAGAAACTACTTTGGAATTAGTTGAAATAATTAAAAATAATGTTCCAGAGAAATATAAAAGAGATCATCATCCTGCTAGAAAAGTATTCCAAGCAATAAGAATTGAAGTAAACGATGAATTAAATGTATTACAAAAGGCATTGGATGATGCGATTAATTTACTAAATGTTGGTGGAAGATTATGTGTTATAACATTTCATTCGTTAGAAGACAGAATAGTAAAAAATACATTTAAAAAATATAGTGAAGTAGATAAGGTATATAAAGGATTACCTTTTATACCGGAAGATAAACAAGCTAAGGTTAAATTGATTGGTAAATATAAACCTAGCAAAGAAGAATTAGATGAAAATAATAGATCTAGAAGCTCAATACTAAGAGTAATAGAAAAAGTAAAGGAATGATAAAAATGGGTAAAAAGGATAAAACAGCTAAATTAATTAAAAAAGAAAGAAAATTTACAACTGTAGGAGCAATATTGTTATTTGGTTTATGGGTATTAAGTTTCTTTGCAAAAAATACTTTATCATCAGTAAATGTTGAAGTAGAGAGATTATCTAGAGAAGTTAAAAATCAAAAAGAAACAAATCAAAGTTTAACAATGAAAATAAACGAGTTAGCATCTTTAGAAAATGTTAATGCAGTTGCAAATAAAGAAGGATTAGCGTATAATAATGGTAATATAAGAATCATTACAGAAAGATAGGAAGTGCGAATATGAAGAAGTCTACTAGTAAGATACACATGAGCAAAACTGTATTTATAGTTGGACTTCTTTTATTTTGCGTAATAATCGCAAGATTAATATATTTAAATTTATCTCCAACTATAGATGGTATTAACTTAAAGAAATTTGCAAAAAATAGAAATACTACAAAAGAAACATTATTTGCTACTAGAGGTAGTATTCTTGATGTAAACGGAGAAGTGCTTGCGGAAACTGTAGATTCATATACAGTTATTGCGTACTTAGATAGTTCTAGAAGTAAACATTCAACTAAACCAAAACATGTAGTTGATAAAAGAGAAACAGCTAAAAAATTAGCACCTCTACTTAATATGACTGAAGAAAGAATATATGAATTATTAGATCAAAACGGCTTATATCAAGTAGAATTAGGTCCTGGTGGTAGAGGACTTACTGAACTTCAAAAAGAACAAATTCAAAAATTAAAATTACCAGGTATAGATTTTATCGCATCTAGCAAAAGATATTATCCGAATCTAGATTTTGCATCTTATGTATTAGGTTATGTTACTACTACTGAAGATGGTAATACTGTTGGTGAAATGGGTATTGAATCTAAATATAATGATAAGCTAACAGGTGTTAACGGATCAGTTACTTATGAACAAGATGCATCTTGTTATAGATTAGTAAATATGCCTGAAATAAGAATAGAAAAAGAAGATGGTTATGATGTATATCTAACTATAGATAGTAATGTTCAATTAATGACAGAACGAGCTTTAACATCACAATTTCAAAATTCAGGTGCAGAATGGGCTATATTTGTAGTAGCGGAAGCTAAAACAGGTAAAATAATCGCAAGTGCTACAAAGCCTAGTTTTGATCCTAACCAAAAGAATATAACTAATTATTTAAATCCATTGCTTTCTACTGCATTTGAACCAGGTTCAACAATGAAAACATATACTTATATGGCAACAATGGAAAAAGGTAATTATAATGGACAAGCTACTTATCAATCAGGTACAATGAAATTATCAGATTATACTATTAAAGACTGGAATGGCTATGGTTGGGGTGAAATAACATATGATTATGGTTATACCCAATCTTCTAATATAGGTGTTGCGAATCTTATGCAACATTATCTAACTGGTGATGAGTTAGCAGCTTATTTAAAGAAATTAGGATTTGGAGAAAATACAGGTATTGAATTACAAGGTGAAGTACCTGGTCAAATAAAATTTAAGTATGATATAGAGGTTGCGAATGCATCGTTTGGTCAAGGTATTATGACAACACCTATTCAACATATAAAAGCATTAACTGCTATATCTAATAATGGATATATATTAAATCCAACAATAGTAGAAAAAATAGTTGATCCAAATACTAATGAGATAGTATATCAAGCAAAAAAACAAAAGGGTACTAAAGTAGCGTCTGAAGCTACTGTTAATCATATTAAAGACTTAATGGATTTGGTTGTTAATGGAGAAGGTACTGGTACTGATTTTCATTTAGATGGATATAATATAATTGGTAAAACTGGTACTGCTGAAATATATAATGATTATACTGGAGATTATTATTCTTCTTATGAACATTCTATTAGATCGTTCGCTGGAATGTATCCTAAAGATAATCCTAAATATGTATTTTATATAGCTTGGAAGGATTTAGCAACTTCGATACCAATGTCTAACTGTGTTAAATCATTAATACAAGATTTGGAAGCTTACTATAATTTAACTAATGTTAATACAAATACTAAAAAGTATTATCAAGTAGAAAATTATTTGAATAAAAATGTTGATGAAGTTAAGAATATATTAAATGTTAATGGTGTTACATATGAAATAATAGGTGATGGTTTAAAAATAATTAATCAGTATCCTAAAAAAGGTAATAACATTAATGGTAAAGTATTAATAATGACAAATGGTAATTTTACTGAGAATAATTTAAATGGATTATCTAGTAAACAAATAAATGAATACTGTAAGATGGTAAATATACCATGTAATGTAAAAGGAACTGGTTTTGTAACATCTTATAGTTATCAAAAAGATCCGTCTGGTAAAGTTATATTAATAAATGTTAACCTAGATCAAAAATATAAAGATGTAATAGGAGATATAAATAAAACTAATTAAGAAAAACTATAACTAGTTTTTCTTTTGTTTTTGTTATATAATGAAGAAGGTGATTTTCATGAAAATTAAATATGAATTGATTAAAACTGATGGAAAAGCTAGACTTGGTATATTACATACAAATCATGGTTCTTTTGAGACACCTATGTTTATGCCAGTTGGAACACTTGCGAATGTTAAAACATTAGTACCAGAAGAATTAAAAGCAATGAATTCAGGTGTTATACTTTCTAATACATATCATTTATGGTTAAGACCAGGAGAAGATATAGTAGAAAAGGCTGGTGGTCTACATAAATTTATGAATTATGATGGACCAATACTTACAGATTCTGGTGGATTCCAAGTATTTAGTTTAGCTAAAAACAAAAAGAAAGATATAACTGAAGAGGGAGTACATTTTAAAAGTCATATTGATGGTAGTCCTTTATTACTTACTCCAGAAAAATCTATAGAAATTCAAAATAAATTAGATAGTGATATTGCAATGAGTTTTGATGAATGTCCTCCAGCATCTGCGGATTATAAGTATTTAAAAAATAGTGTTGAAAGAACACTAAGATGGGCAAAAAGAGGTAAAGATGCATTTAATAACCCTAATCAATCTTTATTTGGTATTGTACAAGGTGGACCAATTGAAGACCTAAGAAAGTATTCAGCAGAGGAAACTGTCAAAATGGATTTTGATGGTTATTCAGTTGGTGGTGTTGCAAACGATGGAGAATCAAAAGAAGATATGTATAAAGCAATAGATTATTCTATTCCTTATCTTCCAGAAGATAAACCTAGATACTTAATGGGCGTAGGTGAACCAATAGATATATTAGAAGGTGTAGAAAGAGGAATAGACATGTTTGATTGTGTTCTTCCAACAAGAATCGCAAGACATGGAAATGTATTTACACATCATGGTAGAGTTAATTTAAGAAATGCAAAGTTTAAAGAAGATTTTACTCCTATAGAAAAGACATGCGATTGTTATACATGTACACATTTTACAAAAGCATATATAAGACATTTATTAATATCTGGTGAGGTATTAGGAGGAAGATTACTTTCTATACATAATATTAGATTTTTAATAAAAGAGACAGAAGATATTAGAAAGGCAATTAAAGAAGATAAATTCAAAGAATTTAAAGAAGAATTTATTAAAAATTATGAAGGTAAATAGAATGAATAAATTATTAGGTTTGGTTAAATTAAGATATTTGATATTAATTAATTCAAAAAGAAATATGTCATTGATGGATACAGAAAAAGATATTGATGTACTTAATAAAAAATTATATGATTTTGGACATATGGATTTTTTTGATAGTTATGATGAATTTAAAGACATGATTAAAGATATGAAAGAATCTGAAAAAAAAGTATTTTTATCTATGCCACAAGAACAAACAAGAGAAAATTATTTTACTTTTAATTATATTAAACCAAATGACATGGTTTCTTATATTGAAAAAGAAAATGGTAGAGTTAAATGTACGTTTAATAAAAAATATGGTTTAAAAAGGGATAAATATGAGAAAAGAAACTAAAGAAAAAATAAATAATATTATAGAAAAATTTAAAACAACAAAATTAGAACGTATTGATACTAGCACTGATTTTATAAAACTAGAATCATATAAAGTTACTATAAATAATGGTGATGTATTTTATAGAGATAAAATAGTTAAGTATAATGGATATGGATCTTCTGCTTCAGTATTGCCAGTTTTAAAAAATGGTAACTTCTTATTAATAGGAGAACCTAGAGTTTTTACTGAAACTACAGTTGAATTATGTATTCCTGGTGGATATATGGAAAGAGATGAAGATCCAGCTGTAGGAGCTGCAAGAGAATTAAAAGAAGAAACAGGATTAGTTTCAGATAATATTGTTGAAGTTTCTAGTTTTTATACTGATTTGGGTAATTCAGATCACATTAATTATGTTTTTATAGCGTTTGATTGTAAATACCATGAAGATATAAAATTAGATGATGATGAATATGTAGAACCAATAGAAGTAACAGCAGAAGAATTAGAAGAATTAATAAATGATGGAACAATAAAAAACTCTTCGACTATAATTGCATTTTTAAAATATAAAGAAATCAAAAAGACTATTTAATAGTCTTTTTTATATTTACTCCTATAACAGATCCAATAATATTTAGAAGTATTATTAATAAATAATATAACACTAGTTTAATACTTAGTTCTAAGTTAGGAATAATTAATGTTAAAAATAATGATATAGATAAATATATTAATCCTAATTTTAAACCGTTTATTAATCCTTTTTTCTTAGTTTTAAATCCTAGTATAAAACCAGAAGATATCATTGTTATAATAAATACTATTATTTTTAAAATAGTTATAGTTTTATCATTAAATAGATTAAAAAAAGAAAAGATAGTTATAATTAGATTTAGAATCAAAAAAATTGATATTCCAAAACCTATACTTTTTATATATTTCATAATACACCTCTAATAAATAATATTCTTTGAATAAAATATTATTCGTAATCCATAATAATAACGGTGATAAAATGTTAACTAAGATACTTTTTAGAGCAGTATTCTTTTATTTTATGATAGTTTTTGCGTATAAATTTATGGGCAAAAGAGAACTAGGTGAATTAAGTTTAGTAGATTTTGTTATATCAACAGTTCTATCTCAAATAATTGCAATTTCAATTGAAAACTACAAAGAACCATTATTATTTACTTTGGCACCTTTAATAGTATTAGTTTTATTACAGGTTTTTCTAGCATATTTATCTTTAAAAAATAAAAAAATTAGAACATTTTTAGATGGAACTGAATCACTTATAATAAATAAAGGTAAGCTTAATAAGAACGAGATGAAAAAACAAAGATATTCATTAGATGATTTATTAAGTCAATTACGAGATAAAGATATTAGAACAATAGATGAGGTTGATTACGCAGTACTTGAAACTGGAGGTAAATTATCTGTTTTTAAAAAAGATGATAAAGAAAGAACAGTTTTTCCCCTGCCACTTATATTAGATGGAGAAATAGAATATAAAAATTTAGAATATATTAATAAAGATGAATACTGGTTACTTGATATATTAAAAGAGAAGAAAACTGATTTAGAAGATGTCTTTTATTCATTTTTAAGAGGAAGAGATGTATTTATAATTAAAAAGAATTAATTATTTTTATAAAATTATGAATAGTAACAAAAACTATATTAATAATAATAGGAATAATTAGAGAATATATACCCATATGCATATAAGATAATACAATCATTAATATAATTTTTATAATTGTTCCAATTATTGTACCTTTCATCGCATCTTTTGATTTATTAATAGACTGTAGGATACTTGTTAATGGTCCTTGAATATATAAAAGTATAAAGAAAGGAGCCATTACTTTTAAATATTTAATTCCGTCTTTTGTATTATAAATGAGTTTCATAAAGAAATCTGGTTTTAATAATATTAGTACAATATAAATAAAACCAATCGAAAAAGATAAAAGAATTATTTCTTTTATTTTTTTCTTTATATAATTATATTTCTTATTTATATAAGCACTAGATATTAAAGGTATTATTGATTGACTAATCGCCATAGAAAAGAAAGATGGAAGAAGTAGTAGCTGCATAGAATAACCTGTTAAAATACCATATTCTGTTGTTATATATTTAGCAGAATATCCATTTAGTAAAAGTAAATTTGTTAATAATATTGGTTCAAAAAAATAACTTATTGTACCAACTAATCTAGATAAACAAGTAGGTACTGATATAGAAAGAATCATCTTTTTAATAGATTTATCAAAATTTAATTTAGATATTTTTTGATTATCTATAAATAAAGATAAAATTATTATTGATAATATTTCACTAATAACATTTGAACCAATTATAAAAGTAACAGCGTTTATATTATTAGTTATTTTAGGTAGGAAAAAAATAAATAATAATATTCTTATTAATTGTTCAAAAAAATTAGATATTACATGTGCATGCATTTTGTTATTTCCAAATAAGTATCCTTTTAATATAGTTGAAATACCAATAAAAGGAATGGATAATATCATAGATAGAATAGGGGTATATAATTTTTGGTTATGTAATAATAGCGAGATAGGCTTTGATAATAAAATAATAATTATAATTAAAATGATACTTGTAATTAAGTTCATTAATATGCTTGTAACTAGTATTTTAGATTTATCTATTTTATTTTCAGATACAAGTTTAGATATACTTACTTCTAGACCACCACTTATAATTGTTATGAATAAATTATAAGTAGGGAGTATCATCATATATAGTCCAATAGCGTTGCTTGATATATTTCTTGTCATTATAATTTTAATTAGCATGCCAAGTATTTTTGTCATAAATCCACCTATTATTAATATTAAAGTATTCTTAATGAATTTGTTTTTCATAAAATCACCTTATTTCTTAATAAATATATGAATTTTTACTTTAAAAAATATCAAATTTTTAGTATAATTATTTATGAAACAAATAGTGGGAGATGAAGTAGATGAACAAAATAGTTTTAGTAGTAAGTATATTAGCAGCATATTTATTACTTTGTTTTTTAGTTTCAAAAATATTTAAGAAGGCGAATAAAAAGTGGTATCTAGCATTTATACCTGTAGTAAACTTTATAGTATTACTAAATATAGCGGGTTATAAATGGTATTATATATTTGAATACGCTATTACATTATTTGTAGGTTTATTCATATATTTTAAACATTATAAAAACATGTTGCTTATTGTTATAATGATTATCGCAGCAGTTTTATTTGTTTATTATTATGTGAGTTTAAATGTAAGAGTAGGAAAGAGATTTAATAAAAGTAAATTATTCTTATTATTTATGGTTATTCCTGTAATACCATACATTGTACTTGCTTTTGATAAGAGTGTATATAAAGAAGTAGAACTAGATAATAAGAATAATAAATTTGTACATATATTCTTAACAATAGCTGGAATAGTTATTACTTCAGCATGTTTAATTCCTATAGTATTTAATAGTATTACAAAGGGATTAGATTTAGCAGGTGGTTTTGAAATTTTATATCAAATATCACCATCAGAAAAAGGACAAAAATTATCTAGTACTGATGTAGAAGATACATATAGAACAATGCTTAGAAGAATAGATAAATTAGGTGTATCAGAACCAGAAATAACTATTGAAGGAAAAGATAAAATAAGAGTAAAACTTGCAGGAGTTACAGATCCTGAGGCTGCTAGAGATTATATAACTGTTGCGGGTGAATTATCATTCAGAGATTCATCTGATAAAAAGTTAATGGATAAGACAGTGTTATCTAGTGGTACAGCTGCTAAAATATCACAAGATGATAAAGGTAAACCAGCTATATTATTAAATGTTAAAGATAAAGATTTATTCTATAAAGTAACAGATCAAATAAGTAAAACAGATGATAAATTAATTGTTATTTGGCTTGATTTCGTTCAAGGTGAAGATAAATATAAGGACGCTACTTGTGGTGAATTTGATGATTTAAACAATGCAAAATGTTTATCAGCAGCAACAGTATCACAAGGATTTAGTTCTAATGTTATTATTCAAGGTAACTTTACTGAAGAACAAGTAAAAGACTTAGTTGATTTAATTAATTCTGGATCAAATAATGTTAAATTTAAAGAAATATCTTCTCAAACTGTAGGTTCGGCTTTCGGTGAAAATTCTTTAAATAAAACTGAAATTGCGGGTATTATAGGTATAGTATTAATCATTTTATTTATGACATTAGTATATAAATATTCTGGATTAATCGCATCATCTGTAATATTAGTTTATACATTTATGACATTCTTAATATTCTATTTAATTGATGGTGTACTTACACTTCCTGGTATCGCTGCTTTAGTACTTGGTGTAGGTATGGCGGTAGATGCGAATGTTATTACAAGTGAAAGAATTAAAGAAGAACTTAGAAAAGGTAAATCGTTAAAACAAGCATATAAAAATGGTACTAAAAATTCATTTAGTTCAATATTAGATTCAAATGTTACAACATTTATTATCGCAGTAATATTATTTATATTTGGAGAAAGTTCTGTTAAAGGATTCGCTACAATGTTAATTATTAATATTATAATGACAATGCTTATAGTTGTTTTAATTACAAGATTAATTACATATGCATTTATCAACACAGGATTCTTTGATAATAGATTAAGAATGTTTATTAATCAAAAATCTAAAGAAATAGTTAAGACTAATGATGCGGTTGAATCTACTTTTGAAAAGAAAATTAATAAAGATTATGTATCAAATTTAAAGAAGTTTATTATTCTTCCTATATTAATCTTTGTTGTATCAATAGTATTTGTATTAATAAGAGGATTTAACTTTGGTATAGACTTTACTGGAGGTACTGATATTACTATTACAAATGCAGAAAATGCTAACGTAAAAATTGTTAACAAAGAAGTTAAAGATTTAGGATATCATGTTATTGAAAGTAGTAGTGATTCTGATGCTTATTATATAAAAGTTTCAGAAATTTTAGATAAAGAAGATATCAATAAAGTAAATGCAGTATTTGAAAAAGAATATAAAGCAAAAACAGATATATCAGTTGTATCAAATCTAGTTAAGAGAGATTTGATTAAGAATGCGATAATAGCTTTATTATATGCATTAATTGGAATAATAATTTATATTTCTATTAGATATAAATTTAGTTATGCTGTTTCATCAGTTATAGCATTGTTCCACGATGTAATAATGATAATTGCGTTATTTGGAATATTAAAAATAGAAATTAATTCTATCTTTATCGCAGCAATTCTTACAATAATAGGTTATTCTATTAATAATACAATAGTTATATTTGATAGAATTAGAGAAAATAAAAAGAAACTATTAAATGAAGACAATTTATCTAAAGAAGAACTAGCTAAGGTTGCTAATACAAGTATTAAGCAAACAATGCTTCGTTCAATTAACACAACAATTACAACTTTACTTCCAATTGTATGCTTAATTATATTTGGATCAAAAGAAATAATAGGATTTGATATTGCAATAGTAATTGGACTTATCGCAGGAGCATATTCTTCTATATTTATGTCCGCATCAATTTGGGTATTCTTTGAAAATAAATTAAATATAAAGAAAAATACTAAGAAAAAGAATCCTAAAAAGGACAAAAAACCTAAAAAGAAAAAAGTAGAAGAATTAAGTGTTAAAGGAATTAATGCTTAATTCTTTTTCTATAAAAAGGAGGCTATAATGGATATAGTTGAGATAAATACAATAGATGAATTATTATCTACTGTAAGTGAATATATAAAAGACAAAAAAGAATTAGACACAATTAGAAAAGCATATGACTATGCATCTAAAGTACACAAAAATGATGTCAGAAAAAGTGGAGAAGATTATATGCATCATCCACTTAATGTTGCGTATATTTTAACAGATTTGTATGCAGATTCTGATACTCTTTCTGCTGCTTTACTTCATGATACTATTCATATAGGAAATGCCTCTTTAGAAGATATAAAAAAAGAATTTGGCAGTGATATTTCATTCTTAGTAAAAGGTATCACTAAAATTAATAAATTAAATCTTTTTACTGATAGTGAAAACCAAATAAATTACTATAAAAAAATAATAATCGGTTTAACAGAAGATGTTAGAATAATTATTATCAAATTAGCTGAAAGATGTCAAAACATGAGAACTCTATATGTATTAAAAGAAGAGAGTAGAAAGAGAAAAGCAAAAGAGACTATAGAGTTACTTGTGCCAATTGCGCATAGATTAGGTTTATCAAAAATCAAGTCTGAATTAGAAGTTAATTCACTAAAATACTATAAACCTAATGCATTCGTATCAGTAGAAGAATTATTAGATAATACAGAAGAAGAGAGAAGAGAGTTAGTTAATGAAATGAAGAGAAAACTGTCTGATCTTCTTATAGAAAATAATATTTCTAACTTTGAAATAAAGGGCAGAGCTAAATCAATTTATTCTATTTATAGAAAATTACAAAAGGGTAAGAAATTTAGTGAAATATATGATATTTATGCCTTAAGAATAATAGTAAATACGGAAAGTGAGTGTTACCAAGTTCTTGGTATTGTTCATTCTAAATTTAAGCCAAAACAAAATAGATTTAAAGATTATATAGCTAATCCTAAAACTAATATGTATCAATCACTTCATACAACTGTATTTGGTCATGATGGTAAATTATATGAGATTCAAATTAGAACTCACGAGATGGATGAGGTTGCAGAAAAAGGAATCGCATCACATTGGTCATATAAAGAAAAGGGAAAGAAATTACAAAATTCAATGGAACAAAAACTTCAATTATTTAGAAGTATTATGGAACTTAATGATGATAAGATTTCATCTGAAGAATTTGTTAATACTATAAAAAATGAAGTTTTAGAAGATAGTATATATGTATATACACCTAAAGGTGATGTATTTGAGTTACCAAAGGGATCAACTCCAATTGATTTTGCATTTAAAGTACATACTAAAATAGGTGAAACTATGGTAGGTGCCTTAGTTAATGATAATATTGTTCCTTTATCTAGCGAATTACATGATGGTGATATTATTAAAATTAATACTAATAAAACTAGTAAACCATCAAAATCTTGGTTAAAGTATGCTAAAACTTCACAAGCTAAAAATAAAATAAAATCTTATTTTTCAAAAGTAGATAAAACAGAGAGTTACAATAAAGGTAAAGATTTATTTCAAAAAGAAATAAGAAGAAGAAAATTACCTATAAATGATGTTACATCAAAAATAGATAATATTTTAAGAGAGTTAAAAATACAAGATGAAAATGAATTGTATATTGGTATGGGTACAGGTAAGTATTCACCACTTACTGTAGTAGATTTAGCTTTTAAAGATGACGAATTAAATAAAGAAGATTTCTTATTAGAAAAAATTGAAAAATATAAAGATACAGTAATAGATATTAAAAATGATATTTTAGTTGATGGAATTGATGAAATAAAAGTAACTCTTGCTTCTTGTTGTCATCCAATAAAAGGTGATGATATAGTAGGTTATATATCAAGAGGTAATGGTATAGTTGTACATAATGCTAAATGTCATAATATAAATGATGCCCAAGAAAGAATAATATCTGTTAAATGGAATGATAATATAGATAAGAAGTTTAAAACAGTAATAAATATTCTAGGTGTTAAAAAAGATAGTTTATTATTAGATATAATTGGTAAGACATCTGGTTCAGGTATAACTATAGTTAAAGTAAATACTATTTCTAAACCAGATAATAATATTTATGAATTAACTATTGAAGTAAAAGATTTAGAGTTACTTCAAAAATATATATCGGATTTAAAACAAAATAAGGATATATTAAAAATAGAAAGAGTTTTTAATTAAAAACTCTTTTTTTGTGATATAATTAAAATAGGTGATAGTGTGAGGGTAGTATTACAAAGGGTAGATAACGCTAGTGTAGAATTTGATAATACCAAAAATAGTATTGATAAAGGTCTACTAGTTTTGCTAGGTGTAACAAATGATGATACAGAAAATGATATTGATTATCTAATTAAAAAAATATCAAATTTAAGAATATTTGAAGATGAAGATAATAAAATGAATTATTCAGTACAAGATATAAAAGGAAGTATTTTATTAGTATCAAATTTTACATTGTACGCTAATACTAAAAAAGGAAATAGACCATCTTTTACAAATTCTATGAGTTATGAAGATGCTAAAAAAATGTATGAACTATTTATTGAAAAATTTAAAGAAACTAATATACCTATTAAAACTGGAGAATTTGGAGCAGACATGAAAATTACTCTTACAAATGATGGACCAGTAACAATAATAATAGATTCTAAGGAGGATAATCTATGAAAAATAATAAGTTGTTAAATTTATTAATTATGCTTGGAATAGTATATATTTTATACTTGATGAGAGATTTATGGGGTGGAGTATATGTAAAATTAATCGCGATACTTAAACCATTTATAATAGGATTTGCCTTAGCGTATGCTTTATATCCTTTCTTGAAATGGATGCAAAGTAAAAAGATACCTAAGGTATTAGGAGTAATAATAATACTTTTATTAGTAGTAGGTTTTATTATATTTACAATAATGAGTATAATACCTGTATTTAATACAGAATTAACTAGTTTATTTAAAGGATTAATTGAATTTACAAAAGATATAGGATCTAAATTTGATATAGATTTATCAGCTGTTCAAAAAACATTAACAGAGACATTTAATAAAGTATCAAAAGATATAGCAAAAGAATTACCAAATCAATCAGTTAATATATTAAATACATCAATTAATTTCTTAAGTAATTTTATAATATCTTTAGTAGTATTTATTTATACATTAATTGATATGGATAACATTAGAGCAAAGGTAAAAAAACACTTTAAGAGAAAAAGTAAAAAGGTATATAAATTAATAAAAGAAATAGATTATGAAACAACTAATTATTTCAAAGGTTTATTTACAACAGTACTTATTATGTTTGTAGAGTATACATTACTATATAGATTAATAGGTCATCCAAATTTCTTATTACTAGGTGTAATTGCTGCATTCTCACCATTAATTCCTTATTTTGGTGGAATTATTATGAATGTCATTGCGATAATTACTGCGTCAGTAGTAAGTACAGAACTATTAATATTCTCATGTGTAATATGCATAGTATTCCCTCAAATAGATGGATATTTAACTATACCTAAAATATATGGTAAAACAAATAAAGTACCTCCATTATTAACAATATTTGCAGTATTCGCTGGTGGAGTACTTGGTGGTTTTGTTGGAATAGTAATCGCATTACCTTTAACAATTATTTTGTTAACAATATATAGAAACTACGATGATGAAATATCAGAAAAAATTGAAGAAATAAAAGAAAAAATATAATCATTTCTTAATGATTATATTTTTTATTTCTTTATTAATTAAACTTGGATCATTTACTATTTGAGAATATATTTTAGTAACTTTTAATTCAAGTGACATCTCTTTATTAAAGTTAGTATATATAGGAAGTTCAACTTCTTTTTTTATTGAATTAAGATACTCTCGTCCTTTTTTATTAAAACCTAAAACTCTTATATATTTAACTTCTTTTCTTGAATTAGCTTCTTCTTTAGTAAATGAAGTAAGTATATGTATAAACATTCTATTAATTTTGTTATATGTATATCTTTTTGATTTTATATTAAGTATTAAATCACTTAATGTATGAGCGTTATCAATACCTTTAATAAGTTTGTTTTCTATTCCTTCATCAACAGTTTGATATTTAGATAAATCGTTATCTGATAAAATTTTATATTTTAAATAATTGAAATAATCTACTTTATAATAATTTCTAATAGCTTTCTTAGGAACATATTTAGCAATTTCAATTTTATCTAAATTATTTCTAATTAAATTAGCGCTTATTATATTTCCTTGGATAGTACTGGAATTAAAATCATTTGTTCTTTTTATTGAAAGTGGAGTAATAGTACTTCCAATTCTTTTTATTTCTTTAATATAAGATAGTGCAAGTATATCATTTGGAGTATCAACTTCTTCACCATGTAAATGTTTTAATGCATTAGAAGCAGCCTTTGGATAACTTGTACCTTCTTTCATTAGTTTTTTTACTTCATAATTATATTCAATTGAATTTTGTATTTCAGCAAGTTTATTTAACTTAACAATATTATTTGATTCAGAACCAAATACTATATATTCAACTTTTAATTTATCTAGTATAGAAATAGCGCCTTTAGCAAATATATCACTAGATTGAGTAGAGAATTCAAAAGGAAGTTCTACAACTAAGTCAACACCATTATCTAATGCTATTTCTGTTTTATCCCATTTGTTTAATATAGAAACATTTCCTCTTTCAGTAAAATGAGATGACATTACTAAAACAATAGTGGGATTATCAAATATTTCTTTTATTTTTTGTATATGATATAAATGACCATTATGAAATGGATTATACTCACATATTATTCCGACTCTTTGCATCTTATCACCATTAATATTTTACCATATTTTTATTAAAAAATATATGGATTATTATATTAAAAATTATTAAGAATTTTGATGTATTGTGATATAATTATATTGGTGATAGTATGAGCAAAATCAAAATAATGAGTGAAAGTTTATCAAATAAAATTGCCGCAGGTGAAGTAGTAGAAAAATGCGCATCTGTTGTTAAAGAATTAATTGAAAATTCTATAGATGCTGGATCTACTGATATAAAGGTAGATTTAGTTGACTCAGGTACTAAATCTATTAAGGTAACAGATAATGGATCAGGTATGGATGAAGAAGATGCATTACTTTGTTTTGAAGCTCATGCGACTAGTAAATTATTAAATGAAGAAGATTTATTTAATATAAATACATTAGGTTTTAGAGGTGAAGCTCTTCCTTCAATCGCATCAGTATCTATGATTAGTTTAAAAACTAGTAATGGTAAAAGTGGAGTTACTTATTATTTAGAGGGTGGAGTAGTTAAAAAGAAAGAAAAGAGTGATTTAAGAAAAGGTACTATTATTGAAGTAAGAGATTTATTCTATAATACTCCAGCCAGATTAAAATATTTAAATTCTTTATATTCGGAACTAGCGAATGTTACTCAGGTTATTAATAGAGCGGCTCTTTCTCATACAGATATAAGATTTACATTAACTAATAATGACAAAGTAATACTTAAAACAGATGGATCTGGTAACTTATTAAAAGCAATTAATCAAATATATGGTAAAGATGTTGCGAAAAAAATGTTAAAAATTGAATGTGATAACTATGATTATGAAATAGAGGGTTACATATCTCTTCCAGAAGTAAATAAATCAAATAGAAATCATATTATAACTATTGTTAATGGAAGAGTAGTTAGAAATACAGAATTAAATAAAGTAATTAATGATGCATATCATAAATATAAACCGGATAATAGATATCCAATCATAGTATTATTAATAAAAGTAGATGCTAACCTAACAGATGTTAACATACATCCATCTAAACAAGATATAAAGTTTAGTAATTTTGAAGATTTAGAAGAATTAGTATCTAAAGAAATAGAAAAGGTTTTAGATAATCATTTTTTAGGAGTAGATGCATCAACACATGATGTTCAACTTAATAATATAGTTAAAAAAATAGAGACAGTAGAAGAACCAAAGTATGAAGAAGTAACTGAAATGGTAATGGATTTTTCTTCATCAGATAATATGATTAAAGAAGAAGAGGATAATTATAACTATATAGAACCTACAAATGAAGAAGAAGTTAAACCGTTTCCTAAATTATATCCAGTAGGTCAAGTACTTGGTACTTATATAGTATGCCATAATGAAAAAGGTATGTATTTGATAGATCAACATGCTGCGGCAGAACGTTTCAATTATGAAAAGTATAAAAAAGCAATGAGTGATCCAAAACACGAAACTATTGCGATGCTTTTTCCTATGAATTTAGAATATCCAAAAGAAGAATTTTTAATAATAAAAAACAATCTAGAATTTATTAGATCTTTAGGTATAGAGATAGATGAATTTGGAGATAGTTCATTTGTTATAAAATCACATCCAACATGGTTTAAAGAAGGATTAGAAGAACTATTTGTTAAAAATGTTTTAGAAAAAATAATAACAATGGATAAACATTTTGATTTAGAAAGATTTAATGATAGTATTTCTGCGATGATGGCATGTAAAGCTAGTATTAAAGCTAATACTGATCTCTCTATGGAAGAAATGCAAAAGGTTATAGATGATTTAGAAACTTGTAAAAATCCATATAACTGTGCACATGGTAGACCAACAATAATACACTATCCAACTTATGAGCTAGAAAAATTATTTAAAAGGGTGATGTAATATGAGTAAAATGATAGTAGCTAATTGGAAGATGAATGTACTTCCATCTGAATCAGTTAATTATGTTAAAGAAATTGAAAAAATAAAAACAGATAATCAAATTATTATACTTGCACCATATATAGATTTACCATATTTAAGAAGTGATAAATTAATTTTTGGTTCTCAAAATATTCACCAAAAAGATTTTGGTTCTTATACAGGTGAGATATCTGCTTTAATGCTTAAAGATATTAATATTAATTATTGCATGATAGGTCATTATGAAAGAAGAGAATCATTTAATGAAAATAAAGGAATAATTGAATTAAAACTAAGAAACGCTATTAGTAAGGGAATGAATGTAATACTATGTGTTAATTCACTATCTACTTTAGCAGATCTTTTAATAGGTGTTAAAAACTATGATAGGGTAACAATTGCGTATGAACCAGATGATTATATAGGTAGTAATAGAATAGTACCAAAAGAAAAAATAGTAGAATTTATTAATGGTGCAAAAGATTTAACAGGTAATAAGAGTAAAGTTATTTATGGTGGTGGAATAAATATGAGTAATTTATCTACTTTAAAAGAAATAACTGAACTTGATGGTATATTAGTAGGATCTAATAGTATAAATATAGAAAAGTTTAAAGAAATAGTACAAAATTACTAGGAGGCAACATGAAAAAAATATTAATATATGGTGATTCTAATGTTTGGGGAGATAATTTTATAACAGGAATAAGAATTCCAGATGATAAGCAATGGGTTAATATTTTACAAGAAAAAGTAAAAGATGATTATAAATTATTACAAGAAGGTTTACCTGGTAGACTTGCAGGTTCAGATGAAAAAGATAAAGTATATAAAAATGGTAAAGATACATTTATAAGTACATTTAGAACAAACGCACCAGTAGATAAATTAATAATTGCATTAGGAACAAATGATTTACAATTCAAATATAATAAAACTGGTAAAGATATTATTAATGATTTATTATGGTATAAAAAAGTTCTAGAAAAAATGATTGAGGATGAAGATGATAAGAAAAAATACTTTGTAAATAATAAATTACCAGAAATAATATATATATTACCAAGTAATTTTGATTATAAAGAGAATGCAAGTGTAATATTTGATGAAGAAAAAGAAAATGAAAGACAAAATATAATTAAATATTTTGTTGATAATAATATTAAAAATATATATTTTAATGATATAGATTTATTTGAAGATGGAATTCATTTTAACTATGAAGGACATAAAAAAATGGCAGATAGGGTGTTTGGAGAGTTATATGAGTAAATTAGAAGAATTAAAGAAATTAAAAGAACAATTACAATTAGAAATAGTAGGTAAGAATAATATTCCGAGTGATGCACCATCAGTAATAATATCTAATCATAATAGATTGATGGATATATTTTATTTACCATTTGCGTTTGATGAAGATATTATTAGTTTAGTATCCGCAAGACTAGTATATAAGCAAGATCTAGATAGACTAAGTTATATTAATAAATATCTTAATGCATTTCCTATAGAGGCACACGGAGGAAAAACATATTCTGATTTGTGTTTAGAAAATGCTTCTTGTTTGTTAAAAAATAATGTTAGTTTAAGTATATGGCCTGAGGGAGCATATATAGATGATATTGCGCATGTATATAAAGGTAGAACAGGAGGAGCTAGAATACTATTTAATGCTTTAGGAAATAAATGTTATGCTTATTTTTTACCAGTATCAATTAATATAGATTCAGAAGATGAATTGGATTCATATATACCTAATAAAACTGATAAAGTAAAAATTACTATTAATGAACCTATATTGCCAGATGATTATTATTATGATTATAGTAATTGCTGTTCAAAAGAAGAAAGAAATAGTATTTTACATGAAATAACTACTGAAGGAATGAAAAGTATAGCTAAATCCTTAAATAGAGAATATGTAGATGAATATATAGAATTATATCCAAAAGGAAATGTAATATTTTCTGATGGAACAACTATTAAAACTGAATATGCACAAAATAAAGCATGTAAAGATGTATATAATAATGAATTAAAAGAATTATCTAAAAAATTAGTAAACTCTATTCAAAAATAAATAAATATAGTATAGAATATATCGAAAAGGTGATTTTATGATTATTGTGATAACTGGACCAACTGCGGTTGGTAAAACTAAATTAAGTATAGAACTTGCTAAAAAATATAATGCTGAAATAATAAATTATGATTCAGTACAAATATATAGAGAAATGGATATAGCATCTGCTAAAGTTACAAAAGAAGAAGCAGAAGGTATTCCTCATCACTTGATAGATATAAAGAATTATGATGAAGATTATTCTGTATATGATTATCAAATAGATGCTAGAAATAAGATTAAAGAACTTGAAGAAAAGGGTAAAAATATAATATTTGTTGGTGGAACAGGTTTATATGTAAAAGCAGCTTTATATGATTATAAATTTCAAAAAGATGAAGAAGTACCAGAAATTAATTTAGATACTAAAGAATTGTTATATGCAATACGTGAAATGGATCCTGATTCTAAAGTTGATCCAAATAATCATAGAAGACTAATAAGAGAATATATAAGTTTAAAATCTGGAGTAGATAATAAATCAGGTAACAATTTGTTATATGATAACGTATATTTTATAGGTTTAGAAACTGATAGAAATATTTTATATGATAGGATTAATAAAAGAGTAGATATAATGCTTGAAAATGGATTACTTGATGAAGCTAAGTACTTTTATAAAAAGAAACATACTAAAGCAGTAATGACTCCTATAGGATATAAAGAATTATTTCCATATATCAGAGGAGAAGTATCTTTAGAAGAAGCATTAGATCTTATAAAGAAGAATAGTAGACATTATGCAAAAAGACAGTTTACTTTCTTTAAAAATCAAATGGATATCAAATGGTTTAATGTAGATTTTGATAATTTTGATAATACTATTAAAGAAGTAGAAAAATATATAGAAAATTGCAAATAATGCAATTTTTTTATTCACTAATATGTATCATATATGCTACAATTAAATTGTAACACAAAAACTACATTAAAGGAGGTTGATATTATGTGTAAGTTTGGTGATATAATAGTAGTAAATAAGTATGTTGCAGAAAATGGTCAAGAAATTGGAGAACATTCGTTTATTGTAATTGATGACGAAGGTTCAACAATTTCAGGTTTAGAATACTCTTTTGTGGCATCTGTTATTTCTAGTTTTAAAAATAATAAAAAGAAAAAGCTATCTTATGAAGGTAATATAGAATTACCAGATGATGCAGTGAAAGGAATAAAATTGAAAAAAGAATCCTATGTAAAAGCAGATCAAGCATTTTATTTTAATAAGAAGAAGATAAGTTATTATATTTTAGGAAGTGTAAATGATGAGTATTATGATCAATTAATAAAATTAGTACTTAATTTGGCTTTAAAAGGAAAGTTAAAAAGATATATAGAAAATTTATAATTTTAAATTTTATGATTATTGAATAATAAAAAATTATAATATATAATTAATAAAGAAAAGGGTGATTCTGTGAAAAATAATAAGATTAAAATTCCTAAAAAAATTTTAGATAAGGAAGAAAATTTTATATCTACTGAAGAAGCATATAAGGATGTTATAACTGCTGAATGGGATGAAATGGTAGTTAAAGAAGAAAAAACTAATTATAAAAAAGTGAAGAATAATAAAAATAAAAAAGATAAGAGTAAATTGCAAAAAGTAGACGAATATATTTTAAATGAAAAAACTATAATGGAACTTGAATATGATTTTATTACATCATTAGTAGATACTAGAAAGAAAGAAAAATTAACACAACAAGAAATAGCGGATAAAATTAATATATTTAGAGAAGGTATCGCTAGAATAGAAACTAATAAGGTATCTCCTCAATTAGGGACTATTATTAAAATTTTATATTCCATGGGATATAAATTAGACATAGTTCCAATTAAGAAAAATAAGTAAATGTGTAAAATTAGCACTTAACTATTGACAGTGCTAATTTTTTGTTTTATAATGATTCATGTAAACGGGTAATAGAGGTGATTATATTGCTTAGTGAAAGAAAAGAAAATATATTAAAACTTATAATAGAGGAATATGTTAAAACTATTAAACCGGTTGGATCAAAGAATTTGTGTGATGCACTTAATTGTTCATCTGCTACAGTCCGTAATGAAATGCAATCTCTTGAAGAAGAAGGATATTTAGAAAAAACTCATACAAGTTCTGGAAGAGTTCCATCAGAAAAAGGTTATAGATATTATGTTGATCATCTGATGAAACCAAAAGAAATGACCGGCGAAGAAGTTTTAAATTTACAAACAATATTTAATAATAAACAATTACAATTAAATGACTCTATTTCAAAAAGTTTACAAATTATATCTGATATGACTAATTATACAGCAGTTATACTCGAAAATAAGGGAGAAGAAAACAAACTTAAACAAGTTGAAGTAATTCCAATCAATGATGAAAATATAATTGCGATAGTAGTTACTGATAAAGGCCATGTTGAAAATAAGACTATTAATATTAAAGGAAGTAACTTAGACGAAGTTAAAAAAATAGTTGAATTAATCAATAAAATGATAGTAGGTACTCCTATTGGTGAAGTTAGTTCTAAACTAGAATTTGAAATCAAACCAATAATAAGTAACTATATTATGAATTATGAAACTATATATAATGCTTTTTATAACGCATTTAATAACTTTAGAGAAGAAAATGAAGTTCATGTATCTGGAAGAAATAAGATATTAGAGTTACCTGAATTTAATGAAGTAGATAAGATTAAGAAGATAGTTAATAAACTTGATGATAAAAATCTAAAGACTATTGAAGAATCAGATGATGAAATTAGGATTTATATTGGTAAAGAAAATGAACTAGATGATGATCTAACAGTAATCAAAACTAGAGTTAATATAGATAATCATGAGAGTACACTTGCTATAGTAGGCCCAAAGAGAATGGAATATGATAAAGTTGTTTCACTTCTTGACTATATTAAGAGTAATTTGAAAGGAAATAAATAATGGAAGAAAATATAGAAGTAATAGAAAAAGAAGAAGTAAAAGAAAATAAAAAAGAAAA
Source organism: Bacilli bacterium (assembly GCA_017627015.1). The sequence goes on from JAGAHP010000040.1 coordinate 66,719, forward strand.
GAAGAATAAATATCAAGAACAAATTAAAGTTCTAGAAGATAAAGTAAAAGAATTAGAAGATAAGAATATTAGAGTGACTGCGGAGATGGTAAATAGTCTAAGAAGAAAAGAAGAAGAAAATAATAGACTAATGAAATATGCATCTGAAAGTCTAATATTAGATATATTAAGTACAATTGATAATTTTGAAAGAGCGTTATCAGTAAAAAGTGATAATGCTGATATAGAAAATTATCAAAAAGGTTTTGATATGATTTATCAAAATCTAGTTAATACTTTAAATAAGTATGAAGTAAAAGAAATAGAATGTTTAGGATTAGAATTTGATCCTACATATCATCAAGCTGTTATGACAGATCATATTGATGGTAAAAAAGAAAATGAAATAATAGAAGTATTACAAAAAGGTTATACTTATAAAGATAAAGTAATTAGACCAGCAATGGTTAAGGTAAATAATTAAAGGAGAGATGATTAATGAGTAAAATTATAGGTATTGATTTAGGTACAACTAACAGTTGTGTAAGTGTTTTAGAAGGTAGCGAACCAAAGGTTATCGCTAATCCAGAAGGTGGAAGAACAACTCCATCAGTAGTAGCATTTAAAAATGGTGAAACTATTGTAGGTGATGCTGCTAAAAGACAAATGGTAACTAACCCAGATACTATTTATTCAATTAAAAGATTAATGGGTACAGATCAAAAAGTTAAAGCTAATGGAAAAGAATATACTCCAGAAGAAGTATCTGCTATGATTCTTTCATACATGAAAGATTATGCAGAAAGTTATTTAGGAGAAAAAGTAACTAAAGCAGTTATTACAGTTCCAGCATACTTTAACGATGCACAAAGACAAGCAACTAAGAATGCAGGTAAAATTGCAGGTTTAGAAGTAGAAAGAATTATTAATGAACCAACAGCAGCAGCTCTTGCTTATGGTATTGATAAACAAGAAGATGCTCATACTATCTTAGTTTATGACTTAGGTGGAGGTACATTTGATGTTTCAATTCTAGAACTTGGTGATGGTGTTTATGAAGTTAAATCTACTTCAGGTAATAATAAACTTGGTGGAGATGACTTTGATAACAGAATATCTGATTATTTAGTTTCAGAATTCAAAAAAGAAAATGGTATAGATTTATCTACTGATAAAATGGCTATGCAAAGAATTAAAGATGCAGCAGAAAAAGCTAAAAAAGATTTATCTGGTGTAACTTCAACTCAAATTAGTTTACCATTTATTTCTCAAGGAGATAATGGTCCATTACACTTAGAAATGAATTTAACAAGAGCTAAATTTGAAGACTTAATCTCTGACTTAGTTGAATCAACACTTGATCCGGTTAGAAAAGCTTTAAAAGACGCTAAAATGACTAAAGATGATATAAATAAAATAATATTTGTTGGTGGTTCAACAAGAATACCAATGGTTACAGAATTAGTTAAGAAAGAACTTGGTAAAGAACCATCTAAGGGAGTTAACCCTGATGAAGTTGTTGCTATGGGTGCAGCTATTCAAGGTGGAGTATTAACTGGTGAAGTTAATGATATAGTATTACTTGACGTAACACCACTTTCACTTGGTATTGAAACTATGGGTGGAGTTATGACAGTATTAATCCCAAGAAATACTACTATCCCAACAAGTAAATCTCAAATATTCAGTACTGCCGCTGATAATCAACCAGCTGTTGACGTTCATGTTTTACAAGGTGAAAGACAAATGGCCGCAGATAATAAGACATTAGGTAATTTCCAATTAGGAAACATTGCTCCAGCTCCAAGAGGAGTTCCTCAAATAGAAGTTACATTTGATATAGATGCTAATGGTATCGTTAATGTAAAAGCTAAAGATTTAGGAACTGGTAAAGAACAATCAATTACAATTACTTCTCATACATCATTAACTGATGAAGAAATTGATAAGATGGTTAAAGAAGCAGAAGCTAATAAAGAAAAAGATGCTGAAAGAAAAGAAAAGGCAGATGTTAAAAACGATATTGAACAATTAACTTATGCTACTGAAAAAGCTATTAAAGATCTTGGAGACAAGATTGGTGATAAAGAAAAAGAAGAAGCAGAAGAAGCTGTTAAAGAAGCTAAAGAAGCAGCAGAAACTGATGATTTGGATAAAATGAAATCTGCTAAAGATAAATTAAACGAAAAAGCTATGGCATTAGGTTCAAAAGTTTATGAAGAAGCTTCTAAGAACCAAGCTAATGCTGAAACAAAAGAAGAACAAACTACCGAAGAATCAAAAGATGATAAAGTAGTAGATGCTGAATACGAAGAAAAGTAATTTAAATAATTGCCATTCATCCAATTGATGGGTGGCAATATTTGTTATATTTAAAACATATTATTATTGTAAAACGTACAAACGTACGTTATAATATATATGGGAGGTATATATTATGAAACAAGATAAAATGTATTTAATAAATAAAATATTTAATGATGAAACAATTAGAACTGTATGGGATAAGACGCAAGAAAAATACTTTATAAGTATTGTAGATATTGTTGGGATTATTTCAGAAAGTAGAAATCCACAGACATATTGGAGGGTACTAAAAAAGAGACTAAAGGATGAAGGAAATGAAACCGTTACAAATTGTAACGCTTTAAAACTTAAAGCTCAAGATGGCAAATACCGTTTAACTGATGTTTGTGATATTGAAGAAATGTTTAGAATTATTGAATCTATTCCAAGTAAGAATGCAGAACCTATAAAACAGTGGCTTGCTAAACTAGGTAGTGAAAGAATAGATGAAGTATTTGATCCTTCCTTAGCAGTTCAAAGAGCTATAGAATATTATAGAACTAAGGGTTATGATGAAGGTTGGATATTAAAAAGAATTAAAGGGATTCAGGATAGAAAAGAATTAACTGATGTATGGCAAGAAGGTGGAATTACTGATTCTAAAGATTTTGCAATACTAACTAATGAGATATATAAAACTTGGTCTGGCATGACCGCAAAAGAATATAAAGAATATAAGGGCCTTAGAAAAGAATCTCTAAGAGATAATATGGATAGTCTTGAAGTATCTTTAGCGGACATTGGTGAAGAAGTAACTAAAAGATTAGCTAAGAAAAGAAAACCAAAAGGCTTAAAAGAAAATATTGAGGTTGCTAAATCAGGTGGAAAGGTAGCAAAGAATACAAGGAATGATATAGAAGAATTACTAGGAGAATCAGTTATATCAGATCAAAATAATTTAAGTTATAAGTATAATGATAATAATAGAATTGAATAAGGAGAATTTATGAGCAAATATAAATCAAGAAGTGAAGTACCAGAAAAATACAAGTGGGATTTAAGTGATTTTTATAAAGATGATAAAGCATTTGAAGAAGAATATAACGATGCTAAAAAAAGAATTAAATATGAAGAAAAATTTAAAGGATGTACTAAATCAGGAAAAACTTTATATGATTTTTTAAAATACGATGAAGTAACTGAATGTATGGTAGAAAACTTATACATGTATTCATTTATGAAAGATGATGAAGAATTAGGAAAAGAAGAAAATATTAATAGAAAGAATAAAGCTATATTATTAATAAATGATTATAGTAATATGATAAGTTTCTTTAATCCTGAATTACTAGAATTATCTAGTGAAGATTTTAAAAAGTTATTTGATTATAAAGATTTAAATGAATATAAATTTCTTTTGGAAGAAATATATAAAAATAAAGGACATGTATTGTCTCCTAAAGAAGAAATAATTATTAATGAATTAGAATCTGCTATGAATAACTTTGAAGATATATCATCTAATTTACTTAATAATGAACATGATTATGGTACTGTTTTAATTGATGGCAAAGAAGAGGAAATACATTCTACAAATTTAAGAAAATTATTAAAGAATAAAGATCCTAAAATAAGAAAAGAAGTATTTTTTAAATATAAAAAAGTATTAGATCAATATGGTGGTACATGTGCGTCTTTACTTGATTCATATGTGAAAAATAATAATACTACTTCTAGATTACATAATTTTAAGAATGCTTGGGATGAAAAATTATTTGATTATAATATGCCAGAAGAGGCATATGATAAATTGGTAGAGGTAGTTTCAAGTAACTATTCTTATGCCCAAAAATACTTTGATTTATATAAAACAACTCATAAATTAAAAGAATTACATATGTATGATTTATCTTTAGATTTATATCCATCAACTAAAAAATATACAATTGAAGAAGGCATCGATCTAATTAGAAAAGCAATAACTCCACTTGGAGAAGAATATATATCTTGCTTTAATAAAATAATTGATAATCATTACATAGATTTTTGTGAATATAAAGGAAAATGTTCAGGAGGGTATAGCGCAAATACTCCAGATCATGATTCTAGAATATTATTGAGTTTTAATGATGATTTATCATCAGTTAGTACTATTGCGCATGAATGTGGACATAACGTCCATCATCAATTTGTAAGTAAATATAATCCTATTCAATATAGAAATATAACAACTTTAGTCGCAGAAGTAGTATCATTAACAAATGAATGTTTATTATCTAGTTATTTAGCTAATAATGGCACTAAAGAAGAAAAACTTTCAGGTATATCTAATATACTTGGAGTTATAGATAATAACTTATTTAATTGTATTAGAGAAGCTAAAATGGAAACTGAGTTTAATAAATATTCGGAAGAAGGAAATGCAATTACTAAAGAATATATGAATGATTTAGATTTGAAATCATTAAAAGAATATTATGGAAATAGTGTTATTATAGATGATCTATCTAATACCGGATGGATAAGAAGAAGTCATTATTATAGTAATTATTATCTTTATAATTATTCATTCTGCATATCTGTCGCATCAGCAAATGCAGCAAAGATATTAAATGGTGATAAAGATCAATTAGAAAGATATATTAAGTTTATCTCTCTAGGATCCGATGTACACCCAATTGATGCGTTTAAGGTATTAGGATTCGATTTAAAAAGTAAAGAAGTATATGAAACAGCTATTAAGTATTTTGATAGTTTAATAAACAAATACATAGAAATAAGTAAGGAGTAATAAGTATGGCTAAAAGAGATTATTATGATGTCTTAGGTGTAGATAAATCTGCTTCTGAAGCAGAAATAAAAAGTGCATTTAGAAAATTAGCTAAGAAATATCACCCAGATATTAATAAGGAAGCTGATGCAGCTGATAAGTTTAAAGAAGTTCAAGAAGCTTATGATGTACTAGGTGATGAAAGTAAGAGAAAAACATATGATCAATTTGGTCATGCTGCATTTGACGGGGGTGCTGCTGGAGGTAATTCATATGGTAATTATGGTGGATTTTCTGGCTTTGATACATCAGGTTTTGGATTTGATGATATTGATTTAGGTGATATATTAAATGCTGCTTTTGGTGGTGGATTTGGTGGTAGAAGAAAGCAATCAAACAAACCTCAAAAAGGTGAAGACGTTTTATATAGAATGAAAATATCTTTTAAAGATGCGGTGTTTGGATCTAAGAAAGAAATTACATTAGATTTAACAGATGAATGTGAAACATGTAATGGTAAAGGTGGATTTAATGAAAAGACATGTTCTAAATGTCATGGTTCTGGAAAAATAACAAGAGAACAATCATCTTTATTTGGTTCATTTATGGCTCAAACTACTTGTGATGAATGTTCTGGTAGAGGTAAGACTTTTGAAAGAAAATGTACTGATTGTAAAGGTACAGGTTATGTTACATCTAGAAAAACTATTACTGTAACAGTTCCAAAAGGTGTTGATACTGGTACTCAAATAAGAATTAAAGGAAAAGGTGAAGCTGGTATTAATGGTGGACCTAATGGAGATATATTTGTTGAATTTATAGTAGAAAAAGATGCAGTATTTGAAAGAGAAGGTTATGATATTTACTTAACATTACCAATTAATATCGCAGATGCTGTTTTAGGAACTGAAAAAGATGTTCCTATACTAGATGGAACTATTAAATTAACTATTCCAGCTGGATCTCAAAATGGTGATAAACTAAGAGTAAAAGGAAAAGGTGTACCTTATTTAAATAGTTCTAAAGTTGGAGATTTATATATTATTTTAAATGTAGTAATACCTACAAAAATAGATAAAAAACAAAAGAAATTATTTGAAGAATTAAGGGATTCTGAATTAGAAAATAATGATATTTTTAAAAAGTTTAAAAAGTATTTTAAAAAATAAAAAAATGACTTGAAAAAAGTCGTTTTTTTTTATAAAAAATAGCAAAAATTACTAGGTAATTTTTTGACAATATGTTATAATTTTTATAGTAGGAGTATAGATAATATGAGTAATAAAAAAATACTATATAATTATGCATTTTTTTTATTGTTTTTTTTAGTTATTTTATTAACTAGATTTGTAGTTTTTTCTAACTATTTAAAATATTCTGAAAGTATTATCTCAGTACTTCTAATAATTCTTTTTATTATATCTATCGTTTTTTATGGTTTTAAAAAACCAACTGATAGTTTAGTTAAAAGAAAAATATTAAAGAAAGTATTAAGTTTTACTGCTATATACTTTTTATTAATATATTCAATTGGATTAATAACTGGCTTTTTAACTAATTCGTATTCGTTAAAAATTAATTCGATTATAAACAACATCTTTTTTCAAGCAATTATAATCATTATGATTGAATTAATTAGAAGTAATTTTATTAATTATAATAAAAAGAATATTAAAAATATAACAATATTAACTGCTTTGATAGTAATGTTTGAAATTAATATGGTTTTTAAAATAGAATATTTAGAAGATATAAAAGTAATATTTAAATTTATAACAACATCGGTTTTACCAATAACATTTTCTAATATAATGCGTTCTTATATAACATATAATTCTGATTTTGAAGCATCACTTATTTATTCATTGATAATTGGTCTTTACAAATATATAGTACCAATAGAACCTGATTTAGAAAATATAATTATATCTATTATAAATATTATCTTACCATTTTTAATAATAATGAGTGTTTCTAAAGATAAGTATAATCAAGAGGTAACAAAAGAAAATATTAATAGTAAAAAATATATAAGTAAATCTGACATTCCTTTGATAACGTTAGTAATAATTTTACTATTATTGGTATTTGGTATTGGACCTTATAAAATTATAGGTATTAAAAGTGAATCAATGACACCAAGAATAAATAAAGGGGATGCGGTTGTGATTGATAAGAATATAAAAAAAGAAGATATAAAAGTTTCTGATATAGTAGCGTATGAAAATGATAATAAAGAATTAATAGTACATAGAATCATTAAAATTAATAAAGATGGTTCTTATGCTACTAAGGGAGATTTTAATAATACTGCAGATGGAAGGTATATAAAATTTAAAAATATAGTTGGTAAAGTTAAATTTAAGATTCCGTATATAGCTTATCCTGCAGTATATTTTAGTAGGTGATATGATGAAAAAAACTTATAAATTGGCATCAATATTTTTAATAATAATTTTGCTTTTTATGATATCGTTGATGACTTATTACAATGATTTGAAAAACTATACAATAGTTTTTGGATCTCTAACAGTTATTTGTTTTATATATATGATCTATATTGTTTTTAATAAAACTGATAATGAAACAATTTACAAAAGAAAAATTAACAAAATATTAAAAATATATAATTCATCAATAGTAAAAATAAACAATGACTTTGAATTAACTAATTCTAATATAGTTAAGTCAAAAAATGTTGAAGATTTATTTGAATTATCTGACGAATTAAACATCCCAATCGTTTTTGTTGAAGAAGATAAAGCAAGTATATTTATTCTTCAATATGGGAAAGACATTTTATATTATATTTTAAAAATAGATGAAAATGTTGATTCAAAATTTGAAAAAGAAATAAATGAGTTTAAAAAGAAAAATAATGATGAAAAGAATAAGGAAAAAGAATTATTATCTAATATAGATAAGACTACAATTATTCAATTAAAGAATAATAAATTTTATAAAGTTAAGCCAGTAAAAAAATAAAAGAAAGGTAGTAGGGAGTATGAATAAATTAGTGAACAAAATAAAAACTAATAAGATTAAATTTATGTTCTTAGCTGTTTTTGCGCTAATTTCTTTTATTACGCTTGCTACTGCAATATTAACAAAATCTTTAAATATAAATGGTACTACTAAAATTGCTAAAAATAGTTGGATTATTTATTTTGATGAAGTAAGAAAGAGCTCTGATTCAGTTCCGTCTACAAAAGATGCTGCTATAGTAGATTTTGGTAAAACGAGAATAGAATTTGATGCTAATTTAAAATCAATTGGAGATTTTTATGAATTTACTGTTTATACAGTAAATGATGGTACAATTGATGCTATGGTTGATTCTATTGAAAAAACAGAATTAACTGAAGAACAACAAAAGTATTTGGATTTTAAAGTAACATATGACAGTGGTACTGAAATTAGAAGATGTGATACTTTAAATGCAAAGACTAGAAGAAGAATAAAAGCTATTGTTAAATATAAAGATGGTTTAGATATTGATGAATATCCAACTGAAGATGTAAACTTAAATCTTTATTTTAATATTAATTATGTTCAAAAAGATGCAGCATGTCCTCCAAGAGAACCAGATGATAACAAAGTATTAACAATTGTTCCAAACGGTGGTGTATATCAAGGAAGAACAGATGAAATAAGAATCTATATGAACAAGAATGATACATATACATTAGATACACCAACAAGAAATTTATATAACTTTAAAGATTGGAATAAAAATCCAACTGAAGGAACATATACAATTGTTGGAAATACATTTACTATGGGTGATGAAGATGTTACTTTAACAGCTGATTGGCAAGAAGGGGATTATGTAGCCAGAATAATGAATACTTATTATCCAACTATACAAGATGCATTAGATGCGGCAGCGGGTGAATGGGAAGATAACACTGTTTATTTATTAAAAGATACTGAAGAAGATCCAATCAATAATACTAGTAAGAGAGTTAAATTTAATTTGAGTGGTCATACAGTTACTGGTACTTTTACTAATAGTGCTGTAGGTGATCTACAAATAGTAAATGGTATTTTCTTAAATGAAGATGACAATGAAACTACATTTGATAACTATGGTAATTTGATTATGGGTCAAGATGATGGTGAAGTATATGTAGATAGTTCTATTACTATACTTGGTGAAGACATAGCATTAAAAAATCATCCTGATTCAACATTCTATATTTATGATGGATATCTTCAAGCTAAACATGCTTTAGTTGGTGGTTATACAGACAAAGCTAATGGTTATATTGTAATAGTTGATCCTAAAAAAGATATAAATAAAGACAGAGTATATTTAGTAAGACAAAATAATAGAGCAATTTGTAAAACAACTACTAATGGTGTTATGTATTATTATAATTTACAAAGTGCGATAAATGAGGTTGAAGGTAATAAAAAATTTAACCCAGAATATACAGATAGTGATTATATTATTTATGCTATAAGAGATTTTGAGGCAGCATATGAGCTTAGTGTAGATGATGAATCTAGAGTATTCTTTGATACTAGTAGTTATAAAATAAAACTTGGTGAAAATGTAACAAATGAAGGATACTTTAAAATTTACAATTCAGAAGATAACATAAGTAAATTAAGCGTAGCTAAAACAATTACTAATAAAAGTACTTTAGATATTAATAATTTAACTTTAGAAGCAACTGCAGACGCTAATATTATTAATAACCAAGGTACACTTAGTATAGAAAAAAGTACATTACATAGTAAATATGGTTATGCTGTTAGTAATACAGGAGCAGGTACTGTTAATTTAGATAACGATACTTTATTATCAACTGATGATAATTATGGTTTATATAATTCATCTACAAATTTAGTTATTAATAATGGAACAATTGAAGGTCTTTATAATACAGGTACAGCTGTTATAAATGGCGGTACATTTAATACTATTTTAGATAAAACTCAAAATACATATTATACAAGATTTACTAATGGTATTTATAATGAAGGTACTATTACTATGAATGGTGGTATTGTTCATAATACTACTGTTGATACAAATGCTATTGTTAATAGAGGAACATTTAATTTTAATGATGGAAATTTAAATTCTAACAGAACACTAGTTCAAAATAATGGTGGAACATTCAATGTTTTAGATAACGAAATTGTTACTGAAAATGTAGTTATTACAAATGGAATAATTAATATTAATGGTGGTTCTATAGAATCTACTAATAATAAAGCTATTACTGGTGGAACAACCGTTATAGTTACAAATGGTGAGGTAATAAGTGATTTAGATATTGCAATTGATATTTCTGGAACAGTAACAGTTAATGGTGGTACAGTTAATGGTAAAACAAAAGCAATTAATACAGGAACATTTAATTTATCAAGTGGTAACGTGATTAGTGATGGTTTAGGTGTTGCAACAACAACAGCAATAGTATCTGGTGGATCTATTACATCAGTTAATAATGCGTTAAATACTAATACATTAAATATGTCTGCTGGAACTATTACATCTACTGAAGGAACTGGAACTATAATTAATAGCTCAGGTATTATTACAGGTGGAACTATTAAAGGTGATATGTATGGTGTTGATTCAAAAGGATCAATTACATTAGGTTCAAATGATCAAGATGTTTCAGTAACAACACCAATATTAATTGGTGATAGCTATGGTATTTATCTTGAAGGAAATGAAAACAATTTCTATGATGGTATTTTAAAAGGACAAGTAGATGGTTATACTGGTAATGATTTTAATAATTTACCTGTTGGTTATACAGTAACTGATGGTGAAGAAGAAATTAATGGTGTACACTATGAAACTGATTATTTATCTAGAAAAGAAAATTGGTTAAGAGTAGGAGATACAGAATACAATACAATTAATGATGCGAGTGCAGCTATAGAAGAAAATGGAACAATATATGTTATAAAAGATGCAAACATTAATTTTATACAAGAATTTACTAATACTTCTACTGCTAAAAACATTGTATTTGATTTAAATGGTCATACTGTTACAACAAATCAAAATATAACAAATAATACAAACATTAGTCTTACTATGACTGATAGTGATCCAAATAAACAAGGTAATATTACATTTAAGAAAAATACTGGATTTATTAATAATGGTGAATTAATAATTGATAAAGGTACTTATAAATCATATGTCGATTATATATTTACTAATAATTCAGGAATGAGAATTGTTGATGGAAAACTTATAACAACTAAAACAGCTGTTAGAAACAATAATAATTTATCAATAGAGGGCGGAATAATTGAAGCTGGAACTGGTGTTTATAATAATGGCACTACTAATATGGGTGGTGGAGAAATGACTGTTACTAGTTATGGTATTAGAAACGGAACAGTAACTATGACTAATGGTAATATTCATTCTTTAAATAGTGGTATAAGTGATGCTACTATACACATTGTTTCTGGTGAAGTACATGCAAGAGATGGTTATGCTTTATATTCAAATGTTGGAATTATAAAAGTTGATGATGGTAATATTTCGTCAGATAATAATACAGCTATAAGAGGTGCTAGACACATTATTATCAATAATGGACAAATTGTTGGTAAAGTTGGTATAGAAAATGAAGCTTGGTATGATGGATATAGATCTCATTATGAAGCAATCACTATAAATGACGGTAATATTCATGGTACTAATGGTGAAGGAATTATTGCTAATGGTAGAGGACATAATAATCGACTAGAAGTAAATAATGGACATATATCAGGAACTACATATGGTATTAAAAATGAGATTGAAACAATAATTTATGATGGTGTTGTTGAAGGAGGTAGTTATGGTATATTAAATACTAATGTTCTTCAACTAGGTAGAAATAATGGATCAATTAGTACTACAAACCCTGTAATAAGTGGTGGAGATTATGGTGTTTATAATAATGATTCTGATTATGATACAAGATTTAAATTCTATGATGGTGTATTAAAAGGTACTACTGCAGGCCACTTTGCATTAGTAACAGATATGCCAAATGGAAGTACTATAATTGATGATTATGAATATATAGAAAGAGTAGAATTTAAGATAGAGTATCTTGGAGAAGAAGGAGACTTCTTAAGAGTAGGAAACAAAACATTTAATTCTATAAATGACGCAGCTGAATATGCTTCTGAAGGAGATATAATCTATGTAACAAGGGATGCAAATATTAATTTTAATCAAACATTCCCTAGCGAAAAAGGACTTCAATTTGATTTAGCAGGACACTCTTTAGTTATGACAAATAATCTAGAAGTTAATGGTAATGTATCTATTATGGATAGTGTAGGACATGGTTCGATTAATAATTTAAAAGAAGCAGGTATTAAAATAAATAGTGGTGGACATTTAATAATAGATCAAGCTGTTATAATGTCTGAAAATAATGAAGCTATTGTAAATAATGGTGAACTAGAAATTAATGATGGCTTGTTTAGATCCAATAAACAACAAAAAGAAGCAATTGTTAATAATGGTACTTTAGTTTATAATGGAGGACAAACTGAAGGTAGTATTGGTCTTAAGAATAATGGTACAGCTGAAATAAATGGAGGCAGTATTGAAGGAAAAAGTGCTAATGCTATTAGAAATGTTGGTACTTTAAAAATATATGAAAGAGCTAATATAACAAGTAATGTAGATACTGCAATAGAAACATCTAGTGGCTTATTACAAGTAAATGGTGGAAATATTGTTAGTGCTTCTGGATTAGGTGTTATTGCATCTGCTAGTGGATCTGTTGAAATAAATGGTGGTTATATAGAAGGTAGTAGTACTGGAGTAAGAACAAATAGACCAATTACTATTACTGGAGGTCATGTAGTAGGTAAAAATAATATAGGTCTTGAAACATCTTACAGTGGTGAAATAACAGGAGGTTTAATAGAAGGTGCTACATTTGGTGTACAAACTTCTGGTACATTAACTATAGGTAATGATGATGGAGTAGTTTCTATAGATGAACCAACACTAAAAGGTGAGTTATATGGTTTATATATTGTAAATAACGCTACTGTTAATTTCAATGATGGTATATTAAAAGGTGTTACAGAAGCTTATAGTGGTGAAATAACTAATATTCCAAATAGAACTGAAATATTTGAAGATAGTGAAGTTATCGATACATATACTTATAAAACTGCATATCTTCTTTCAGAAACAGATATTGCTATTAATACAACAACTCAAGAAATATATACTAATTTACAAGATGCATTAAACGAATGTGGTAATAATGAAACAATCAAATTATTAACAAATGTACCTTTATTTTATGAGGTTACAAATAATAACAATAATAATATAACGTTAGATTTAGCAGGATTTAGAATTACTACTAATAAGAAATTTATAAATAATAAAAACTTAACAATTACTAATAGTACTGAAAATGACAGTTTTATTAGAACATCAAGTGATATAAATTTATTAACAAATACAGGAACATTAAATATTGATAATGTTGAAGTAATAAATAATTCTTCTTCAAAATATGTAATTAATAATACAAGTAATTTAAATATGACTGATAGTGTTGTTACAGGATTAAATGGTATTAATACATCAGGTATTAGTTCACTTAATAATATTATTGTTAATACTTCTTATACTGGTATAAACAATACTAATAAAATGACTATTATAAACGGAACTATAAAAGGTGGAAATTATTCAGTATATTCAAGTACAAATAAAGAAATAGTTATAAATGGTACTACACTTAATGGAACTTATTATAATCAAGGTGGTAATTCTACTACTATGACAAACGCTATAGTTAATTCAAGTGTTCAAAATAATGGAAGTACTATTATTTCAGATAATAGTGAATTTAATAATAGTATATTAAATACAGGAACATTTAGTTTAACTAATCAAAGTGAATTAAATGGAAGAATATCTAGTAATTCTGGAACATTTAATATAGTTAATTCAAGTATTAATAATACAAATGATAGAACTATTATTACAAGTGGAACTTTAAATATTAATAACAGCCAAGTTAAAGTAAATAGTTATTATTCTGATTCAAGAATTATTTATAATACAGGAACTGTTAATATTTCTAATAATTCATTAATACAAGGTGGAGAGACAGAAAAGAATACTAATTATATGGGAATATATAACGAAGGTAATGCAAATGTATTAATTGAAGATTCTACAATTAAGATAAGTGGTAATAATATAGAGTATGGTATATATAACAATAGTAATACTTCTAATGTAGTTATTAAATCAGGAAATATTGAAGTTGATGGTACAACTACTTATGGTGCATATTTAAATAAAGGTACTTTAGTATTAGGTGAAGAAGAAGAAGGACCAAATGCTGGTACTGAAAATGCTGATGTATCAACTACTGATCCTAGAATATACTCAGTAGGTGTTAATATGGGTGTTGGTATTAAAAATATCAATGGTTCATTAGATTTCTATGATGGTATTATTTGGGGATCAAGATATGCTAAACCTGAAACTACTAATAATGTAGAATTAAATTATGAAGTAACAACATATGTTGATATAGAAACAGGTTATGAAAAAGCTATACTAGAATATATGCAAAATGATTATCAAGGTAATCAAATTGCAGTATTAAATGAAGTATATTATGAATCGTTAAGAGATGCTATTGCTAAATGTGAAGAAGGAGATGAAATATTACTATTAAAATCTACTACTGAAGATATAACAATAGCAAATAATAAGAATGTTAAAATTAATTTAAATGGACACTCTGTAACTACAAAAGTTACTAATAATGGAACATTAAATATTTATAATGGTTCATTACAAAATTTTGATCAAAATACAGTAATAAATAATGGTACATTAATAATAGGTCAAGATGATGGTCAAGTAAGTAGTACAAGTGTAAGAATCGTTAGTGAAACAACTGCAATTATTAATAATGGTACTGTTAAGATGTATGATGGATATTTACAAGGTGTTCCTTCTATAGAGGGACAAATAAATGAAATACCTGATTTATCTAGAATATATACAGAAGTGACAGATCAAATGGAAAGAAAATACTTACAAAGTTTAAGTAGGGAAGCCATTATAAATAAAGAAACTAATTTAATAATTACTATTGATCCAAGTAAAGGTATTTATAATGGTAGTAAAGATATACAATATGAATATCTATTCTATGAAGATGAATATGAATTATTAGTTCCAAGTAAAAATGGTTGTAGATTTATAGGATGGGATGTATCTGATCCTACTGCAATTAGTGGATCTGGAACAGAACAAGATCCTTATGTAATAACTATTGGTCTTGCTGATATAACTGTTACTGCTTTATGGGAAGTAACAGACGAAGCAGTTGCGCATATAGGAAATGAATATTATACATCTGTTATGGAAGCAATAAATGATGCTAAAGATAAAGATACAATCGAATTAATCAAGAATGTTACTGAAGATGTAACAAATAATAAAAATATTACTATTGATTTACATGAGAACAAAATTACTGGTGAATTTATTAATAATGGTGAATTAAGATTAATAAATGGTACTATTGAAAATCCTGATGGTACTGGACTTGTAAATAATAAAAAATTAATACTTGGTTATAATGATGGAAATGTTATAACAGATAATGTAAAGATTATAGGTACAGATTTAGGATTAGAACAAAACGGTGCATTTAATTTCTATGATGGTTATATAGAAGGTGAAGTAGCGTTCTTAGGAAGAACAGATTCAGTACCTCAAGGATACTTCTTATATAATGAAAGAGTTGGAAATAAGCAAAGAGTATATTTAATAGGTAATCCAGCAAATGCAGTTGCGGTAATCGAAGACGGTGGTACTCAATACTTCTTTAGTTTACAAGATGCAATTAATACTGCAACTATTTCTGGAAGTGAAATATTTATTGTAAGAAACTTTGAAGCAACTTATCCAATTAGTGTTGAAGAAGGAGCCGACATATTAATAAATATGAGTAGTTATAACATAACAACAGGTAATGATATAACAAATAACGGTACTTTAAAAATATATGATACTTCTGAAGAAAAAGGCTCTATAACAAGTGCGAGAACATTAAATAACTATGGAGATTTAACTATAGAAGATGTAAATATTACTGAATCTAATACTAACAACAACGCTATTGATAATAAAGAAGATGCTTCATTAACTATAAAAAATAGTACAATAACTGCTCAAAGTGGATACTCAATTTATAATGCGGGTAATCTTTCATTAGAAGAAACATTTAATTTAGAATCAACTAATTTTGGTTTATTTAATACTGAAACATCTAGTTGTGAAGATATAGAATCTGGTACTATTAAAGGTATAGTTACTTATACTGATTTAACATTAGGTGGAACTCTAGAAGTTATAGGTAATGGTCAATATGATCATACAGCAATTGGTGTTAATAACAATGCTACTTTAACAATAAATGGTATTAGTATTACTAATACAAATAATCAAAGTGGTATATATAATGGCACTTCTGCTAATGTAATAATAAATGAAGGAACAACAATTAATGTTAATTCTGGTTCCGGTTTATATTGTGATAGGGGAACATCAAATTATACTATGAATGGTGGAACTATTACTTCTTCAGGTATTGGTGTAAGAATGCAAGCAGATAATTGTAATTTTAATATGAATAGTGGAGAAATAAATGGTTATAATTATGGTATATATACTTATGGTATAGGAAATGAAATAAATGTTAATGGACATGTTATAGCTTCTAACGGTGATGGTATAAGAGATGATAGACAATATAATGGTAGAGGTAAAACAATTAACATTAATGGAGGTTTAGTAGAAGGTACTAGGTTTGGTATGTATGCTAGAGGTGATACAGTTACTATTCAAAATGCTGAACTTAAAACTTCTTCTATTAATAGAGATCAATATGCCTATTATTCAGAAGATTGGAATGACCTATATTTAAATGATGGAGCATTCTTAAATGCACCAGGTGCTTCTGGTTTAAGATCAGAAGGTGGAGTCTTTATTGAAGAAGGTTCAAGAATATATGCAGGAGCATCTAATGGTTTTGGTATAAGAGGTCACTATACAAGATTAATAATGAATGGTGGTATTATTGAAGCACCAGGATCTAGTGCATATGGTATTTTATGTAATGATAATTATTATACAAATATTGATATGAATAATGGTACTATTAAATCTGGTTATATCGGTGTATCCTTAAATGATGGTAACAGTTCTTATGATAGAATATTTACAATGAAATCCGGTTCAATTCAAGGTGATACTTATGGTCTTTATATTACTCAACCATATACAGTAACAATTGGAACAACTGATGATGAATTATCTATTACTGATCCATATATATCAGGTGGATTATATGGTATATATAATACTAATGGTATAACTTATTTCTATAATGGTAGATTAAGAGGTTATACATATGGATATAACAATGATTTTTCTGCTATTAGAAGTAAAAAAGATATAGCTGAAGTTACAGAACAAGATGAAAGTATAATTGATCATTCTTCATATTATTCAGAGACATATTCATCAACTCCAACATCTAACGTTTCAAAATCAGGTAATGGTTATGCAAAAATAACTTATATAGGAGAAGATACTGATACTTGTACAAACGGTGATTCGTGGACATTTGATTATTCAGGATCTGAAGATTCATTTAGTACTCCATGTACAGGTAAGTATAAATTAGAAGTATGGGGTGCTCAAGGTGGTAGCGTAGATTCATCTAGATATGGTGGATATGGTGGATATTCTACCGGTGAAATTGACTTAAATGCATCTGAAATATTATTTATTAATGTTGGTGGTGCTGGATCTACTTGTACTGGAAGAAACTGTACTGTCCAAGGTGGATATAACGGTGGTGGCTCATCAAAAGCATATGCTGAATGTGATGGCGGTATTAAAGTTGGTTCTGGAGGAGGAGCTACTCATATAGCTACATTAAGTGGTTTATTATCTACTTTGGAAGATAATCAAGATACAGTACTTATCGTCGCTGGAGGCGGTGGAGGATCTGATTATTGTAATAGTTCAAATTATGCAGCTGGTGGATCAGGAGGCGGTTACTCTGGAGGTAATTCAGTAGATTTAGGCGCACCTGATTGGGATTCAAATGGTGGATATATAGCAATAGGAGGAACTCAAACTTCCGGTTATGCATTTGGACTAGGTCAAGGAATTATAGATGATAAATTGAATATAGGTTCTGGTTCTGGATGGTATGGTGGTATAGCATCTGGAATTAATGGAGCAGGTGGAGGTTCTGGTTATATCGGTAATTCGAGATTAACAAGTTCTTCTACATATGTTTACTCTAATAAACAAAAAAATGAATGGATAGTTAATTATTTAGTTGAAAAAGATATGTTCTTAAAAGTAAATGATGAATTATTTAATTCATTTGAAGATGCATCACAATATATATATGATTTCTTAAATGGCGAAGGAACAATTGAAGTTATTAAAGATACAACTATTAATGAGTCTTCTTCAATAGTTGGAGATACTACAATAACATTAGATTTAAAAGGCCATAATATATCGGTATCTAAGAGTATATTAAATTTCTCTAATTTAACTATAGTTGATACTGGAGATACAAAAGGATTATTTACAGGAACTAAAGATTCTGTATTTAGAAATAATAATAATTTAACTATAAATGGAGTTAAGTTAAAAGCTACTGGATATAATGTGGTAGTTGGTGAAATTGGAACTGGTTCAATAACAATAACTGATTCTGATTTAGAAGGAACAAGAGGTTTATTATTAAACTCTAATCAAACTGTTTCAATTAATAATTCTAAAATAACAGCAACAGCAGATGGTATTAGAAGTGATGCTGCTGCAACTATAACAATTGATAATGATACTGAAATTGTTAGTTCAGATATAGCTATTAGATTACAAACTGATAATAATACATTAACTATAAATGATGGACTTATTCAAGGAACAAATTATGGTATTTATACTTATGGACAATCAACAGTTATTAATATTACAGGTGGTTCTATTATTTCAACTAGATATGATGGTATAAGAGACGAAAGAAGTAAGAGTACAAGTAACTGGCCACAATATGCATCTAAATTTAATATAACTGGAGGAGAAATTAGTGGACCAAGATATGGTATGGTTGCTTCATATTGTATAACTAATATATCTGATGCTGAAATAAGAAATACTTCTTCAAACAATTCTAATTATGCATACTATAACGGAGGATGGGCTAGTTTAATATTAAATGATGGAGCATTTATAAATGCACCAAATGCATCAGCAATTTGGAATACTAGTAGCATTACAATTAATGATGGAGCAAGAATTTATGCTGGCCATAATAATTCATATGGTATATATTCTAATTACCTAAGCTTAACTATGAACGGAGGTTCTATAGAAACACCAGGATCAAATGCTTATGGTGTATATTGTGCTAATAACGAATATAAGAATATCAAGATGTATGGTGGAACTATTACATCAGGTTATATTGGATTAGGAATACTTGCTTCAGGTGGATCTGGTACAGACAAATCATTTAATATGATTAATGGTAGTATTACTGGTAATAAATATGGTATTTATCAAGCAGTTGATTTTAATACATCTATCGGAAGTACTGAAGATGAATTATCTACTTTAATTCCTTATGTATCTGGTGGAGATTATGCTATTTATAAACTTGCTGGAACTACTAATTTCTATAACGGTAGATTAAGAGGTAAGTACTATGGATATAATTCTTCATTCAATGGTATAAGAACAGGAATGGATATAATAGAAGATTATGAAGGTGAAGAAGAGGAAAGTACTGCGAATATAAGAACAAGGTCTACTGATAAAGTATCAAATACTGCAAAAGCAAAGAATGCAAAATCAGGAAATGGTTATGCTAGATTAACATATATAGATGAAACAACATCTACATGTACAAATGGTTATGTTTGGAAATTTGATTATACAGGTGATGAACAAACATTTAGTGCTCCATGTGCAGGAAAATATAAATTAGAAGTATGGGGTGCTCAAGGTGGTTCTTATAGTGATATGGCATATGGTGGATATGGTGGATATTCTACTGGTGAAATAGAATTAACACTTAATGAAAATCTATATATTTATGTAGGTGGTCAAGGTATAAGTAGAACAGGTACATCTATCGATCCAATTCCTGGAGGATATAACGGTGGTGGAACTACTGCAGTTAAATATTCATCAACTATATCTGCTGGATCTGGTGGAGGAGCTACTCATATAGCAACTACATCAGGACTATTATCTTCATTAAGCAATAATAGAGAATCAATTCTTATCGTCGCTGGAGGCGGTGGTGGAAGTTCATACTATAACAACGGTAATTATGGATATGGAGGATCTGGTGGAGGTTATAAAGGCCAAGATGGATACTCATATTTAAATTCTGGTGTTGGTACTGGAGGTACTCAAGAAGGACCAGGTTATAATTCAAATAACTCTTCTATAGGATTAGGTTCATTTGGACAAGGTGCAAGTGAAGAATACCTATATACTGGTGGATATTTCTATGGTGCCGGTGGTGGAGGCTACTACGGTGGCGGAATGACTTATTATACAAACGCTAATGCCGGTGGTGGTGGATCTGGATATATTGGTAATTCGAGATTAACTAATAAGGTAATGTATGGATACCATGTAGATGGATCTAATAATAGATGGATAATAAATTATTTAAATACTAAAGAAGCTGTATTTAGTGTTAATGGTGAATTATTTATTACGTTAGATGAAGCTTCAGAATACATATATAATAATTTAAATGGTTCAGGAAATATTACTACATTAAGAGATGCTTTGATAAGTGAAGAATCAACTGTTGTAGGAAATACTACAATAACTCTTGATTTAGCAGGTTATGAATTAACATTTACAAAACCATTAAATAATAATTCTAATTTAACTATTGTTGATTCTTCAATTTCAAAGTCTGGTTCAATAATTAATAATTATTATAGTTGTATTAATAATAAAGCAAATTTAACTATAAATGGAGTACTTCTAGATGCTAGTCCTAATTCACAAAGTGCTATTTATGGTCAATCAGGCGCAGGTAATATTGTGATTACTGACTCTAAGTTAATTGGTTATAGAGGTATTTTATTAGAAAGTGCACAAAAAGTAACACTTAATAATTCAGAGATAAATGCTACTACTGATGGTATAAGAACAAGTGCAAATAATTCAAGTGTAACTATTAATAGTGGAACAAATATTACAGCAAGTGATATTGGAATAAGATTACAAAGTAGTTCTACAACATTAACAGTTAATGATGGTACTATAACAGGAAGTAATTATGGTATATACACTTATGGTAATGCCAACAAAGTTAATATAAATGATGGAACAATCATAGGTACTCAATATGATGGAATCAGAGATGAGTATAATGGTAATGAAATTGAGATTAATGTTTTAGGTGGTACAGTTAGTGGTGCAAGATATGGTATTTATAAATATGTTTCTCACTTAGTAGTACAAAATGCAGAGATTAAAACAACATCAATAAATAGAGATCACTATGCTTTATATTTAAGTTGGGGTTCAACTGATATTAAGGATGGAGCATTTATAAACGCACCTAATGCATCTGGTATATGGGCTGAAGATAGTTTAACAATGGAAACAGGTTCTAGAATTTATGCTGGTAATACAGGAGCATATGGTATTGCAGAAAGATGGAGTCAAGCATTAAATATTACAGGTGGAAGTATAGAAACACCTGGAATTAATGCAATTGGTATTTATTCTTATGATAATTTATTAAATTTAACTTATTCTAATGCATCTATTAAATCTGGTCATATTGGTTTATACTTAAATTCATCTTCAAACGTAGCTAGAAATGTAACTATTAATAGTGGTTCTATTGAAGGTGATACTTATGGAATTTATCAAGTTCAAAACTATGTTACAACCATAGGTAATAGTGAAGAAGAATTATCAACTTCTATACCTTATATATCAGGTGGATTATATGGTATATATAATACTGATGGAACTATTAATTTCTATAATGGTAGATTAAGAGGTTATACTTATGGTTATAATAATTCTATCGAAAATATTAGAGATGAAAAAATAATATTTGAAGAAGCAGAAGAAATAAATAATGAAGATGAAATATATACTAGATCAACAACAAATTATTCTTCTAATCCAACATCAAAAACTTCTAAATCTGGACATGGATATGTTAGATTTACATATTTAGGTGAATCTAATGCTACATGTTCAAGTAATGAAACTTATAATTTCGATTATACTGGAGGAGAACAAACATTTACTCCATTATGTAATGGTAATTATAAAGTTGAAGCTTGGGGAGCACAAGGTGGCTCTTATGGAAGAAATGGAGGATATGGTGGATATTCTACTGGTGAAATAGAATTAAGTACTACTGAAACACTATATATTAATGTTGGTGGACAACCTACAGGAACTGTTGGTGGTTACAATGGTGGCGGTACTGGTGGTTCTAATTACTCTGCTAGAGGTGGAGGAGGAGCAACACATGTTGCTACTTCATCAGGAATTTTATCTTCATTAGAAAATAATAAAGAATCAATTATAATTGTTGCCGGAGGCGGTGGAGGATCTGATTATTGGAATAATGGATCTGACGGTGGTTCTGGTGGTGGTTATAAAGGTGCTAATGGTAATTTAAGAACATCAACATCCTACGCTATTCAAGTTCCTACTGGAGGTACTCAAACTGAAGGTGGAACAGGAGGAATTGGTGTATGCCAAGGAACTTCAGGAACATTTGGGCAAGGTGGTTCTCACTGTGAACAACACGGTGGTGGCGGCGGAGGCGGCTACTACGGTGGTGGTGGAGGTGCTGTAGTAACAAACGCAGTAACTTCTGGTGCTGGAGGATCAGGATTTATTAATAATTCAAGATTAACTAATAGATCAATGTACGGTTATAATATTCCAATTTCTTATGGAAAATGGATTAATAACTATTTATCAGATCCAAAACAATTTATAATAAATGTAGATCAAGATAAGACTTATTCAAATATTCAAAAGGCATTTAATGAAGTAGAAGATGGTGAAACACTTCAAATGTTAGATGATGCCGAAATAGCATATGATGTAGAAACAAAAGATAATATTTCATTTACATTAGATATGAATGGATTTAATCTTAATACTACAAAACAAATTACTAATACTACTAATTTAAAAATAATTAATACAGGAGTTGTTGATGACGATGAGGATGAAGACCCTATTGATCCGGATACAATAACTGAAGAAATTAGTGAAAATGAATATACTACTAATGGATTATACTTACATTATGATAGTTATAATCCAGGATCTTCTCCATCAACTGTTTGGAGAGATATATCTGGAAATAATAATAACGCTAACACAACTTATGCTACATACGATAATAATTCATATAACTTTAATGGAACAAATAATTATATTCCTATAAAGAAATTTGATGAAACAGAATTTACTTGGGAAGCTGTATTTAATACGACAGATACAAGTAAACAACAAGTAATAGCAGCAAACTTCGAAAATGGTGGATGTGGTTTACAAGTAAAGGATGGAAAAATAGAAGCAACTTGTTATATAGATAATGAATATAAAAGAATTCGTACTAATAACATAAATAATAATAGTATTTATACTGCTACATTAACATTGAAAAATAATACAATGAAGTTATATGTAGATGGAGTGTTTGTTAATGAATATAATGGTTCAACTTATACTACAACAACTGATAATACAATCTTAATGTTAGGGGCAAATCCAGGTGG
The DNA here is from genome assembly GCA_017627015.1 of Bacilli bacterium. The sequence continues at coordinate 90,621 of JAGAHP010000040.1, forward strand.
AACTAGCGCTGATTCTGAATTCTTAAAAGGTTCTATTTATTCATTTAAAGTATATAATAAAGAATTAACATCCGAAGAAATAGTAAATAATTATAAGTATAATAGTGATGAGTATGGACATACTTATTCACCAGTATTTAAGACATATAATTATAATTATACAGGAGATTATCAAGTATTTACTGCTCCTGCTGATGGTGAATATAAACTAGAAGCTTGGGGAGCTAGTACAGATGACATATCTAAATGTACTTGGTACGGATGTACTCCTGAAAACGAAAAAAGAAGTAAGGGTGCTTATACATCAGGAAATATTAAACTTGAAAAAGGTGATACTTTATATATTTATGTTGGTTCAAAAGGAATATCTGGTACTAATATAGATAATGTATCAATATTTAATGGTGGAGGTTCTCTTACAGGTTCTTTATCCGATGGTAATAACTTTACTGGAGGAGGAGCTAGTGATATAAGATTAACTAATGGTAATTGGAATAATTCAATCTCTTTAGCAAGCAGAATTATGGTTGCTGGAGGCGGTGGTGGTGTAGTATATCCTGTAACTACAGAAGGACATGCTGGAGCATTATCATCGGAAGCATCATTTGGACCATTAGGTGATACTATAGGTGGTGCTACACAAACTAGTGGTGGATCATTTGGTATTGGACAAAATGGATTACGAGCAAGTGGTGGCGGAGGCTACTACGGTGGTAAAGCTAGTAGCTATACTGCTACAGGTGGTAGTTCATATATTTCTGGACACCTAGGTTCTGTTGCAATAGCATCTGAAACTAGTATTACTCCAAAAACAGGTTGTCAAGATGGTACAACAGATATTGAATGTTCTTATCATTATTCAGGAAAGAAATTTAATAATACTACTATGATTTCTGGTAGTGATACAATGCCAACATATGATGGTCAAAGTACTATGGACGGAAATCAAGGTAATGGTTTTGTTAAAATAACAACACTAAATGTTACATCAAAACTAACTAATTATGAAAAATCATATTCATATACAGGTAATTATCAAGAATTTATCGCACCAGTTAAAGGTATATATAAAATTCAAACTTGGGGTGCTGCTGGAGGAACATCATTATGTCAAGGTGATCCTTGTACTGCTGGTGGTAAAGGTGGATACTCAGGTGGTAATATAACTTTAAATAAAGGTGAAAAATTATATGTTTATGTTGGTGCCAAAGGAGGTACTGGAGTTGTTGGTCAAGATACTCCAAGTGCATATAATGGTGGCGGATCTGCTACTTGGGATCGTAATGATGATGAATCTGCTGGTGCTGGAGGAGGAGCTACAGATATCAGATTAATATCTGGTGAATGGAATAATAACTCTTCATTAGCAAGCCGTATCATGGTTGCTGGAGGCGGCGGAGGTGCATCATATAATACATCTCCTGGTTATGGTGGTGGCCTAACCGGAGGAAATAATGGAAATAATAGTGCTCTTGGTGCAACACAAACTAGTGGTTACTTATTTGGTATAGGTAAAAATGGTGAAGGAACTGGTGATAGTGATGGAGTTGCCGGTGGTGGCGGAGGCTACTACGGTGGTGAATCATATGATTCTAATTATGAATCAGGATCAGGTGGTTCTGGATATGTATCTGGACATTTAGGATCAGTTGCTATTGAATCACAAAACGATACTTCTCCAAAAACAGGTTGTCAAGATGGTACATTAAATATTGAATGTTCATACCATTATTCAGGAAAAGTATTTGATAATACTGAGATGGTAGCTGGTAATGAAGAAATGCCAACATTTGATAATAAAGGTACTATGATAGGTAACACAAGTGACGGATTTGCATTTATTAAATTACTAGAAAACAAAGACAGTGATAATTCAGAAACAGTAAAAGTTGATTTTGATTATACTGGTAACGAAGAAGTATTTACTGCACCAGTAACTGGTGATTATATATTAGAAGCATGGGGAGCATCAGGAAATACTCCATCTGCATCTAATGTAACATACGGTTATGGTGGATACTCAGTAGGTAAGATTCATTTAGAAGAAGGTAATAAATTATACATCAATGTAGGAGGCCAAGGTGTAAATGGAATAAGTAGTGTTTCAGAAGGCGGATACAACGGTGGTGGTTACGGAAGAGATTATTCTGACGGACGTGGTGCTGGATCTGGTGGGGGAGCTACTCATATAGCTACTACATCAGGATTACTAAATGAATTAGAAAATGATATAGATTCAATTATAATTGTCGCTGGAGGCGGCGGTGGAGTTGGTAACTATACAGGTAAATTTAATACTCCAATGGCTGCTGGATCTGGTGGAGGTATAAAAGGTGTAGACGGAAACGCTGGAACTTGGGGTTCATCATATTATTTAGGATATGGCGGAACTCAAACTGAAGGAGGAGCTGTTACATCAAATGATCCTTATACAGGTACTGCTGGTACATTTGGTGCAGGAGGTTATTGTTCTTCAACATCTGGAAACTGTTCTGGTGGAGGAGCCGGATTCTATGGAGGAGGTTCTAACACTAATTACAGTGGTGCCGGAGGCGGAGGATCAGGTTATATAGGAAACTCTTTATTAACTGATAAAAAGATGGTAATGTATACAGAGGATACTAACTTAATATCAGATGATATAGATACTAAAACAGAAATAACTATAGATGCTGATTCTGAACCAATTAGTAATTTTGCTAAAGAAGGACCAGGTCATGCAAGAATTACTTATTCTGGTAAATCAAGTGATAATGTTCAAACTACTGAATATGATTATACAGGTAATGAAGAAGTATATACTGTACCAAAAACAGGAAAATATAAATTAGAAACATGGGGAGCGCAAGGTGGTTCTGCTGATTCCACTTATATTGGTGGATATGGAGCATACTCAACTGGTACTATATCACTTAATGAAGGAGATAAGTTATATATTAATGTTGGTGGAGCAGGAGACGTTACTTATAATGGTAGATATGATACAGTAGACGGTGGTTATAATGGCGGAGGAGCTGTTGATCAATCATTTACTTTAAATACTAATGCTACTCAATATTTAGCTTCAGGTGGAGGTGCTACTCATATAGCAACATCATCAGGATTACTTACATCATTTGAAAACAAAACAGAAGATCTAATAATAGTATCTGCTGGTGGAACTGGAGCACATTTTGTTGAAAATGGATATGATGAAGGTTCAGGACCTACATATTCAAAAGCATCTGGTGCTTCTGGAGCTGGTTATAAAGCTAAATTTATTCCTATAACAGAAAAAAATTGGAATACTTCAGTTTATAACTGTACAGAATCTGAAATTGGTACAGCAGGATATTGTACTTATTCTGGTAGCACTTATTCAACTGCACAATTTGGTGTAGGAGCAGATAATTCTGAAGGTGGTGGCGGAGGCTACTACGGAGGAATTGTTGGTGGTGGCTCATCCGGTGGTATATCTTATATAGGTAATACATCATTAACTAATAAACATACTACTTGTTATGATTGTTATGAATCTAATTCAGAAAATACAAAAACTGTTTCAACAATTCGTTCAAGTGAAACACCTACAGCAGATACTGCTAAAGTTGGAGATGGTTATGCTAAAATAACTTATATAGATGATTCTGAACCAGAACAAGAACAAGAGGATATTATTTTAGTTACATCAGATTGGACAGCTGTAGATGAAAGTAATTATTATTCATTTATTGAACCAGTAACATTACAAAGAAGTTACTCAGACACACATGCTGTTAAGTATTACAACAATAAAATATCATTTACTACTGAACAAACAACCAATAAAACTAAGTATTTAGAAGGTTCATTAACATATTGGCATGATTGGTCTAATACTTTAACTCTTGGAAGAATATATGTAGGTTTATCTACAACAAATGAAAATAGATTTGATGATTATGTATCTTATACTTCTTATGATATTAATAATGACGCAGGTAATAAGAAAACAGTTGATTTTGATATACCAACACCAACTAACGCTGGAGATTATTACTTTAAGATTTATATAGAACATAATACTGCTACTCAAAACTTTACAGTATTAAGTATATTAAATAATTTAAGTATAATTACTAAAAAATCATCTGAAGTAATAACTAAACCAAGTAAGATATCTAATAATTTAAATACTACATTATTTATAAATGAAGGTACACTTGATATAGAAAATGTTGATTTTGATTCATATAACTTTGTTGAAGGTACAGAGGATTCAAGCTTAATTATTAAAAACTCCACAATTAATTCAGAAAATAAAGCTATTAATTCTAGTGGTACAATTAATATAGTTAAAGGAAGCATAATCGCACCATATGGTATAGAAACTTCTAATTCATTAATCTTGAATAATGGTAGGATAAGGTCAACGAATCAAGCCATCATAAATTCTGGTGAGCTAAATATTAATGATTCTAATATAATTGGTAATAATTATTGTATTTATGATAATTCAACACATGATTCTATTATTACAAATTCAACATTAAGATCTTCTAGTACAGCTATTCATAAGCAAGGTGTTAGTCTAATGACTTTAACTGAAAATAATATTGTTGGAAATATTAATAATGCTAATGCATCTAGTACATTAAATGTTAATCAAGGAAAAGTAACAGGATTTATTAGTAATTCAGGTACATCTACTTATACTAATGTGCCAATTAATTATACAAGTGCTTCTTCTGGTGAAGAATACTTAATTAATAATACTGGAACTCTTTACATGGATGAAAGTACTGTATCATTTAATAATTCATATGCCGCAGGGGCTAATTATTATACATCTGCTGTTTATAACAGAGGTACATTAAATTCATATAAAACTAGTTATAGTGTTAAACATAATAATGGTAAGTATAAATGGATGCTTGGTATTAGAAATACAGGACTTTTAATATCAAATGAAGATAGTATTGAAATATCTGGTGCGGGAGCCTCTTATGCAATACTTAATAATTCTAGCAATGATTCAACAATAACTGATATGACAATTAATTCACATGATAATGCAGGTGAAATATATGCATATAGAAACCAAGCCGGTAAATTAACTATTAATGGTGGATCTGTTTCTATGAATAATAATAATTGGTCAATAATGATTTATTCAACGACTTCATCTAATACTATTGTTACAGATACAAATATGTCATCAACTAACAATTTACAAACATCATATATTGTATATATGGAAGATGCTAATACAAGATTAAGTTTAGTAAGAGGAACTTATCATGTTGATTCACAAGGTATAGCTTATGGTTCTGATATGCTAAATGGTAATATATACATAGATGGAAGTACATTTGATGTAATATCTGGATCTAGTGGTTATGGTATAAATATGGCAAATGGTAACGTAAATATAGATAGTGGAACTATAAATGTAGATGCAGTTAATGCTTATGGTATAAATATGACAAATGGAACATATACACAAGGTATATTAGATGATTCTGGTTATGAATCTGCTGATATATCAATCACAGACCCTCATATTCAAGCAATAGGCTCTACTATGGGACAAGCAATCAATATGGGAAGTGGAACATTTAATTTCTATGAAGGTATCTTAATAGGTTCAACTAAATATAAAGGTGATAGCGACATAGTTACTAGAACACCAAATAGTTACCAAGTTAAAGTTGGAACTGATCAATCTAATAACACATATGCTATCTTAGAGTATATAAAGTAGGTGATAATATGATGAATATAAACAATATAAAAAATAAGATTATTACTTATGTTAATAAAAAAGAAAATTATGGTATGATTTTACTAGGAATATTAGTTTTAATATTCCTAGTATTCACTGCCATATATATTCTTGGAACAGGAAATATAAGTAAGATTGAAGAAAATAAAATAGTTAAGCAAAGTCAAAAATATATGGAATTTATAGAGGATATAACTGAATCAAAAAGTAAAGGGTTAGATAAATATATAATTTTTACTTTAGATTATAATCTATATAATAATCATAAAAATGAAATGACTACTAAAGAAATAAAACAATACATAAATGAAACATTTAATAAAAAAATAAAAAACGATGATATTATTTCAGTAGGTATAACAAAAGAGATGCTTAATAAAAATATTACTTATGATTCAGGTAGTGATATCTATAAAATAAATGTTGATAACGAAACTGGCAAACAAATAGAAGAAAGAAAAATTGTATATACTAAATTAACAAAGATTAGAAGAAAAAATAAAAATACATATACTGTTAAATATAATAAATATGTAATTGATAATCCTTATAACATTTTAAATTATTATATTGATTTAAATAGAAATCAAAACAAAGCAGTTGATATTACTCCTATAAAAAATTATTTATTAGGATCATCTTCATCAAAAGAAGTAAAAAAATTAATAGAAAAAAATGAAAAAGATTTAGAAAAATATTCTAAGAAAAACGGAAAAATAAAAATAACTTACATCATGAAAGGTGATAAGTTAATCATTCAGAAGATTAAATAGGTGATAACATGAAAATAAAAGATTTTAAGAAACTAAATACTAAAAACAAAATACTATTAAATATAATTCTATTGATAATTATAATATTTTTAATATTTTTATTAGTTTATAATTTCAAAATAACTAAATTAGAAAGAATAAAAATAAATGAATTTGATAAAAAAACATCAGTATTTATGGAAGAATATGCAGATTCAGAAGATGAAGGAAAATATATTAATTACGCAATAGAATATTTAAATAGTAAAAATAATTCTAATGAATTTAGTATTGATGATGTATTAAAAACAATAAATAATACTTTTGATGAAAACTATACTAAACAAAAATTATATAAAATAGGCATCACAATAAGTATGCATGAAAAAGGAATTGTATTTGATGATTCAAAAGGTATATTTAGATATAATGATCAAAAAACAAGATCTGATATAGCTAAAACACCTATTGTTAAATATGAACTAAAAAGAGTAAAAAAGAAAAGTAAAAATAGATTTGTTCTAGTTTATTCAAAACTTGTAGTTGATGATCCATATAAGATTTTAAATTATTATAATGGTAAGAATGATAATAAAAAGATAGGAATTATTTCCTCTTATTTAAAAGGAGAAAGTAATATAGTTAATGTTAAGAAAATTATAAATTCTAATAATATTAAAGAATTTGGTAAAGTTGAAAAAAATAAAAAAGTAGTGTTAAAAATAGTTGATAAAAAGCTAATAATTCAAAAAATAAAATAACTGTAAAACTTATTGTTTTATATTTATAAAACATAGTATTTATGATAAAATGATTATGATAGGAGACGTATATGAATAATAATGTATTTAAAAGTGGAGTAGTAACAATTTTATTTATTATTACATTTGTTTTGTTTATCTTAATAGATAAAGTAGAATTGTCTCTTATTTGTTTATTACTTTTTGTAATATCATTAATTATTTTATTGAAGAATATTTTCACAATAAAAAAACCAAATGGTTTATTCAACGAATATGTAAGAACTATTATTGATAATAATGAGAGTATATTAGTTGAAATTGATAAATTTCCTGATTTAAATAATAAAAAAATTTATAGAACTAAAACAATAGATGATTTATTAAACATGGAAACTTCAGTAAAAAAACCAATTTATTATATAACTAACAATGATTCTTATGATTTTATATTATTAGACAATAAAAAAGTTTATATAAATACAATTAGAAAAAACAAAAATATTATATCTTGTTTAGATTTATATTTAAGTGATTTAAATAATAATAAAAAAGATCAATATGATTTAATAGAGGAATTAGATAAAACCACAATAATAAAGGTTGATAAGGATAAAGAATATATAGTTTATCCTTTGAATAAATAGTAGATTTTGAAGGGAGAATTATTATGAATAAGAAATCTGACTTTTTAAGAAAAAGATACTTTGCGATTGCGTTATTTCTTGTATTAATTGCTAGTATAACATTAGGCTATTCTGCATTACGTACTACTCTTAGTATTAATGGTACAACAAAAATCGATAAGGTAGGTTGGGATGTTCATTTTGAAAATATAGTAATAAATGAACAATCAGTACCTATAGGTGATGGTAATTCACCAGCAACTATTGCATCAAATAAAATAAGAGTAGATTATAACATTACTTTAACTACACCAGGAGATTTTTATGAATTTGAAGTAGATGTTAAAAATGGTGGAACAATTGATGCTAAAATAGAAAGTGTATCAAATACATCATTAACTCCAGAACAAGATGCATATACTAATTATACAGTTAAATGGAAAGATAATAATGCAGTACCAGCAGCAAACGATAAATTAGCCGCAGGTGCAAAAAGAACTCTTGTAGTTAGAGTAGAATTTGATACAGATATTGAACCAAGTGATTTACCAGCAAATGGAGCAACATTTGATTTAAGTTATCAACAAAACTATGTTCAAGATAGATAAAGAAAGCATTTAATGCTTTTTTTTTGCAAAAAAAAAGTTAAAGTTCAACCTTAACTCCTTCTTTTGTTAACCATTCTTCAAATGTTTTTTGAAATATTGGTAATTCTTTTCTTATAACATCATCATATACTAAGTTAGTATTTTTAATTGCTTCATATATATGTTTAAATGTACATACTTTTGAATTTTCAAATTTTGCATATGTAAAACATTTAGAAAATAAAGCAAGTGATACATCTGGATATCTAGATCCATTTTCATATATTCTTTTATATTCAGATGTCATATTAACTATGAATTTACATACTTGTTCTAATACCCAATCTGTATATGGGAATGTAACCCCAGTAGATACTTCAATTTTTCTTTTTGTTCCCATTAGGATTTTAACAGTAGTTTCTTGATTTGGTTCTTCAATCTCAACTTTTTCAAAACGTCTTAAGAACGCTTTATCTTTTAATAAATATTCTTCATATTCTTGAGTAGTAGTCGCACCAATTATTTTAATATCTCCACGGTCTAATCCTGGTTTTAACATATTAAGGAAATCAACACCGCCACCATATTTAGCAGATGTAACTAAAGTATGAACCTCATCTATAAATAAAATAATATCTTTTTTACCCATAATTTCGTTTATTAATAGTTGTAATTTAGACTCTTCCATACCATCATGTTCATAAGTACCTAGTAATGATGAAGTATTAATCTTATATACTTTACAATTCATTAAAGCATCAGGTACATCATGATTCTTAATTTTATAACTTAATCCTTCAACAATAGCGGTTTTACCTATACCAGCTTTACCAGTTAGAACTACAGATTTTTCTGGACTTAGTAAAATTAAAATCATTTTTTTAATTTCTTCATCTCTCGCTATAGCGGGATTAGTAACGTAATTTTTAGAAACTAATTCTTCTGAATAATTTTTTAAAATACTAATATCTGAAGTATATTCTTTTTTAGTTTCTTCTTCGGTAATTACATTAGATGTATTAATATTTTCATCATTTTTGTCTGAGAAAATATCCATAAAATTATTAGTCATATCATCCATATTATCGCCTCAATTATATTATAACAAATTATGAAATATAAAAAAAGTAAATAATTAATAAAAAAAATAAAAAAATTTTAAATTTTTAATGACATATTTCTACAAAATGTGGTACTATTAATCTATAAGAAAAAAATAGATATGAAAGTTGATTATAAGAGGTGGATAAAATGTACTTAAACGTAGTAAATTATTTAAACAATATGGATAAAAATAGTAGGTTTTTGCTAATTATAATTGGTATCATATCTTTTTTGTTAATATTAATTTACATTATTAATTTCTTTACAGGTAGAGAAGTTAAGAAAATGGAAAAAATTAGAAGAGCAAACAAGAAAAAATTATTAAAAGAAATAAATAAAAAAGCTAAAGAAATAGAAGCTACTCCTAAAACAATAGAACCTAAAAAGTCTTCACCTGCTGTTGAAGAAATCTCGATTAAAAAAGAAGAACCAGAAGTATCTGAAGTTATTGAAGTAATGGATGAACCAGAGGAAGAAATAATAGAAGTTTTACAAGAAGATAATGGAAATGATATCGATAGAATATTAAATGATATTAAAAAAGCTTCTAAAGAAGATTCAATTAACTTAAATGAATTTGAACAAGAACAAGAAGAAACTGCAATCATAAGTTACGATGAATTATGTAAAAGAGCAGGGGTAAAGAAAAAAGTATATAAAGCAGTTACTGAAGAAACAATGGATGTAAGTAAGATTGTTCCTGAAATAAAAGAAACTAAAAAATATAAACCATCTAGATATGTTTCTCCAATATATGGAGTAGAAAAAGAACAAACTGAAGAGGATATGGATAAAACTTTTTTACAAAGTTTAAAAGAATTTAGAAATACACTTGATATGTAAAGAACTTGTATAAGTTCTTTTTTGTTATTTAAATATAATATATTTTTTGATAAAATATATATAGAAATAAAAGGAAGAAGGGAAAGTATGTTAGATTTAATTAATAATTCAAATATAACAATTTTTGTCGTTGGTATTATTTTAGCCGTTGCTCTAGGTGGATGGTTATGTTATACAAAAATTAATTGTAAACCTGCTCCTAAGAAAACTGCAACTAAAAAAACTACTGCAACAAAAACTACAACTAAAAAGAAACCAGCAACAAAAAAGAAGTCTACTAAAAAATAGACTTTTTTTCTTTTGAATTATAGTTTATAATACTTATTGGTGATTTTTATGAAAGCAGCATTTTATACTTTGGGATGTAAAGTAAATACGTATGAAACTGAAGTTAACATAGAACTATTTAAAGAAAAGGGATATGAAATAGTACCTTTTACTGATAAAGCAGATGTATATATAATAAATACTTGTTCTGTTACTAATCAGAGCGATGTTAAAAGCCGTAAAATGATAAGAGAGGCTGTTAAAAGAGGAGAAGACGCTATCGTAGTAGTAATGGGTTGTTATAGTCAAATAAAATATTTAGAGGCCGCAGCTATTCCAGGTGTTTCTATTGTAATAGGAACAAATAATAAAACAAATATATTAGATTTGGTAGAGAAATACAAAAAGAATAAAAAACAAATAGTTAAGATATTTGATTTGAAAGATATTAAATTTGAAAATATGAGTTTAGATAAATATGAAAACCATACACGAGCTTTTGTTAAAATTCAAGATGGTTGTAATAACTATTGTGCGTTTTGTATTATTCCTTATTCAAGAGGTAATGTTAGAAGTAAAGAAAAAAATCTTGTTATAAAAGAAATAAGTACACTTGCTGAAAATAGATATAAAGAGGTTGTACTTACTGGTATTCACACAGGTCATTATGGTATGGATTTAAAAGAATATGATTTTTCGGATTTGCTTAGAGAAATCGAAAAGATTGATAAACTAAAAAGAATTAGAATTTCTTCAATAGAATGTGTAGAATTAAATGATAAATTTATGGAAACATTAAAAAACAGTACTAAGATAGTAAATCATATTCATATACCACTTCAAAGTGGATCAGATACTATATTAAAATCCATGAATAGAAGATATGATATGAAAAAATTCATCGAAATAATTGATGAAATAAAAAAAATAAGACCTAATATCGCGATAACAACTGATGTTATAGTAGGCTTTCCTGGTGAAACAGATGAGTTATTTAACGAAACTGTTGAATCAATTAAAAGAATTGGTTTTACTGAATTACATGTATTTCCTTATTCTAAACGAGAAGGAACACCTGCGGCTAAGATGAGTAATCAAGTTGATGGAAATATTAAAAAGGAAAGAGTTAAAAAACTAATATTTCTTAGTGAAGAATTAAAAAACAAGTATTATAGATCGTTAGAAGGTCTAGAAGAAGATTTACTAGTTGAAAGATATATAGATGGTTATTTGGTAGGTCATTTAAGTAATTATGGTTTATGCAAAGTTAAATCTGATAAAAAAATAGTAAATGAAATATTAAAAGTTAAATTATTAAAGTACGAAAATGATTGTTTTATAGGTGAAATTGTTAAAAAATAGTAATATTTGCTTGAAAATGAATGCTTAAAGTGATATAATTTTTTTAGCAACCGAAGGGAGGGGACAAAATTTGACAAAAGTTGTAGTTAGAAATGGTAACATTGATGGCGCACTAAAAAAGTTTAAACAAAAAGTTGCCAAAAGTGGACTTCCTTCAGAATGTAAAAAAAGAGAACACTATTCTAAACCAGGAATACAAAGAAGAGAAGCTAAAAAAGCTGGTATTAAAAATAGTAGAAAAAGACAAAGTAGAGAAAGAGATTAATAAAGTAGGCAACTACTTTATTTTTTTTATTTAAAATGATAAAATTATATATGAAAGTAGGTGTAATATGAAATTTTTAGTAACAGGTGGCGCAGGATTTATCGCAAGTAATTATTTACATTACGTAACTGAAAAATATCCTGAAGATTATTTTGTATGTTTGGATTCTTTAACATACGCAGGTAACTATAATAATATAAAAGATTTAGAAGAAAAAGATAACTATAAATTTGTTTATGGTGATATAACAGATAGAGATTTTGTTTATAATTTGTTCTCTAAAGAAAAGTTTGATTGCATTATAAATTTCGCTGCTGAATCTCATGTAGATAATTCTATCAAAGATCCAGAAATATTTTTAAGAACTAATATAATTGGTACTGAAGTATTAATGGATGCTTGTTTAAAATATGGTGTAAAAAGATATCACCAAGTATCTACAGATGAAGTATATGGAGATTTACCATTAGATAGACCAGATTTATTGTTTAGAGAGGATACTCCGATACATACATCTAGTCCATATTCTACAAGTAAGGCAAGTGCGGATTTACTAGTAATGGCATATTATAGAACATATGGTTTACCAGTAACAATTTCTCGTTGTTCAAATAACTATGGACCATATCAATTTCCAGAAAAATTAATACCTAAAACTATATCAAGAGCTTTAAATAACGAAAAGATTCCTGTATATGGTAAGGGAGAAAATGTTAGAGACTGGATACATGTTATCGATCATAATATTGGTGTAGACTTAATAGTTAGAAATGGTAAAATAGGTGAAGTATATAATTTAGGAGGTCACTCTGAAAGACAAAATATAGAAATAGTTAAAATAATACTTAAACAAATGGGTAAATCAGATGATTTAATTGAATTTGTTGAGGATAGAAAAGGACATGATTTAAGATATGCAATTGATTCATCTAAAGTTGAAAAAGAATTAGGTTGGGATAGAACTTATACATTTGAAGAAGGTATAAAAGAAACTATAGATTGGTATCTTAATAATGAAGAATGGATTAAGAATATAGAATCAGGAGAATATAAAAATGCATATAGAGGTGATAAATAATGTTTGATAAAATACAAAGTGATTATATAGCTGCTTTTAAAGCAAAAGAAACAGTAAAGAAAGATGTTCTTGGTTTATTAAAAGGTGCAATTTTAAATGCTAAAATAGAGAAAAAAGAAGATCTTACAGATGACGAAATAATTAATATAGTTGAAAAACAAATCAAATTAAGAAAAGATTCTAAAGAAGAATATATGAAAGCTAATAAAATGGATGTAGTTGAAACATTAGATGAAGAAATATCTGTTTTAATGGAATATATGCCAGAACAATTATCAGAGGAAGAAGTAAATAAAATAATAGACGAAGCATTTGATACAGTTAAACCATCTTCTCCAAGAGATATGGGTTTAATTATGAAAGAAGTTACTCCTAAATTAAAAGGAAAAGCTGATATGAAAGAAGTAAGTAATATAATTAAAAGTAAATTAGCTTAAAAGAAGTTTTAAAACTTCTTTTTTTTCATATTATTAATTAGGTGATAATATGAAAATCTTTAATGATGTTAAAAATTATATTGGTGAAAACAATTTTAGAATTATTATTTATAAGGATAAGATAGATATAATTAACTATAAAAAAATAGAGGAAATAAACGATAATAAGGTTGTTATAAAAAATGATAAAAAAATAATTATATTAGGTAAAAATCTAAAATTATATAGATTATTAAATAATGAAGTTTTAATAATAGGAACTATAAAGAATATAGATTTTAATGAATAATTATTTATATTTAGAAATATCAGGAAATAATATAAATAGATTCTTACTTAATTGTAACAATAATAATATTAATTTATTAATCATTAATTATATTTCATATAAAAAAGTAATAGTAAAAATCAATAAAAAAGATTTAAATAAAATAAAAAAGATAAATAAAAGATATATTATTAATATTAAGAATGAAACAGGTATTGATAGGTATAAGAAAATAATATACAAATATAGATTATTTATTTGTTGCTTTACTATTGGTTTACTATTACTAATAGGTTTATCTAATATTATTTTTGATGTTAAAGTAATAGGTGAAAACAACATTTTAAATTCAAATATAAAAAAAGAATTAGAAAATTATAATATACAAAAATATAAATTAAAAAAAAATTATAATGAAATAAGTATAATAAAAAATAAAATTAAAAAGAAGTTTAAAGATAATATCGAATGGATAGAAATTAAAGAAAATGGTGTTTATTATGAAGTATATATAGTAGAGCGAAAGGTAAAGAAGACAATTAATAATAATAAAGTGTTTTCAATTGTATCTAGAAAGAACGCTATAGTAAAAGATATTTATACTTATAATGGTATTTCATTAGTTGATGTTGATAGTTATGTTAATAAAGGAGATATCTTAATATCATCAGATATAATGTTAAATGATGAACTAAAGGATAAAAAATCTGCAGAAGGAAAAGTATATGGTGAATGCTGGTATAAAGTAAGAGTAGAGTATCCTTTAAAGTATAAAGAAAAAACATATACAAACAAAACGAAAAATACTTTTTATTTAAAAATAGGTAAAAAATATTTTGATTTATTTAAATATAAAAATTATGATAGAAAAAAACTTATATTTTATAAAGATAAAATGAATGGTTTTGAAATAGGTATAGAAAAAATAAGACAAATAAAACATATAAATAAAGTGTATAATAATAATGAGGCTTTAGATGAAGCAGTTAAAGAAGCAAAAAAACAAATGTTAGAAAGAATTAAAAGCAAAGAGAAAATTATAAATCAAAAAACTTTGAAATTTTATAGTAATGGTAGTAAAATAATAGTAGATATATTTTTTTCAGTATATGAAGAAATAGGAGAAAAAAGAATTATAGAAATGGGTGAGGTAGATGATCGAGAAAACATTAACTAATGCGTTGAGTGATAATTATCCAATGATTATAATATTTACAGTGGTTATTATATCAATGAGAATAGTATATTTAATTGCGCATAAAGAAAAATTTGTATTTTATAAAGAAGTATCTTTATTAGCGTTTCTTTTGTATGCATTATTATTATTCTATGTAGTAACTTTCCAAGATGTTAATTATGGCACAAACAATTTTATTCCATTTAAAGAAATTTTTAGATATGAATTCGGATCAAAAGTATTCATGCATAATATAATTGGAAATATAATATTATTTATTCCGTTTGGTTACTTTGTATCGCACATAATGAAAACGAGAAATCCATTTCCTATGATTATAATATCTATTATTACATCATGTACAATTGAGTTTACTCAGTTAAAAATAGGTAGAACATTTGATGTTGATGATATAATACTTAACATGATTGGATGCGTATGTGGTTACTTAATTTATCTATTTATAGATACATTAGAAAAGAAGTTACCTGCTTTTTTCTCAACAAATTTATTTAAAAATATATTTATAATAGTAGCTGTTGCGTTAATAGTGTTACTATATTCTAGATATACATTTTGGGGGATTGTTAGATGATAGAAATAAATAATTTAACTAATGAAAAAATAGATGAAATAAATGAATTAGATGCATATACTAAATATTTATTAGATTATATGAAAATAGATGCATCTTTTTCTGTTATTATAGTTGACAATGAAAAAATTCATGAAATTAATAAGCAATATAGAGGTATTGATAGACCTACTGATGTTATTTCGTTTGCTTTAGAAGAAGATGAAAACTATGAAGTAAAAGAAAGATTACTTGGAGATATTTATATTTCTATAGATAAAGTTTATGAACAAGCAAAAGAATATAATCATTCTGTAAAAAGAGAACTATTCTTTTTAGTAACTCATGGTTTTTTACATTTACTAGGTTATGATCATATGGAAAAAGATGAGGAAGAAGAAATGTTTTCTCTTCAAGAAAAGATATTAGATAGTTATGGAGTGAAAAGAGTATGAAGGTAGGAGTAGTATCAATAGTAGGTAGACCTAATGCAGGAAAATCTACTTTATTAAATTCAATTTTAAATACTAAGGTAGCAATAACATCTAATAAACCTCAAACAACAAGAAATAATATTCAAGGTATTTATAACGATAATGATTCACAAATTATATTTGTAGATACTCCTGGTATTCATAAACCAGTTAATAAACTTGGAAAGTTTTTAAATAGAGAATCTTATTCATCCATAGAGGGAGTAGATTTAATTTTATTTATGTTAGATGCTTCTGCTCACTTTGGCAAAGGTGATGAATTTATATTAGAGAAAATAAAAGAAGAAAATATTGATACATTTTTAATCATTAATAAAGTAGATAAAGTTAAAAAAGATGAATTATATAATATGATTATGGAATATAAAGATAAATATGATTTCAAAGAAATAATTCCAATAAGTGCATTAAAAGAAAATAATATAGATGAATTGTTAAAAACTATTAAAAACTATTTACCTGAAGGTGAAAAAGTATATCCAGAAGATTATTATACTGATAAAAGTACTAGGTTTTTAGTATCAGAATTAATTAGAGAAAAAGTTCTTAGAAAAACAAGAGAAGAGGTTCCTCATGCGGTAACAGTAGTTATTGAAAACTATGAAGAAAAGAAAGAAGCTGTTGTTATTAACGCATGTATTATTGTTGAACGTGATGGTATTAAGAAGATACTTGTTGGTCATAATGGAGAAATGATTAAAGAAATAGGAATAGATGCTAGAAAAGAAATAGAAGAATTAGTAGGTAAAAGTGTATATTTAGATTTATTTGTTAAAACTGTTAATAATTGGAGAGATAGAGATAAATATTTAGTAGAATTTGGATTTGATGAAAATAATTTTGAATAAATAATAAAAAATCACCCAATATATTAATGGTGATAATATGACAAAAGATGATATATGGAATTTATTTGTTCAAACAGGAAATATATCTTATTATTTAAAATATAAAGAAGAAACTAAAGGATTTGAGAACTATGGAAATAACAAAAGTGAAAGGGATAATAATAAGCGAAAAACCATATAAAGAATCAAGTAAATTATTAAATGTAATAACTGAAGAATATGGAGTTGTTTCTCTTATTGCTAAAGGAAGTAAAAGATTAAAAAGTAATTTAAGAAGTATTAGTTCTAAATTAACTTATGCTTATTTTCAATTTAATTATAAAGAGGGTAAATTAAGTAATTTAATTTGCGCAGATGTAATAAATCCTTTAAATAATATAAAGAATGATTTGTTAAAATTAAGTTATGCATCTTATATCTTAGATTTAACATCTCAAGTATTAAAAGAAAATAATAATGAAAATATTTTTAAAATATTAGAATCTTCTATACTAAAAATAGAAGATGGTTTTGATCCAGATGTTATAACAAATATCCTAGAATTAAAGTATTTATCATATTTAGGAATAAGTCCTAATTTTGATAACTGTTCAATATGTGGTAGTAGTAAAATACTAACTATATCAGTTGAAAAAGGTGGTTTTGTATGCACTAACCATCATACAAATGAAAGAATAGTTAATAATAAAGTATTAAAGATAATAAGAATGCTTTACTATGTTGATTTAGATAAAATAACTAAATTAGATGTAAGTGCACCTGTTAAAAAAGAAATAGATAATTTTATAGATGAATATTATGAATCTTATACTGGTTTATATATGAAAACAAAAGACTTTTTAAAAAATATAAAATATAAATATATATAGAAGCTATGCTTCTTTTTTATTTGTTAATATAGTATAATATTAATAGAAAAGGGATTTGTTATGAAAAAGAATGAGTTATTTGAAAAAATAAATAGAACTAATGATAGAAATGCTTTAATAAATTTATTTATTGAAAAAATGAATGAATTTGATGAAGATATAGATGTAAATGAAGAAATAGATGAGAGTTTACTTAAACCTTTAAATAAACTTGATATTTGCGTTCATATTGTTAATAAAATTAATTCTTTAAGTAATAATTTAAATGAAGTAGAACAAGAAGAATTATTTAATATAAATTTATTTTTGCGTAATTTATATGTTTTGTGTTTAAATCAATTACAAAGAACAAGATTAGAATTAATTAAAGAAAAAGAATATGATAAAGATTTAGTTGATTCGAAAATGAATTTAGGTTTTGGTCTTATAATGAGAAAAGTAGATTTAGATAAAGAAACTCTAAATTATGTATCAAAGGAAATGATAAAAGATATTTCGGATGATAAATTTGAAGATGTAGATCTAGAGGAAGACATACATAAGAAATTTAAAACAAAGGAACAATTTGAAAAAAACGGACTAAGAAAATCCATTATTGATATTATTTATAATTATGACTCTGATCTTAGTGATTATATCGCTGTTAATCCGAATGTATTGGACACAATAAAAGATAGAGTAGATGAATATATAAAAGACTATGATATTTATGATGATAAAAGAAAGTATAAGTTGCTTATGAGAGAGGTAAAAGATTATTGCTTTGATAATAATCTAAATTATAAATCTCATTTGTTACGTATTTCAGCTGAATATAATATATTTAACAAGATAATAAAATATTCTCATGATTATAGAGAAGAAGACTATAATGAGTTAAAAGATTATGTTATTTCAGAATCAAGAAATGATATAGATGAAGATTATGAAAATATCAGAAAAATATTTAAAAAATATACAAAGGAAACAGATGAATTAGGTACTAGTTCTAACGTAGTGCCATTTAAAAAAGGAAAATAATTTCCTTTTTTTATATGAAAAAGTTTGGACCATTATTTGAAATGTTCTCTTTAGGTACAGATTCTTCCTTATGATTATTATTTACTTCATTAAATCCTTTTGCGACATTAAATAATGTTCTAGCGTTCCTAAAAATAGGTCTAACTTCTTTAACAACTGGAATAGTTTGATTAATAATATTTAAAGTTTTCTGAGCGCCATTTAGTATATTAGTAAAACTAAAAGGTCTAGAAATACTTTGATACATCATAGGGTTATATTGATTAAACATGTGTAAACCTCCTTATAAATATAATATGTATATAAACAAAATATGTTATAATAATAATGAAAATAGAGGGATATGTATGTATATAAACACATTTTTATTTTTTATATTAGGTGTAATATGTAGTTATTTTTTTAATAACGTTGCTTTTCGTTTGCCAATAAAAGAACCATTATTTGGTAAATCTAAATGCGACATGTGTAATCATGAATTGACCTTTAAAGAGAAAATTCCATTAATTTCATATATAATGCAAAAAGGAAAATGTAATTGGTGTCATCAAAAAATATCTCCAATGTATTTTATATTTGAGTTAATAACAGGCTTACTATTTAGTGCGACTTATGTCACTTTTATTGATTTTAATAATGCAGGAATACAAATATTATATGGCTTAGTATTTATATCTACTTTATTAATAATTATGGTTAGTGATTTTAAATATATGCTTATTCCTAATGAATTACTTATAGTGTCAGGTATTGTTCTAGTAGTTTTAAAAATATATTTACAATTTCAAAATGAAGAAATAAGTACATTTATGGATGCTGGTTATGAAATATTATTTATGATAATTGAGGCTATTGTTATGTTCTTTATTATGTTTGTTATTAAAAAAATAGGAGATGTTGTATTTAAAAAAGAATCCCTTGGTGGAGGAGACGTTAAAATGATGGCATTAGTCGCAATTATTATAGGATATAAAATGTCTATAATAGTAATATTTATCGCGTCGTTTATCGCATTACCGATATCTATTTATAATGCCTATAAAAAGAATGAAGTAATGCTTCCATTTGGGCCTTATCTTGCAATTGGTTCAATTATTATATTCTTATGTAATATTAATTTTGACATGGTTTTAGAGTTTATAAGTAAATAATATAAATAAAAATAAAATATATAAATATAGATATTAATACATTAAGTATTCTAAATAATAGATACTTAATGTATTTTATTTTTTCATTTAAACTTATTACTTGAAAATGAATTGAAAAAGATCCGAATGTAATTATTATTAGTATTAGTAATCCTTTTAAATAAATAGTTATATTCATATTAGATATTTCATAAATACCTCTTGAAAACTCTAATATACCTATAATGTAACTATTAAAAGGTATAGTTAGTTTTATTAACGCTATAAATAGAGATATAAATAAAATGTTTGAAAAAATAATTGATAAAGTACTAATTGTATTTTTTAATAATTCTGAATAGGAATAGTTTATACTAATTAGATTATTGTTGCTTTTATTCTTCTTTTTAAATAAAAATAATATTATTATATTTGCTATGATATGACTTAAATATATAATTGAGGCCAATTTGATATTATGTAAATATATTAATCCTACATTTACTAATATAAATAAAGGATTAACAAAATTAGTAGAGTAGTTCAAGTATTCGTTATTACTATTTTTTAATAGTCTAATGTTATTTGGATATCCAGAAAATATAGAAAGTAGTATTATTATAAATTCTTCTTTTGAAATGTTTAAAAAATTATATATTTTTTTAGGTATATATAATTCATTTTTTAAATTTAACAGAAAGTTAGAAAAGAGTATTTGAAAAAACATGGTAGGCATTAAGGAATATATGCATATATTCAAAGTTAAAGTGAATTCTTTTATAATTTCCTTAGAATATATAATAATAAAAACTTCTAATAATAATATCACAATTAATAGTATTTTTTTCATAGTAAATTATATGTAAAAGAATAATAATTATATATTTTTTAATTTTATAAATGATATAATGAAAATATGGAGATGTTAATATGAGTAAAAAAGGATTAGTTGCGATAATTGTTATCTTAACAATTATGGTTTTAAGTTTAGGTACGTATGTAGCGTATGATAAATACATTAAGCCAAATAGTGTGAAAGAAGTTAAAAAAGATGAAGGAAAGAGTAATTCAAAATCTAGTTCGGATTCTAGTAAGATAGAAGTCTATGATAGCGAAGATTATAAGTATTTAAAAGTTCCATATATTAATCTAAAAACTGATGAAGGTAAAAGATTAAATAAAGAGATTAAAGACTTTGTAAGTGATTATGAAGATACTAAAGAATTTACAGATAACTGCCAAGTTACTTATCAAACATTTGAAAATGAAAATATAATTTCCATTATTATTAAAAAGGATACACCATCTTCATCTACTAATTATTATAAGTCAATAAATATTGATACAAAAACTGGAAAAGAAGTAAATAACAAATATCTTTTAGATATGAAAAATATAGATGAAAATTATATACCTGGAATGCTACTAGAAGTTTATGATAATCAAGCAGAAGAAAATGGTGATTTAGAAGATCTAAGAAGAATGCCATCACAAGGAGATGAATTCACATCAGTTTATGATGCGACTAAAAATAATATTGAAAATAATAAATTAGATGATTATGTTATGTATCTTAATAAAAAAGATGAATTAATTGTTGTTGTAGAAGTATACTTTTACGCTGGCCCTGAAAAAGGTAATGTTCTAATGAACTTAAATACTAATTTGTATGAAAAATAAAGCCTAAAAAGGCTTTTTTTATTTTACTTATTTATTTTAAAATGTTATAATCTTTTTAGGTGAAGTATATGAAAATGGCAGATGTAGATATAACAAAAGTTTCTCCTATGATGAAACAGTATATTGATGTTAAAAATGAAAATTTAGATACAGTAATCTTCTTTAGAGTAGGAGATTTTTATGAAATGTTTTTTGAGGACGCAATTAATGTATCTAGAGATCTAGAATTAACATTAACTGGTAAATCATGCGGTTTAGAAGAAAGAGTACCAATGTGTGGTGTTCCTCATCATGCTGCTGAAATATATATAAATAAATTACTAGAAAAAGGTTATAAAGTAGCTATTTGTGAACAAGTAGAAGATCCTAAGTCTACTAAAAATCTAGTTAAAAGAGATATTATTCAAGTAGTTTCTTCTGGTACTCAAATGAATAGTGATATGCTAGATGAAAAATCTAATAATTATATAGGTAATATACTAGATTTAAAATATGCATATGTAGTTTGCTATTCAGATATTACTACTGGTGAATTTAATGCATTTGTTATAGAACATGATGATGAAAAATTAGTAGATGAAATAATAGAAAGAAATATAAAAGAAGTAGTTATTAAAACTGATTTTAACAGAATTATATTAGATGAAGTAAAAAGACATTATAATTTAACTATATCAATTTATAATAATACTGATCTAAACAATGATTATAGTAAAATTTATACTGATATAGAAGATGAAAGAATAATTGAATGTGCTAAGCATTTATTATCTTATTTAGAATCTACTCAAAAAAGAAGTTTAACTCATTTAAGAAAAATAAATATAGTAAACGAAAATTCATTTTTAAGAATGGATATAAATACTAAAAGAAATCTAGAATTAATAGAAAATATTAGAACTAAAGAAAAGAAGTATTCACTTCTTTGGTTACTTGATAAGACTAAAACTGCGATGGGCGCAAGACTTCTTAAAAAATGGATATTAAATCCTCTTGTTAATAAAGAGTTAATAGAAGAAAGATATAATAAAATAGAAAAATTAACTAATGAATTTATAGTCAAGGATGAATTAAGAGATGCTTTAGATAATGTATATGACCTAGAAAGATTAGTAGGTAAAGTAGGTTTTGGTTCAGCTAATGCTAGAGATTTATTACAGCTAAAAACATCGTTAAAAGAATTACCTAAAATTAATGATAATCTAAAGAAGATAGGTTTTGAAGAAATTAATACATTTGAAGATTTATATAAACTTATTGATGAATCGATTTATGAAGATGCACCTGTTTCTTTAAAAGAAGGTTATTTAATTAAAGAAGGATATAATAAAGAACTTGATGAAATAAAAGTTGCAAGAAAATCAAATAAAGATTTTGTTTCTAGATTAGAACAAGAAGAAAGAGAAAGAACGGGTATTAAGACATTAAAAGTAGGCTTTAATAAAGTATTTGGTTACTATATTGAAGTAAGTAAAGGTTCTATTAAAGATATAAAAGAAGAATTTGGGTATGAAAGAAAACAAACTTTATCTACTGGAGAAAGATTTATAACACCGATTCTTAAAGAAAAAGAAGCGTTAATATTAGGCGCGGAAGAAAAAATTATTAATCTTGAATATGATTTGTTTGTAAGTATTAGAAATAAAATCAAAGAATACATATCGGATTTACAAGATTTATCTTTTGTACTTAGTGAAATAGATGTATTGGCGTCTTTAACAGTCGTTGCGGAAGAAAATAATTTTGTAAGACCAACTATAAATGAAGAACATATAATCGATATCAAAGAAGGAAGACATCCTGTTGTAGAAAAAGTTATGACTGATGAATATTCACCAAATGATATTTATTTTGATAAGAATACAACAGTAATGTTAATAACAGGTCCAAATATGGCTGGTAAATCAACATATGAAAGACAAATGGCAATTATTAGTATACTAGCGCAAATGGGTTCATTTGTACCTGCTAAAGAAGCAAATATTCCTATATTTGATAAAATTTTTACTAGAATAGGTGCGTCTGATGATTTAGTTTCTGGATCATCTACATTTATGGTAGAAATGATGGAAGCAAATAATGCTATAAGTAATGCTACTGAAAATAGTTTAATATTATTTGATGAACTAGGTAGAGGAACTGCTACATTTGATGGTATGTCTTTAGCGGCTGCTATTATAGAATATATTCATAATAAAGTACACGCTAAAACATTTTTCTCAACTCATTATCATGAATTGACAGAACTATCAGAAACATTACCTAATTTAAAAAATGTACATGTTTCTGCGATTGAAGAAGATGGTAATATTACGTTCTTACATAAAGTTATGGATGGCTCAGTTGATAAGAGCTATGGTATTCATGTTGCAAAATTAGCGAAATTACCAGATTCTTTAATTCAAAGAGCGGATGAAATTCTTAAAGGATATGAAAAACAAGAAAAGAAGGAAAAAGTAGTAGAGTTAGCATTACCATTAGAAGAAGAAAAAGTATCTATAGTAGAAGAAAAAATTAAAAATATGGATATTCTAAATATGACCCCAATGGATGCTTTAAATACACTTTTTGAACTAAAAAAAGATATAAAATGAGGTTAAAATGAATAAGAAAAAGTATATAATTAATACATTGTTTTATATATTAATAATATTGTTAGTATATGTTTTGATTTTAAATAACAATGATATGAAATTCGTTATAAATAAAGGAAAATCTAATTCAATAAGATATGTATCTTTAAATTTAAAAAACGCAAAAGAAACAAGATTTTCTTTAAGCGAAAATGATAAAGAAAAGTCAATTATCTATTATCTTGAAAATAAAAATGATATATACTTAATTGAATTAATCCCATCAACAGTTTTGACAGATAAAGTAGATTTAATGTACATAGATGATATTGCTGAGACTAAAGAACTAAAAATAGATCTAAACAAAGATAATAAATTCAATAAAAAGTTTAAAGAAGGTTATTATACTAACAATAACTTAAATAAGAATATTAATATTTTAAAATATAAATTATATTTCGCAGTTTTTGTTATATTTTTATGCATTTTATTTATGTTTATTAACTTAATAAAAATCATTAAAAAAATCTAAGAAATTCTTAGATTTTTTCTTTTTATTTTGATGAGAAAATGATATAATGAATATATAATGATAATAATGATAATAAGGGTGTGAAGTATATGTCAAAATTAAAGCAAAAAAAATATATTGCAAGTATACTTATAATGGTAATCGTATTAGGAATAATAGGATTATTTTCATATGGAAAAGTAGATAAGTATAAAGGACAAATAAAGGTAGGAAAAGCAAAGTTACTAGGAAGTGTAGTAGATACAGGATTAGTAACGAGTAAAGGAACAGAAGAAGTAAAATATAATTTAACATATACATTAGATCCTGTAGAAGGACTAGAAACAAGAGATGTAGTAATAAAAGGAAAACTAAATAGTCCATACGCAAGATTTAAAGAAATAAATAAAAGTAATATAACAAGTACCCTTATAAATGATGGACAAGAAATAGAAATAAATATAGAAGATGTAAGATTAGGAGAACAAAAAGAA
>JAGAHP010000041.1 GCA_017627015.1 Bacilli bacterium
ATTATTATTGGATTAAAAATGGTTGTAAAGAATCTCCACAAGAATTGGCAGAAATGTTTAAAGATTTTTACATATTAAAAGGAAAATAGTTTTATCATTTCTATTTTTCTTTTTTGTTTCGCCTTATATCCATATTGCGAACGGAATATCTTAATATTCTGATCGTTTTATTTTTCTCTTTTTATAAATAATATTATTAATATAGCTGTAATTACAATAATCAATAATGGTGCTATTCTAAAAAATGTCCACTCAAATGAATGCCATAATGTTCCAATAACAGACCATTCAGGATTACCATAATCCCATGTTAAATAGGGACTACCTAATAATGCTAATGAAACGAAGAAAAATATTAAACATATGTCTATTATTAGTAATACTATAATTTTTCTTTTTCTTTTTTGTTTTTGACTAATCGATAATTGTTCATTAATTACTTCTAATTTTTCAGATATTACTTTTAAATCATTTGTTTCTTTTTCCTCTATACTTTCTCCAAGGATTTCACTAACTGGCGTTTCAAAAAGTTCTGATATTTTTATTAGCATTTCAGCATCTGGAACAGATAATCCTGTTTCCCATTTTGAAATTGTTTGTCTTACAACATTTAACTTAATACTTAATTCTTCTTGTGAAAGTCCTTTGTTTTTTCTTAATGTTTTTAGATTATCTTTTAACATATTACAATTTCTCCTTTCATCAAGTTCAGTTTATTACAAATATGCCGTTGCTACAAGCAATGTATTTTAACATTTGATTTTGCAATTAATTGTAAATAAAAATTAACTATTTCATAACTATTTTACCATACAAAAAGGAACTTTCGTTCCTAACATCTTAATTTTCCAATCATTTTCATTTATTTATCATTCACATTAATTGCTTGGTTTATTTGCTCTAAGCCTGTTTTATTTGTTTCCTCTATTTTTAAAATTGTAGAATTTTCAAAAATGTTTTTTGTAGTGTCATCATATTTTATATATGTTCTAAATGTAAATTCATAATTCCTTCCAACAACAATATTTGCACTTTTATCAATTTTAACAATTTCAGGTGTGCCTTGAAATTGTCTTAATGTAACATCAATATAATCTTCTTCGTTATCATCAACTGCACTAATTATATAATAAGTTCTGATAAAAGTTTTCTCTTGATTACTCTCATGACCACAATAGTTCCCCTTTAGTTCTTCTTCCATCTTTTCGCTTCCAATATAAATATCTTTATTGCCTTCTAATGTATTACAAAAAATTATTTCTTTACCAGATTTTTTATAAATTGTTGTGCCTCCATCCCACATAGAAATAGATTTATAATTATCATATTCTACTTGCTTGTTCAAATATGAATGGAATTCATCAATAGTTATTTGATTATGTTTTAATGCATCTACAATTTGATAACATTTCTCGTTTTTGTCGCAAAAGAAAGCAAAATCAATACCATAATAATAGATAGTCCTATTATTTATTGTTATTTGTTTTTCCAATTTATAAGGTTTCTCTGGATCAGCTTGTTGTATTGTAAAATTAAATAAGTCTATCTTTGGATACTTATTTTTAATTCCTATTAATATAGCAATTAATAGAATAACAATTCCAATTGTTAAAATAACAATTATACTTTTGGACTTTCTTTTATGCTTATCGCTATCTTTTAAAGTATTAATAATATTCTCATCACTTTGCTTAATCAATTTTTCCTTACTTAATTTTTCTCCACTAATTAACTCATTAACTGAAATTCCAAATATTTCACATATAGGTTTAAATAGTGCTACATCAGGAATACTCCTTCCATTTTCCCAATGAGAAACAGCACGATCTGTTACATTTAATTTATCAGCTAACTCTTGTTGAGTCATTTTTTTATCTTTACGAAGTTTAAGTATAAATTTTCCAATCTTTTCTTGATTCATATTTTCACCTCTACATAACAATTATAATATAAAAATTATTAATTGTATCCACAGCGTTAGTAGAGTTTGGAATAATCGTAAAATTACTAAAAAAAGATGAGATTTTTTCTCATCTTAATGTACGGGAATATCTTAATAGTCCGATTATTATTTTTCTATAATTGAATTTAACAGATCCTTATCATAATTTGCTAAATTATAGTATTTATTATTTATTTGTATAGTAAAGTAATGTCCTGGAGTATATGCTATTTTTGCTATACTATTTTTATTAGAATCAAATAATTCAATATCATACATTACCGATGGACTTGTTGTAGGACCAGTCCACCATTTGCAATTGTTAATTATATTTACTAATTTATCTATTTCTTCTTTCGCGGTAATTGTTTTATTTTTATTACCAGTAATTACTACCCTTTTTGTTTTAATTACAGTATCTTTAATTATGCTTGGAAGTTCTAATTTTCCCTCTTTTTGCAATGTAAACGTGCCAAAATCATTATCACATTCTAATACTGCGATTAAATCTTTTTCTTCTCCAATTTTACATATTATCTCTTTATTCGAATTATCCGGTGTTAAAACAATATCAGCATTTCTAGTAATACTAAAACTACCTCTTATTTCTGAAATAGGTTTTGAATTATCATCGTTTTTGAAAAATGCAAACTTATTTTTTCCTGTACCATGAAAGTTAATAAATGAATGGTGATCATATACATATTCACCTTTATCATTTATTTCAGTTAAAGTCCATGCAGATTCAGTATTTTTAATTAATTCTAAAGTATCTCCACACATACACCCATCACAACATTCAGCTTGAACATAAGTATTAATTTCTCCTCCAATATGGAATCCTAATATTTTCAAATCCCATCCATCTTCGTATCCAGTAGAAGATTTTTCACTTAAACGATGAATTTTTGTATATTGATATAATACTGCATTATATTCTACTGAACCACCATCTTTTAATCGGTTGGGTATTGGTATTAACATTAAGATAAAAACTACAATTGCAACAATAATAATTATTTTTTTCTTTTTCATAAGTCCTCCTATATCTCTATTATACTACATAATTATTAAATATTATCATCAACTTAAATCATCGTAATATTACTATATTGCGAAAACCTTATTTTAATTGTTTTTGGAAAGTTTAGGGGTACTGCTAATTTTACTACTTTACTACTAATCTTCTGTATTATTTTCTAAACTATCATTATATTTAATACAATAAGATATTGCTACTAATCTTAAAGCAATCCAAACTAATGAATCAAATATTTGATTATTATTAATATTAGAAGAAAGACAATAATTTTTTATATAAGATACTTTTAAAGGAAGTTCTAAAGTTCTTTTGTTTCTTCCTATTGCTTTAAATAATAAATCATCAGCAATCTGATCACATTCTGAAACAATATCAGAATCATCATCATAGTATTTAATAAAATAATCTGTTATATCATCAACTTGCTTAAATACTTTTCTTATTTTTTTATCATCTTTATCTTTTAATTCATTTAATTGATTATTAATTATTTCTTCAATTACTTCTTCTTTTTGTTCACTTTTTAAATCATTAATGATTATTGTTAAATCATCTAAAGTATATTCTTGAACTTCAATTACTTTACTTAAGTTAGATGTCATTTTAGTTGCAATTTGATTTGCATAATCTGTTTTTTCGTTTTTCATATTTAGCTCCTTTTCTTAAATCCTAAACTTACCTTAATCATTATATCATAAAATATTCATTGTGTCGTACTTTTGTGAATATTCACTTATTAAATGGGAAAATTAATATGGTGATATATATGATAGATAATAATTTAAGATATTGTAGAGAAGAACTTGAAATGACACAAGAAGAATTGGGTATAGTATTAGGTGCTAGTAAACAAACTATATCAAATTGGGAAACAGGTTATACACCAATACCTTTAAACAAATTAATAAGATTTGCTAATTTATATAATTATTCATTAGATTTTATTGTTGGATTTACAAGAAAAAATATTAAATATAACAAAAACATAAAACTAGATAGCAAGTTAATTGGAAAAAATCTTAAATTAGTAAGAGAAAACTTAAACTTAACTCAACAGCAATTATCTGATAAATGTAATATTTATCAATCTACTTATAATCATTATGAAACAGGATATAGTCTAATTAAAATAATTCCAGCTTATTCAATTTGTAAAACATATAACATTTCATTTGATTGGTTAGTAGGTAGAACTAATAATATAAAAATAAGCAAATAAAAAAAGCGAGAGTATGCTAATTAAAACATATTCTCGCTTTTATAATACATTTAGTGAATAACAATAATCATATACATTTAATTGCTCATTGATTTTAGTATTTATTTCTTCATTCTTAAAGTCATATTGGAAGATATTAAATAATATTTCTACTGAAAACTTTTTCTTTTCTTCAAGTGATAATTCCATATACTTTGCTGAAATAAATACTAGGTTTTCGTATTTAGCAAAGTTAGTTATTACATTTTTAGATTCAGGATCTAGTATTAATAATATATTTTTTAGAAGTTTAATAAAATTATTAATATCATAATTAGGTGTAAATCCTAAATCTTCAAGTAAGTGTATCGCTAATCTAATCTTATCATTGTCTTTTAAATCATCAAACATATTAACTAAATCAATTACTTTTTCTGTATTATCATCTAATAACATAAAATTTCTCCTTTCAAATTCGCCATTTTAGGCACTTTATTTAAAGAACAGATAAGAGATTAAACTTTACCTCAAAACCTCAATATGAGCGATTAAAATAGGTTTAATCTCAAATTTCTGTTTTACTATTTATCACTCTAACAATTAAAAAAATCAAGAGTAATTTTTAATTTTATCTACCTAAATCAAAATCATCTTTATCATAATCATATTCATCATAATCTCTAACTCGTTCTTTATAGTAATCTGGTGCATCTACATAATCAAATAATTCATCTTGTTTAGTTGTTCCTTTAGATATTTTAACTACATCACCCATATCAAACTCACTATTATCATAGCAATTTTTAACAACTTCAGCAGTTTCATCTTTTGTATAATCATTACCTCGTTGTAATAATTTTCTTAAAAATTTCTTAAACAATTGGAATAGTTCACTTAATCTATAAATTAAACTTCTATTTTCTTGTTCTAAATTTTGATTTTCATATTCTAACTTGCTTATTTCTTTCTTATATTTTTGATTTTCTTTTTCAAGTGATTTATAACTATTTGCATAACTATCAACTTCATTAAATATTGTTTGTAGTTTAGGTTGTAATTCCATTACTTTTTTAGATTCACTAATAACATTGTTCATACTATCAAAAGTATCTTTTTTAACTTTAACAAAATCTTTATCAATAATAAGTGTTTGTTTAGTAGTTTTCATTTTTTCTTCAAAATCAGCCATTGCTTTATCAATTCTATCATTTCTTACATTTAATTCTTGATTTAGTTTTTTAGTAAGTTTTTTATATTCTTTTATCTTAATATGTTCGTTATCACTACCTTTAATACCTCGTTCTAGTTCATAACCTTTATTTACAAGTCTAGCATGATATTTGTCTTGTAATTGTGATAATTGAATTTTATCTTTAATATATTGTTTTTTAGAAATAGTGTATCTTTCTGTATTAGTTCTTTTATCATATTTCTTAACTAGTGGAACTACTACACAATGAATATGTGGTGTATCTTCATCTAAATGGACAGTTGCATGAAGTATTTGTTCTTTCTTATAACCTAAATCATTATAAACAAATTCCATACAAGTATCAGCCCATTCTTTTATTTGTTCTCTAGACATATCTTTAAAGAAATTATGTGAAGCAGTCATAACTAATTCATCAGCAACAACATTTTTAGAACTATTTAACATTTCATGATATCTTTTCTTTCTATCAGCTCGTTCAGTTTTCATTCTTTCATTGTGTTCTTTTTTATATTCTTTAGTTAATTCATCAAAACCTTTAACATACTTAACATTTAGAGGAACAAGTTCTATATTATTCTTACTTAATTCTATTTTAATATTTTTATTTGATTGATAAGCCTTCTTTTCTCTTTTATTGTGTGATCCGATTTGTGCTAAATCTGGTATAGTCATAATAGGTTCAACTCTTAATATTGCATAATTTAATTCCATATATCATTTCTCCTTTCTTTAAACAAAAAAAGATGCTTTTTTTAGCATCTTCCTAGTAATTTTTAATTTTTATTAATAAATTATCTTCATCATATCTATTTATGAAATTCTTAAATCCTTTTATAAATACATTCCAGTTAAGTGGAATCATATCGTGTCCATTAAAACATTCTGATAGTCCATTATAATATTCTAATTTTAATATCCATTTATAATTATCATAATCTTTATTAATATATTCTTTATTCCAAAAGTTTATTTTAGAATTAGTTATACTATCTAGTATTTTTATTTTATCTTTATTAGTAATTATTTCTTGATTAATTAATTGATAGTTCTTTTTAAATAGAAATGTTGGTTTATCATCAAATATAAATTCATACTTATATCTTGCTTTACTTAACATAAATACTAATGTTATTTTACTAATATCTACTGCATATAAGTTTTCTATTGAATTAAATGTCTTATGACACTTATTACAATATTTATTATGATTATGATCTGTTATAAGAGTTCCATCATAGTTTAATCTTTTTGGTTTTCTTTTTCTTTCTGAATATTTTACTTCATCACTATTCTTTTTAACAAAAGTATTATTATCATTATATCTATAAAGATAAATAACATTTGTTGTGTCCTTACTATTACAATAAGGACAAGTCATTCTTGCTCCCATATTTATTACACCTTTCTTGGAATCTTATAACCTTTGCATATTTTCTCCCACCACAGGTAATAGCGGAGTTATCATGGGAGAATTCTTAGTATCAAAAGAAGGTATAGGTTATTTAATAACTTATGGTTCACAAGTATTTAACTTAAATCTTGTTATGACAGGAATACTACTTTTATCAATCATCGCGACTATCATGTATTATCTATCAAATATAATTACTAAAAAGTTTATAAACAATGTATAAAAAAATACTAGAATATTATCTAGTATTTTTTAATTTAATCTATCTGTTGCTTTAGCATTAAGTGTCAAGTCAGCTCTTCTACCTAATTTATAAGCAAAATACCCTGCTGCACCTATCATAGCTGCGTTATCAGTACAATATTTGATCTCAGGTATAGTCAAATTTATACCTTCTTTTTCACATAAATAGGTAAGTTTTTCGCGCAATCCTTTATTCGCACTAACACCACCTGCTACTATTAAATTTTTAACTCCATATTCTGTCAAAGCATGCATAGTTTTCTTAGTTAAAATGTCAACTACTCTATTTTGGAATGAACATGCTAAGTCTTCTTTATTTATAGTATTACCTCTTTGTTCTTCATTATGTGCTAAATTAATAACCGCACTTTTTATACCACTAAAACTGAAGTTAAATGTGTCATCATTCAATGGTAATGGTAAGTCATAAGTATCTTTACCTATATGTGCTAATTTATCTACATTAGGTCCACCTGGATATTTTACACCTATTACTCTTGCTACTTTATCATAAGCTTCACCAATTGCATCATCTAAAGTAGTACCAACTACTTCAAATGAATAATGCTCTTTCATATAAACTAGTTCTGTATGACCTCCAGATACTACTAAAGCCATTAAAGGGAATTCCATAGGTCTAACTAAATTATTGGCATATATATGTCCTGCAATATGATGAACTGGTACTAATGGTTTATTATAGATATAAGCTAATGTTTTAGCTGCCATAACACCTATTAATAATGATCCAATAAGTCCTGGTCCATATGTAATAGCGATTGCATCTATATCATCCATAGTCATATTAGCTTTATTTAGGCATTCTTCTATAACTATAGTGATATTTTCTATATGCATACGGCTAGCTATTTCAGGTACAACACCACCATAATTCGCGTGTGTATCCATTTGTGATAAAACAACTGTAGAAATTTCTTCACTACCATTCTTTATAATAGAAAGACTAGTTTCATCACAGCTAGATTCTATTGCTAATATATATGTATCCATTATATCACCTACTTTTCTTTTAATTTTTCCTCTGCTTCTGTTAATTTTAAATAATTTGGATTTAATGTATGAGGATTAACTCCTTCATCATTAATATGTTTATTTATAACTTTTAATATATCGTATGAATTATTGATTACTTCAAAATCAAATTCATCATGTGATACATAAACTACATCTTTATCCTTTACTAAAGATTTAAATTCACTTAATAATATATGTTTATCAGGTACTATTTGATTCAAATTCTTATCATATAAACCAGCAAATACATAATCTCTTCTGGCATCTATTAAAGGCGCGATATATTCTTTACTGCTATCTACTGATGCCATAAGCTCTAAGCTAGATATAGGAACTACTTTAATCTTTAATCCCCATGCCATTACTTTAGCTATTGTAAGACCTATTCTAATACCTGTAAATGAACCAGGACCATTAGTAACAAAAATAGTATCAATATCTTCAGGTTTTAGATTAGTACTTTTAAATGCTTCATCAATAATTGGCATTATCCTAGAAGATAAATCACTACTATTGTCATCAGTATAATCATATTTAATCTCATTATCTACTACTATAGAAATAACAAGTTTTTTAGTAGAAGTATTTATGAACAAGTATTTCATAATACAACCTCACATAATTCTTCATATGCTTTACCATGCGGTTCAATAATTAAGGTTCTGACATCTTCGTCAAGGACTTTAATTTTAATATCTAATCTTTCTTTAGGCAAAATATCTTTAATTGTATCAGCCCATTCAATAACTACAATACCACCCTTAGTAAAGTATTCTTCAATACCAACACCATCAACATTACCATCTAGACGATACACATCCATATGATAAAGTGGCATTTCACCATATAAGTATTCTTTAATAATCGTAAATGTAGGAGACGTAATTACTTCATTAATACCTAAAGCATTAGCTAGTCCTTTCGTAAATACCGTTTTACCACTACCTAATTCACCATCTAAACAAATAATCATATTTGGAAACTTTTCAGATTCAATATTCTGAGCTATTTCCATTGTATCTTCTACACTTCTCGTAGTAATTTTATATTCCATCTGTATCACCATATCAATTATAGCAAAAAAAAAGATATATTTAAATATCTTTGCTTAATTTATTATATTTGGTGTCAAATTAAGTAATTTTAACACTTTTCTATTTTCATTAGCTATATTATAACGTGTATAATCATGTTCTATAAATCTAGGTAAAATACCACCATTTGGATTGCTTCTTAAATGCTCTAAATATTTTTTTATAAAAGCCGCGTCAACTGAACCAGTATATTCAAAAGCAATATGTCTAAATATTTTGCTGAAATGTACTAAATCCATATCCTTTTCACTTAAAATATCTTCTAAAAGTGTATCATTAGGGACATAACTTAATCTGTCATCTTTTTTGACTAAATTATATACTGAATGGAAATCCATTGGATTATATACCTTTATCATATCAGATACATAATCGGCTAACATATTATCATTAGTTGTTTTTATAGTTAATTCTCTAGCTTTTTCAACACCTAATGCACTAGCTAATAAAAGTGTCGAACATGGATAGAATAAAGGTGTCTTAGTGTGTAATTCACCATAATGAATATGTTTAAATACGAATTCTTTATCCAATGATATACCATTACACTTAATAAGCTCCACGAACTTATTAACATTAAATTGTTCACTATTAAAATGAACATTATAAGTATCTATTATATTAAAGTTATCACTATTAACAATCTCAATATATTTTGGTTCCATAGTATCCCCCTTTACATGTTAGTTATAATAACATATTTATTAAAATCACGCAAATTTAGGCAAAAAAAAATTAGCAACTCGCTATTTTCGCTTTAACACTATCTTCGCCGTAAAAGAGCTTAACTTCTGTGTTCGGGATGGGAACAGGTGTATCCTCTTTGCTATCGTCACTAATTTAAATATAGAGAAATAATTCTCTGAAAACATGATAATGTGCTGATTTATATCTCTTAAGAAATAATTAATGAGATTAAATCCTCGATCTATTAGTACTAGTCAGCTCAATTTGTTGCCAAACTTCCACCTCTAGCCTATCAACCAAATAGTCTTTTTGGGATCTTACTTTATAAAAATGGGAAAACTCATCTTGAAGTTGGCTTCC
>JAGAHP010000042.1 GCA_017627015.1 Bacilli bacterium
AATATATTAAGAAATATTGTATCTAAATCAGAGGTAGATAAAGATACATTAGTTATTGAAATAGGAATAGGCGCAGCTTATTTAACTTATTATATTAGCGAAAAAGCTAAATATGTTTTAGGATATGAAATAGATGAATCATTAAAAGATATCATACATAAACAGCTTGAAACACGTGACAATGTTGAAATAATTTATAATGATTTTCTTAAAAGTAACCCTAAAGATGATTTAAAGAAGTATGATTATAAAAAATTATATGTTGTTGCGAACTTACCATACTATATAACTACACCAATAATAACTAAATTAATAGATGATAAAATTCCTGTGGAAAAGATAGTAGTAATGGTACAAAAAGAAGTAGGAGATAGATTTAATGCAAAACCAAATTCAAAAGAATATAATTCGTTAACTATTTTCTTAAATTACTATTTTGATATAAAGAAGTTAATGGATGTATCTAGAAATTCCTTTGTTCCTAAACCAAATGTAGATAGCGCTATTATAGAATTCACAAAACATAATAAATATAAAGCTAATAATGAAGAATTATTCTTCAAAATAGTAAGAGATTCTTTTAAATTTAAAAGAAAGAATCTAAGAAACAATTTAAAGGGTTATGATTTAGAGAAAATAGAATCAATATTAAAAGAAATAAATAAAGATTTAACAGTAAGAGCAGAATCTCTAACAATAGAGGATTTTATATTAATAAGTAATAAATATGAAGAAGAATAAACTTCTTCTTTTTTTGTGCATAAAATATAATGGTGATTTTATGATAAAAATAGGAGATATCGTTACTAGATATAAGTATAATAATGATTGTTTATTTAGAGTAACTGATATAAAAGATAATATTTATTATTTAACAGGAGTAAATGTAAGATTATATGCATCTACTACAGAAAATGATTTAAAAAAAGAAGAAATCAGGATAAATGATGAAGAAATTTTAGATTGTATTGATATAAAACCAATTGATTATAGGGATGATTATTTTTATTTACCAGGAAAAATATTACATATAGATGCAGATGAAGATTATCTAAAAAGATGTTTAAAATATTATAAAAAGGTTGGATTAAATGCATATGGAATACTAGATAAAGAGGAATATTTATCGAAGAATATAGATAAATATTTAGAAGATATAAAACCAGATATAGTTGTTATTACAGGTCATGATGTATATTTTAAAGAAAAAAAGCAGTATAAAAACAGTATTTTTTTTGAAAAAGCAGTAGAAAAAGCTAGAAAATATGAGAAATCATATGAAAAACTAAAAATAATCGCAGGGGCATGCCAATCTGACTTTGAAAATTTAATAAAATCAGGCGCAAATTTCGCATCAAGCCCTAAAAAAGTAAATATTCATGCTTTAGATCCCGCAATAGTCGCATCTATTATTGCTTTAACGGAAAATACAAAGGAATTGGACCTTATAGATACGCTAAAAAAGACTAAATGTGGTTCAGATGGCATAGGTGGAATAAAGTGTTATGGATCAATGTTTGTAGGATATCCAAAATAATTTTTTAAAATGTGTTTGAAAATTTGACAAATAATAATACTTATGTTAATATAAAGCACGTTTATTCAAAGGGGGAATTTTCTATGGAAAAAACAAAAAGAGACATATTTGGATATGAAGCTTTAATCGCTGAATTTGAAGAATTAAAAAGAGAAAAAAAACCAAACAGAAATAGAATAAAAGAATTAAAAGAAAAATTAACTAGTGAAAAAGAA
Organism: Bacilli bacterium; assembly: GCA_017627015.1. The sequence continues at coordinate 1,753 of JAGAHP010000042.1, forward strand.
TATTATGCAAAAGAAATAACAACAGAAAAAATAGAAAACACTAGAAATAAAATTCAAAATTCTGTTTCTATGGATGAAAAGACAAAGGCTAAAAACTTAGAAAAACTAGCATATTTAGAAGCTCAAAAAGAACTTTATGCTAAAAATGAAGAAAAAATTAATTCATGCTTAAGTTACAGAGTACTTTTATCTAGAAAACTAAATAATACAGGAAAAGGAAATAAAAAAATTATTGGAGCAATCTTAACAGGTGTTGTATGTATTGGTTTATTTGCAGGTTTATCTAGATGTAGTTATAATAAAGGTTATGAAAATGGTACTAATATTGAACAAACAGATGATTCTAACGGTAAAGATGATAAACCTGAAAATCCAGATAGCAAAGATGATAATAAAACTGAAGACGATTCATTATCTGCTAAAGACGATAAAGAAGAAAAAGATAACTCTAATAAAGATAAATCTGAAGAAGATAATAAAAAGGATTCTAAAGATACTGATAAATCAAAAGATGATACAACTTCTACAAATAAAAATGGTACAAAACCAACTGGAAGTACTACAGTAACTCCAAATAATGGTGATACTGAAAATGCTAATACAGAAAAGGAAACATCAACAACTACTAGTAAAACAGTTACTCCTGAAGTTGTTCCAACTACTGGAAAATTACCAGTTGAACCATCAACTGAAACTGATGATTCAGATAAACCAACAATAACTCCAGGTAAAACTGAAACAGAAGATGATGGAAATAATAATCCTGATACTGATAATGTTGATGAATCAAAATCTAAAAAGGAAGATGAAGAAACACATTTCACACCTGAAGAAAAGAAATATGAACCAGAAGGAACAAGAACTGATTATCAAGACGAAGAATATGATGATGAAGAATCTAAGAAACAAGATACTACTGGTTACACAGTAGATGGTGATGATAAAACAGTTTATCCAACACCAACACCAAAACCATCAGAACCAGAAGGAACACCAAGACAAACTCCAGAAGATGTAACAGAGGAAGAAACAACTCCTACATATATTCCACCAGTTACTGATGATTATATAATTGAAAACTCTGTTCCAAATTATTATAATTCTTCAAGTAGTACTGAATGGACTACTATTAATAATAAGGAAGAAAAAGAAACTAATACTACAGTAGAAACAACAAGTGAATCAACAATTATAACTTATGATGAAACTACTGGAAATTGGATTAATTTAAATAAAGATACTGTAATTGAAGAAAATAACGGTACTGATTATGATACTTCTGATTTCACATTTCCAGAAGATGATGAAGATGAAGTAATAGAAATTAATAGTAATGGTAAAACATTAACTTATACGTTAAATTAATAGAGGGGGTAAACAGATATGAGAAAGATTAATGGTAAAAGAGCTCTTGCTACAGCTTTAGCAGCAGGTATGTTATTTACTGCTGGTTGTGGTAAAACTGATAAAGTAAATAAAGATGTAAGTACTCAAACTGATGCTATAACTACAGAAGCAACTGAAGAAGTAGTAACTGCTACTGAATCTGAAGCTGTTGAAGTAACTAATGATACATTTATAGATGGTGATTTAGATATTTATAACGATTCATCTATAGAACATGAAGCAGAAGAAAATTATAATGATTTTAAAGAATTCTACGATAATCATGGTATAGATAAGGATCAAATAGAAGATATGATCTACGTATTAAATGATAAATATACTGATGAATCAGGAAATGCTATCATTGATAATGCTAGAGCAGAAGATGCTTATGCTAATATAGACACTGTTATGGGTGCAGATGTAGATGATGAAATTATCCAAAAAATAGATAATATAAATACTATTAACTATCAATATGCTGAAGATGATTCAGAAGAATTTATAGAACAACAAGAATCAATTTCAGAAGAAGTTGATGACGCAAATAGTAATTGGACTATAGAAGAATATCCTACTTTTGATAACTTAGTAGATACTGATATTGCAGGTGGTGCTAAAACAGCTGAAAAATTATCAGAATATGTAGAAATGAGAAATACTGTTATCGATGGTTTAAATAAAGATGTTATTGAAAAAGATACTATAGCAGAATATATTAAAAAACAAGAAGTAACAGATTATAATGCTAATCAAGATGGTATGAATGCTATTAAAGGAAATGGTCAAAAATATGCAATAGCTTCTTCTAAGAACGCTGCATTACAAATGGCTGCTCCAGCATTCTATACTGAAACATATTTACCAGGATATGATGCAATTGATCAAAATATTAAAATTAATCCTACTAATGAAGAAATCTTCTTAGAAAATACTATTATTGATATGATAGAAGCAGGAACACTAGATAAAGATGCAGCAAACGCTGTTATCGATGAAATTGGAAACAATACAATAACAGATGAAACTGGTGCATTAACTTATACTGGTGAAGAAGATACATTAATAGAAAAATATGGTTTAACTAATGATCAATTTAGAATGTTAATGAGTTACTCTTTCTATAGAACAACAATGGCTTATGTTAAAGATAAAGAAGTTATGTGTGAAGAAAAGAATGAAACTCATAATGAAATAGATAAGTTATTAAATAATAAAGAATCTAAGAATGATTTAACTAATAAAAATGTTAAAAAATTAATCTTAGTTCCAACTGTAGAACAAGCTTAATTATTTAAAAAGGGGTTTGAAAGAGATAATGTGAATTATCTCTTTTTTTTCTTGTTTCTTTATGTTAAAATATGATTAACAAATGTCGAAAAATGTCATATAATATATTAAAAAAATGGAGGTTTTTTTTATGCGCAAATTAATAATAAATGGTGGAAATAAATTAAATGGAGAAATAACAATTAGTGGAGCTAAAAATAGTGCAGTAGCATTAATACCAGCTGCATTATTATGTGATGAAGAGGTTATCTTAAATAATGTTCCAAATATATCAGATGTAGATGCATTAGAAGAAATTTTATTATATTTAGATGCAGAAATAGATAGAAAACAAGAAAATGTAGTTCGTATTAATTCAAAAGCAATTAGTAATAAACCTATTAAAGAAAATTTAGCTAAAAAATTAAGAGCATCTTATTATTTTATGGGAGCTTTATTAGGTAAATATAAACATGTCGAAATGAGTTTTCCTGGTGGATGTTCTATTGGAAAAAGACCAATAGATCTACATTTAAAAGGTTTTAAAGCATTGGGAGCAAAAGTATCAGGTGATGATGAAAATATTATTCTAGATGCTGATGAATTAACTGGTGCAGATATTTATTTAGATTTTGCTTCAGTAGGTGCAACAATAAATATTATGTTTGCTGCTGTAAGAGCAAAAGGTACTACTATTATTAAGAATGCTGCTAAAGAACCAGAAATTCCAAATATAGCTGACTTTCTTAATTTAATGGGAGCTAAAATAAAAGGTGCTGGTACAGATATAATTACTATAGAAGGTGTAGATCATTTAAAATCATGTACTCATAGTGTTTTACCAGATAGAATTGAAGCTGGAACATATATTATAATAGGAGCAGCATGTGCTGAAAAATTAGTTATAAAAAATATTGTTCCAAAACATATAGACTCATTATTAGAAAAATTAAAAGAAATGAATGTTAAGATGAGTGTTAAGAAAGATAGTGTTATTATAAAGGAAAGTAAAAATATAAAGGCTACAGAAATAATAACATTAGTGTATCCTGGTTTTCCAACTGATTTACAACAAGTTCTTGCTTCATTAATGGTAAAAGCAGAAGGAGTATCATCAATAGAAGAAACAATTTGGGAAAATAGATTCTTAAACTTATATGAATTAGGTAAAATGGGTGCAAAAATAGAAGTTAACGGATCAAAGGCATTTATTACAGGTCCTTCTAAATTAAGAGGAACAGAAGTAAATGCAACAGATTTAAGAGCAGGTGCTGGTTTAATAGTAGCAGCTTTAGAGGCAGACGGCAAAACTATTATAAATAATGCGGATTATATACTAAGAGGCTATGAAAATATAGTAGATAAGTTAAAAAATGTAAACGCTGATATCGAATTAGTGTAAACAATTATAATTTTTACTTGCATATTATTATATATATTGATATAATATAGTAGATTTTTGAAAAAATTCTATAACTATTATTAGTTATGGCGAGAGGAGAGAAACAAATGGCAAAGGAAAAGAAAGAAATTTATCAAGACTGCAAAGTAATTTGTGCTTGTGGGGCTACATTTGATACTAAATCTACAAAGGATGAAATCCACGTAGAGGTATGCTCTGAATGTCATCCATTCTATACTGGTAAACAAGTAAGAGCATCTAAAAAAGGTAATGTAGAAAAATTCAATGCTAAATACGGATTAAATAAAGAAGAAAAATAATTAGACTTATGTCTAATTTTTTTGTATAATAAAATTGGTGATAATATGAAATTAGCAATTGCCTCAGATCATAGAGGATATGAATTAAAGGATTATTTAAAAAAGAACTTAAAAAAATATGATGTTATTGATTTAGGTACAAATAGTAAAGCCATGGTAGATTATCCTGATTATGCTTTTAAATTAGGTGAATACATAGTAAAGAATAATTGTTTAGGTGTAGTTATATGCGGTAGTGGACTTGGTATATCAATTGCATGTAATAAGGTTAAAGGAGTTAGATGTGCCAAAGTAAATAGTATAAAAGATGCAATTTATACTAAGGAAGATAATAATGCTAATGTTATATCTATATCAGCAAATATAAAAAAGGAAAGAGCACTTAAAATAGTAACAAGTTTCATAGAATCAGAATTTACTGGTGAAGAAAGACATATAAGAAGAATTAATAAAATAAGCGAATATGAAAGAAGTAATTAACATATAATTAAATGGTGATTATATGAAAAGATTACTTCTTTTTTTCTTGTTATTAATATCTATTCCTATTTTTATAACTAATTTTTTTTATGAATATGCTAGTAAAAAATATGTTGCTGGTATTATTAATAATAAAAAAGAAACAAATGATATAAAGATTAGAGTTTTAAAAAAAGATGATACTATTGAATCATATAATTTAGAGGATTATTTAATAGGAGTTGTATCTTCTGAAATGCCAATAACTTTTGAGGAGGAAGCTCTTAAAGCACAAGCAGTGGCGTCTAGAACATATGCATTAAAACAAATGGAAAATAATAAAGATAAAAACTATGATGTTACTTCTGATATTATGTCTCAGGTCTTTTCAACAAATGATGAACTAAAGGAAAAATGGAGAGAAAATTATGATAACTACTATAATAAGATTAAAAATATAGTAGAAGATACTAGAGGTGAATATTTATCTTATAATGATGAAATTATATATGCATTTTTCTTTTCTACAAGTAATGGAAAAACAGAAGATAATAAAGATGTATTTGGAGCAGATCTACCATATTTAAAAGTAGTAGATAGTAGTTTTGATGAAACTGAATCACCATCATTTTTTAATACATATAATTTTAGTAAGGAAGAATTCTATAGTAACCTAGGTATAGATTATTCTGATAGGATTGATATAAAAGATATAATTAAAACAGATTCTGGTAGAGTAAAAAGCATTACAATTAACAATAATATATTTAAAGGACGAGACTTTCAAAAAAAATTATCATTAAAATCAAATGATTTTACTATAAAAGATGGAGATAATATTGTAATAGAAACGAAAGGTAATGGGCATGGAGTTGGTTTAAGTCAATATGGTGCGAACTCATTAGCTAAATCAAAAAAAACATATAAAGAAATACTAAAATACTATTATGTAGATACAGAACTAAAAAAATTATAGTATAAAATAATTTTTTTTTGCCATTATTATAATGAGGTGAATAAAATTGAAAAAAAGAAGATTAAGAGGTTTTGTAGTTCCAGTTTTTAGTGCGTTTTTAATATCTGTTTTGTTTATTGCATTAATATCATTTAATAAAAAAGGTAATACACCAATAAAAAAAGATAAGTACACTTATGTTAATGATAGTATTATCCATGATGCAGTACCTACTTTAAGTGAAGATGATGTAATTATTAAACCATTTCAAAATGATAATATTAAATTATATAAGTCATTCTACGATAAAGAAAATGGTAGTGAGGATTCTATTATTTATTATAATGATACTTATATACAAAATTCTGGATGTATTTATAATCATGATGAAGAATTTGCTGTCGTATCAATATTGGATGGTGAGGTAATTGATGTTAAAAAAGAAGAGTTGTTAGGTTATATTGTTGAAGTAAAACATAGTGATAATTTAATAAGTAGTTATGAAGGATTAAAAAGTGTTAATGTAAAAAAAGGAGAACAAATAACCCAAAACACTATGATAGGAAAAAGTGGAGAAATAAAATTAGATGTTAATTTAAAGAATGCACTTTTGTTTGAAATGATAAAAGATGGTAAATATATTAATCCTGAAATATATTATAATAAGAAACTAAAAGAGATATAGGGGTTAGTATGTTTGGTAAAGATATAGGAATTGATTTAGGTACTGCTAATATATTAATCTATGTTAAAGGTGAAGGAATAGTGCTTGATGAACCTAGTGTTGTAGCAGTAGAATCAAATAGTAAAAAAGTCCTAGCAGTAGGTGAAGATGCATATAAAATGTTAGGCAGAACTCCAGGTAAAGTTGAGTCAATAAAGCCATTAAAAGATGGTGTTATTGCAAATTTTGAATTAACCGTAGCGATGCTTGATTATTTTATAAAAAAGGTTCAAGCAAAGAATAGTCTATCAAAACCAACAATACTAATTTGTTGTCCAACTAATATAACAGAAGTAGAAAAAGAAGCCATTAAAGAAGTTGCAGAAGTTACTGGCGCTAAAAAGGTGTATATTGAAGAAGAGCCAAAGGTCGCAGCAGTAGGTGCAGGACTAGATATATCAAAACCAAATGGTAATATGGTTATAGATATAGGAGGCGGAACTACTGATATTGCAGTATTATCTTTAGGTGATATAGTAACTAGCAAATCCCTAAAAATAGCGGGTAATACTTTTGATCAAAAAATAATTGATTATATTAAAGAAAAATATAAATTATTAATAGGAGAAAGAACAGCAGAAGATATTAAAATAGAAATTGGTAGTGCCATAAAAGAAGATAAAAAAAGTAAGAAAGTAATAAAAGGAAGAAATCTTGAGACTGGTTTACCTAGTTCTAAGACCATTACATCTAATGAAATCTACGAGGCCTTAGAAAGTAGTTTGTATGAAATAATTGATGGTGCAAAAAATGTTTTAGAAACAACATTACCAGAGTTATCAGCGGATATAGTTGAAAATGGTGTCGTATTAACTGGTGGTGGAGCTCTACTAAATGGAATAGATACTTTATTCTTTGAGGAATTAAAAATTCCAGTTAAAGTAGCAGAATCACCATTAACTTGTGTAGTAGATGGAACAGGTATAATGCTAAATAATCTTAATTTAATAGAAAAATAAGTGTAATACTTATTTTTTTATGTTAAAATAATAATAGGTGATAAAATGAGTAGTAATTTATTAAGTAATTTAAAGATAATACTTGTTGTATTCTTATTTGTTGTGATAATAATGCCAGGTATTATGAAAATTGCTGTGCATATTAATGCAATGGATATTCCAAACGAAAGAAAGGTACATAAACATCCTATCCCAAGACTTGGAGGATTAGGTATATTCTTTGGATTTTTGTTAGGATATATGTTGTTTTGTTCACAAACTCCACAAATGATATCTATTTTAATAGGTAGTTTTATATTAATACTAGTTGGTTCAATTGATGATATTAATCCAATTAAACCGTTGCCTAAATTTTGTGGACAATTAGTAGCTGCTGCCATAGTTGTTTATTATGGAAATGTTGTTATGCAAGATGTTTCTGCTTATGGTTTATATATTAATTTTGGTATGTTGGCAAAACCTATAACAATTATATTTATATTAGGTGTTATTAATTGTTTAAACTTAATAGATGGATTAGATGGTCTAGCAGGAGGTATTGCTACTATATTCTTTATAACAATTTCTATTATTATTAGTATTATGGGTATTTATAATGGATTAGATGCTTCTTTATCATTAATAATGATAGGTGCTACTTTAGGATTTTTAGTATATAACTTCCATCCAGCAAAAATTTTTATGGGAGATAGTGGATCAATGTTCCTAGGTTATATAATTGCGGTAATATCTTTATTAGGATTTAAGAATGTTACATTAACTTCATTTATAGTGCCAGTATTAATACTAGCTATTCCAATATTAGATACTTTATTTGCTATAATTAGAAGATTATTAAAGAAAGAATCTTTTGCTAAAGCAGATAAGGAACATTTTCATCATCAAATACTTAAGATGTCTGGAAATCAAGTAAAAACTGTACTTATTATTTATTTAATACAAATACTATTTTCTAGTGCTTCAATAGTATATGTTTTAAGAAATCCAAAATTAGGACAAATAATATATATTATTTTATTAGTATTTATAATATGGATAGTATTAACTACTAATATAGTGTTTGATAGAAAAAAACTAACAGAAAATATTAAAAATAAGATACATAAAAATAGCAAATAAGTAATTGTTAACAAGGAGTTAATTAAAATTGTAAAATCGTTTATTATTTCATTGACATAAGAATTTAATGCTATATAATTTAGAGGTAGAAAGAGAAAAGGAGTTATTTAAACCCCTTTTTATTTTGTTAATGGAGTGAAAAAAGATGTTCAAAGATTATAAGAAATATTTAACAGTTAGTATTAAAGTGTATCTTTTTGTATTACTTATAGTAGTTATATTGAAGATAGTTGGGTTAGATTATTTTGGGATAGAAGTAAGTAATCCAATAGTTGTCAAAATTAATAATTTTGCATCAAAATATGGTTTGATAGATATTTGGTATTTTATAACCTTATACATTTATATTTATGCTTTGATTAGTATGTCTTCAGATGATAATAGTAAAAAGATGAAAATATATTGTATATTCGTAACAATACTAAGTCTACTGTCATTAATTTTCATAAAACCTCATTTGAATCAATTAATGATTCTTATATTTGATATTTGTTTTATTAGTCTTTTTACATTAATAATATCAAAATTTAAATTTAAGAATTTATTAAAAGTATTATTTTTTTCTTTTTTGAATATATTGTTTCAATTGATTTCTATTTATATAAGAAACATAAAAAATATGGAAATGAATGATTTTATATCAGCATTCATAATGAATTTTGATTATATATTATTAGTATTGATAACACATAAAATCTACTTTATGAAAGGAGAGTTGCAATTATGTGGGGAAGCTTATTCATCTTCTCTAAAGAAGATAAACTTAAAGAAATCGCTGCTAAACTTGCGAAAAAATTATCAAAGTAATTTAGAAAAGTTTAGAAAAAAAAGTACTCAAGATAAAATAACAATTATTATATATATAATATTAAGTTTATTGTGGAATACATTTTCTGTGTTATTAATAATATTTGTTGCACATATCAATGATACTTTTATTGAATGTTTATTCATACTCTCATCATTTTGGTTATCTAAAGGAAAGTTTGGTAAACCATTTCATTTTGAAAGTATGATAACTTGTTTTATTGTTTCAAATTTAACTTACTATACTTTAAACAGAGTGACTACTCCTATCGGAATCAGCATCCTAATACCAATCCTATTAGGAGTAGGTTTATCATATGTTACTTCAAAGTTTGTTAAGAAAGAATATAAACCTCTTTATAGAGGAATGCCATTAGAAAATTTTGAAGAAACAATATTAAAAGTAGAAGAAAAAGATAGTATTAAATATAAGATTTGTAAAGAATTCTATATTAATAAAATAAGTGATTTATCTTTATCCTTTAAATATAATTATTCTGTATCAGGTATACGAAAGATTAAATCAAGAATCAATGAAAAAATTAAGAAGCTAAATTAGCTTCTTTTTTATTTGTATCTTTTTGTATTACTATATTCACTTATATTTGTGTTTGTGTCTTATAAAAAGGAGGTTAATATGAATTATTTGTTTTTATTACTTATTACAATATCTATTTTAACAATAATAATACTAAATAGAAAAATTATATGTCTATTAACTAAATTAAGTGAATATGAATCATTAATAAATGAACAGGGAGAAAAAAATCATGAGTATAAAAATCAATTGTTGGTACTAAAAGGTTACATTAATAATAATAAAAAATTAAAAGAATATCTTGATACAATGATTGATGATCATAAAACTGGAGATAATTATGAAGTAAGGCAACTATCGAAAATAAAACAATTAGGAATTAAATACTTATTATATTGTAAGATAGAAAAAATAAAAAAGAATAATATTACATTTTGTCCATATATATCATCGTCTATAGAAAATGTATTTAGTAACTATGATGTTTATATGATTAAAGATATTACAAAATTATTAGGTATTTTGCTTGATAACTCTATTGATGGTGCAAAAATATCAAGAGACAAAGAAATCTTTTTAAATATTGATAAAGATGATAGATATATAAATATAAGAATAAAAAATAGTATAGATTCAAATAAGAATTTAAAAAAATTGGGTAAAAAAAGATTTTCTACAAAGGGTGAAGGTCATGGTTTTGGACTACTTCTTGCTAAAGAAATTATTAGAAAAAATAGAAGAATAGAAATGGTGACAGATATAGATGAAAAATATTTTTCTCAAACTTTAATAATAGATACAAAATGAGAAATATGTCGTATTTTTTAGATTAAAAAAACATAAAAAAAGTAATAAATCGAGTTATGATTAATTTGGACATAAAAGAAGGAGGAATAAAAATGTCAAAAGGAATAATAAAGTGGTTTAATAATGAGAAGGGTTATGGTTTTATTAATGGTGATGTTAACGAGGATATATTCGTTCATTATACAGCGATTAAAATAGATGGATATCGAACTTTATCAGAAGGTCAAGAAGTTACATATCAATTAATAAAAACAGACAAAGGTTTACAGGCAACTAATGTAATTCCTGTAAACAATAGTAAATTAGTTGCTGCTTTTTAGCAGCTTTTATTGTATAATAATTTAAAGGAGATGATATTGTGAAGTATATTATAAGAGGAGACAATACAGATTCTATTAAAGATTATATTGAATCAAAACTTGATAAACTTAACAAATACTTTAATAGCGAAAATTGTACTGCAACAGTTCTTACAAAAAAAGAAGGAAGAAATCAAAAGATTGAAGTAACAATACCAACTGATAACTTTATTTTAAGAAATGAATCAGTAAATGAAGATTTATATGCCGCTATTGATAATGTATCTGATAAGTTAGAAAGACAAATAAGAAAGAATAAAGAGAAAATAAATAAAAAACAAAATAAGAAAGTAATTGAAGATTTTGATTATTTGCTTGAGGATGAATTCACAGGTGAAGAAAAAATTGTTAAAAGAAAACAATTAGAATTAAAACCAATTGATGAAGAAGAAGCAATAATTGAAATGGAAATGTTAGGTCATAATTTCTTTGTATTTAGAGATGTTGAAACAGATAAAATTAACATTTTATATAAAAGAAAGAATGGAAATTATGGTGTTATAGAAACAAAATAGTTTAGTTTTACTAAACTATTTTTTCTTGTAATAAAATGATATCTAAGATATAATATAACTGAGGTAATAATATGGGAAAAAGAATAAAAAAAATATATATATTTTTATTAATTTTAGTTTTATTTACTCCAAAAGTAGTAGGAGCAGTTTCTTGCGATTATGTAACTAATGTAATTAATGAATATTATGACATTAGAGATGAATTAGAGCAAATGGATTGTGAAAATACAACAGAACCAGGAGAAGCTTCTGAATGTAACGCAAAGAATACAAGAAAAGCTTTGTTATTGAGTAAAATTTTTAAATACAACGACGAAGTAAAAGATTGTAATAATGCTGAGATGGCAAAAATAGTAGAAGAAAATAAAGATGAATGTAAAAATTTATTTGGAACATCTCTTACAGATATTAGAAAAACTGTAATGAATTTCTTTTATATTTTAGCACCGTTCTTACTTTTAATATTTGGTTCATTAGATTTCTTTAAAATAGTGGTAGAACATGATCCAAAGGCTATGGCTGAACAAAGGAAAAGATTTATAAAAAGATTAATAGCGTTTGTATTATTATTCTTTACTCCTGTATTTATAAATATGATTCTTAATTGGAATTTATCTAACTACAGCTTAAATGGTAATGTATATACATGTAATACTCCATATGCATTTTCAATAAAAACATGGAACAGTACCTATGTACCTCCTGTTGATAATAATACTAGCGGTACTGGAGGAAGCAGTGGCGGAGGAGCTACAGTAACAGGAAGCTGGCACACAGATTGGTTCCAATGTGATTCTAGATGGTCTGGTACACCTTGGTTAAATTCAGGTGGAGGTATGGATAATATTTGTGGAGGTGGATGTGGATCGTTATCAACATCAATAGTATGTGCTCATTATAGTGGTGATGATTCAGAAAGTTCTTATTGTTATCCATCAAAGACCGCAAATGAATATTATAGTAAGCATAATCAACCAAATAGATCTAATACAGCAATAACATCTTTCTTTAATGAATGGCATCCAGAACTAGGTTTAACTGCAACAATATATTGGAATGATATAGATTTAAATGAATTGGATAGAGTACTATCTCAAGGTGGTGCATGTATAGCGGATTTCCAAAGTTATACTAAATATGATGGTAGAAGCGTTTGGACATCAGGAGGACATTACGTAACTATTATTGGTGGAAACCAAACAGATGGTTATAGAGTTGCGGACTCAAATGGCGGACATTCAACTGGTGGAAGCGGTATTTCTGAATGGGCTCCTTATAGTGAACATACTTTTGAAGCTGAATATATAAAACACCCTTGGTACTATTATTTAATTGAAAAGAATTAAAAGGGAGGATAATATGAAAAATAAAAGTAGATTTTTAATTTTATTAGTAATTATTTATTTTGTTATAACTATAGTATTATCCTTGTTTTTTAATAAAAGCAATGAATTTTATATTGGTAATGTTACGAAAGTAACAATATATAGAAATAAACTAGTTATTAAAAATAAAAATACAAAACTATATAATAAGAAAGCAAAAGTATATTTTAATGGTCAATTTATTGATGCATATATTTATTCTTTAGATTCTGGATTTTATCAAAATTATAAAGCAGTAGATAAGTATAAAAATTATCTACAATTTAATGATGATTTTATTGCGTATACAGGTAATAAAAAAATTAATATATCTAAGCCAATAGAAAGTTTAATTACTAATACTGAATTAGATGAAATATCTTCAGAACTTGAATTAAATAAGAATAAAATAGATCAAGATAAATCCAAAAAATATTTATTTGATTTAGATAGTAATGGAACTAAAGAATCTTTGTTTTCGATAAGATATAACAAAGATGAAAAGGAAGATGTAGAGTATTTTGTATTAATATCAAATAAAAAGATATCTATATTTGATAGTTACAAAATAAAAAAGAATTCTATGGCTATGAAAGAGGAAAATATTTATAGATTTATAGACTTTTATAACAAAGGCAAATATGAAGTAGCTATTCAATATGTACCAGCAGATGAAATGCCACATCAATATAAATTTTTTACTTTTAAAAATGGTAAATTATCAAGAATAAAATAGGAGGGAAATATGTGTCAAAATGAATCATTATTAGTTTTTATATTTATATTAAAAATAATTGTATTAGTTTTTCTTCCTATAGTATTAGTATTCTTTAATGATAGAATAGAAAAAAGATATATCGCACCAATTTTAAATATAAATATTATATTAGTTTTATCACTAATAGTTTTAAGATTATTTAATAATGGATGCATTGTTAATTCATCCTTAACAAAATTATTAATTAATAGATATAAAAAAGGTGAAATAACTCTTAAGGAAGAAACTGGTAGTAATGTTATAGAAAAAATAGTAACAAATAAGAAATATAATACTAAATCTGGAAAAATAGTATACTATTTTAATAATGTTGAATTACCTATCAGTGAATATGAAATTCCTTGTAAAAAATCTCATGGTTATATGAAAAATTATGGTAATAATATAACTGCTATATCAACATTTGTATCAACTTATTTAGAAAGAAATATAGATCCTATAGAGATATTAAATTATGCAAAAAAGAGTGAATTAATAAGATGCGATGTTGGTATAAAAACATATTCTTTATTGAATATTATTGCTAAAGATTTTGGTTATAATGTTAAAACTATTTCTTTTAATGAAGTAAATAATTATTTGAACTCTGGAAACGTTGTACTAGCGGAAGTTACAAATAAACCTGGTATTCGTAATATAACATGTGATAAATCATATATTGTTTTATATAATATTACAAATGATAATAATTATATGTTCTTAAATCCTAGTGATAGATCTTTTGATTATATATGTCCATCTAGTTCAGCTGGTTATGGATCAGTAGTTGAGGCAAATACTAATGATTATTTTATTCCTCAATCAGATTTATATAGTATAGGATTAGATTATATAGTATTGGAGCGTGAATAATATGAAGAAAGTAAAAGTATTAGTTCTATTAATTGGTATTCTTCTATTATGTGGATGCTCTGGTAATTATAACGTTAATATAAATGAAGATTTATCGGTAAATGAAGAATTAAATTTAAAAATTAAACAAGGTGAAAAAGTATATGAAAATACTTTAAAATTATTTGATGATAATGATATATCACCTAAAAAATATAAAGTAGTTGCAGCAAATGATGTAGTAACTATTAAATACAAAGAAAAATATGATTCTTTAGAGGAATATTTATTAGATAGTAAAATATATAAAAATTTATTTGATACAGTAAATTATAATAATAACAGAAATAAAATTGATATCAGTTCTACAGCATATTTCATAACAAATAATACAGATTCAGAATATATAATAGATGATCTTGATATATCATTATTAAAAATAAATGTTAAGACACCATATGAAGTATTTAATGATAACGCTGATAGTAAGGTAAAAGAAGTTTCTACATGGAATATCAAAAAAGAAATGAAAACAAAAAGTATTAAGTTCTCTTTAGATATTAATAAAAACAAGAGTGCTAAATATCAAATCTTAATGATTGTGTTAATATTAGGAATAGTAGTTTTTTCAGCAGCTTATCTAGTTTATACAATTATAAACAGACAAAAAATAAAATAAACATTGATTATTCAATGTTTTTTTATTGTTTTAGATATTGAGATTTGGTATAATAATAACTGGTGATTAATTATGGGTATAATAAAAAAGTTATTTGATTATGAATATAAAGAAATGAAAAAATTCACTGCTTTAGCAGATCAAATAGAAGCAAAAAAAGAAGAATATGAAAAGTTAACTGATAAACAGTTACAAAAGAAAACAGAAGACTTTAAAAAGTTATTAGAAAAAGGAAAAACATTAGATGATATCTTAGTAGATGCTTATGCTACAGCAAGAGAAGCAGCAAAAAGAGTTATAGGTGAATTTCCATACTATGTACAATTATTAGGTGCAATATCAATTCACTTTGGTAATATATCAGAGATGAAAACAGGTGAAGGTAAAACGTTAACAGAAGTAATGCCTGCATATTTAAATGCATTATCTGGTGAAGGTGTTCATATTGTAACAGTAAATGAATACTTAGCTTCTAGAGACGCTGAATGGATGGGACAAATATTTACTTTTTTAGGACTTACTGTTGGAATAAATGGAAGAGATTTATCTCCAGAAGAAAAGCAAGCTGCATATAATGCTGATATAACATATTCAACTAATAATGAAATTGGTTTTGACTATTTAAGAGATAATATGGTTGTTAGAAAAGAAGATAGAGTACAAAGACCACTTAACTTTGCTATTGTAGACGAAGTAGACTCTGTTCTTATAGATGAAGCAAGAACACCATTAATTATATCTGGTGGATCAATGCATACATCAGGTCAATATATGGATGCTCAAAGATTTGTTCAAAATTTAAAAGAAAATGAAGACTTTAATATAGATGAAAAAACACAAAGTATTTCTTTAACTGATGAAGGTTCTAGAAAATGTGAAAAATTCTATAAAATAGATAATATGTATGATGTACAATATTCTGCACTTGTTCATCACGTTAATCAAGCACTACGTGCTAACTTTATTATGCATAATGAAGTAGATTATATTGTTCAAGATGGTGAAGTAGTAATAGTAGATCAATTCACTGGTCGTCTTATGAAGGGTAGAGCTTTCTCTGAAGGACTTCATCAAGCAATAGAAGCTAAAGAAGGCGTTAAGATTAACGAAGAAACTAAGACTTTAGCAACTATTACTTTCCAAAATTTATTTAGAATGTATAAAAAACTTGCTGGTATGACAGGAACAGCAAAAACAGAAGAGGAAGAATTTAGAGAAATTTATAACATGTATGTTATAGAAATACCTACTAATAAACCAGTTATTAGACAAGATATGGCAGATTTAATATTCGCTACTAAAAAAGATAAATATAATGCAATAGTAGAAGAAATAAAAGAAAGACATGCTACTGGTCAACCTATATTAGTAGGTACAATCGCAGTTGAAACATCTGAATTAATAAGTGGTATGCTTACTAAAGCAAAAATCAAGCATGAAGTATTAAATGCTAAGAATCATGCTCGTGAAGCTGAAATCATTGCAAAAGCAGGTGAAAAAGGTTCTGTAACAATCGCAACTAATATGGCCGGCCGTGGTACCGATATTAAGTTAGGTGAAGGTGTTAAAGAACTTGGTGGTTTATGTGTAATAGGTACTGAAAGACATGAATCAAGACGTATAGATAATCAGTTAAGAGGTCGTTCTGGTCGTCAAGGAGATCCTGGATACTCTCAATTCTTTGTATCATTTGAAGATGATTTAATGGTTAGATTTGGTACAGATAGATTTAAAGATATTCTTCAAGCCGCTGGATTAGGAACTACAATCAACTTAAGAAGTAAAACCATGACTAGAAATGTTGAATCAGCTCAAAAGAAAGTTGAAGGAAACAACTATGATATAAGAAAAAGTTTACTTCAATATGATGATGTTATGGCTAAACAAAGAGAAATAATGTATGCTAGAAGAAATGAAATTTTAGATAAAGAATCTATTCATGATTCTATAATTAGATTAATAAAAGAACATATAGATGAAGTAGTAACAGGACATACTATTTATACTAAAGAATTAACTGAACAAGATTGTGATGAAATAGTTGAATATATGAACGAAAACTTACTAGCGACTTCATCAGTAAAAGTATCTGAAATATTAAATGATCCAGTAGAACAAGTAATAGAATATTTAGATAAAAAAGTAATAGAAGAATATGAAAATAAGATAAGTGAATTACCAGAAGAAATAATCAATGACTTTGAAAAGGTTATTACTTTAAGAGTTGTAGATACTCATTGGATGGAACATATTAATACTATGGATCATTTAAAAGAAGGTATTGGTTTAAGAAGTTATGCTCAAACTAATCCATTAGTTGCCTATACTAAAGAAGGTTTTGATTTATTTGATGAGATGCTTTCTAAAATTAATAAAGAAACAACTATCTATCTTTTAAAAGCACAAATAACTCAAAACTTAGAAAGAAAACAAGTAGAAAAACCAACTGGAGATAACAGTGGAGAAAAATCTACTAAAAGAACACCAAGAAAAGTTGGTAAAAAAGTAGGAAGAAATGATAAATGTCCGTGCGGCTCAGGGAAAAAATACAAACAATGTTGTGGTAAGTAGTAGGAAATATAAGGGTTTGCGAGGATTTTGTCCACGTGAAAATTGACCGAAAATTGCCATTTGTCCACATTTTGTCCACGTAAATTTAAAATTGTGGACAACAGGACATAAAATGTTGTGAAATATAGTACACGTTTTGTGGACAATTTATAAAGATAAATGTCATCGTATGATGGCATTTTTTGTTTACCAATTTTAGAAAAGGAGAGTATAAAATGGTAAGCGTAAGAAAACGTGGAAAGGTATATGAATACCGATTTGAAACAGCTTCAGTTGATGGCACAAGGAAATGGATTACTAAATCTGGATTTCCAACAAAACAAGACGCACTTAATCAAGGTGCGTTAGATTACAATGAATATTATAGGATAGGAAGAGTAAGAAAGAATAAAGAGATGTCATATGCTGATTATCTAGATTACTGGATTGATACTTATTGCAACTTTAATCTTAAATATTCAACTATAATTACATATCTTAATATTATTAAACTTTATTTGAAACCAAGACTTGGTAGATATGCACTATGGCAAATTGATTCACAAATGTTGCAAGAATTTATTAATAAGATATATGTAGAGAAAAGTTTATCTAAATGGTATTTAAAAAATATAATGAAAGTAGTTAAAGGTTCATTAAGATATGCATGTTATTCAGTTAATTTTATTAATGAGAATCCTGCCGAGAAAGTACATATTCCAAGATATGAAGTAGTATGTGGAGATCCAGCACATATATTTACTCAAGAAGAAATTGAAAAGATATTAGATAGATTTAAAGATGTTCCTTATATCTATTATTCATTCTTAACAGCATACTACACAGGAATGAGAGTATCAGAAGTATATGGATTAACTTGGG
The DNA here is from genome assembly GCA_017627015.1 of Bacilli bacterium. Next base: position 20,456 of record JAGAHP010000042.1, read on the forward strand.
ATAATATTGATTTTGATAAAAAGACTATAACTGTTAATAAGAATATTATTAAAAAGAATAAATATGGATTACCTAAAAGATATTGTATAACTAAAGGCCACTCTGTTGAAGTATGGAGTTATGGAACTTGTAAGAATCCCCAAAGTCAAAGAACAATTAATATAGGAGATACATTGGTTAAAGCATTAAAAGATTATAAAAAACTACAACAAGAAAATAGAGAATATTATGGAGAATCATATTTAAAACATTATGAAAAAAGAATAATGAATGAATATACAAATAGACCTGAAATAAAAATAGTAGATGCTAAAGCTGAAATAAAAGTAGATCTACCAGAAGCTAAACTTGTATTTGTAAGAGCAAATGGAGATTTTAGAGGAACTGAATCACCAAGACATGCATTTAAAGTTATTAATTATGAATTAGGAATACCATGTAGATTCCATGACTTTAGAGATACACATGCAACTAGATTAATAGAACAAGGTGCTGATATAAAAGCAGTATCTAAAAGATTAGGACATTCTACAATAATGACTACCTATAATATATATGTTAGAGTAACAAATAAAATGGAAACTGAAACAGTTAGTAAATTTGAAGATTATGCTAATACTTTAGATATTCCACCAGTACAAGATATAGAATACCAGGATTAGTTCATTCCCTAAATAAGGAATTGACAAATTTTTTAAAAGTGATAATATATATAACCAATGAAAGAGGTATTCTCTAGAAATGGAGGTACAGCTATGAAAAAACAATCCAAATTAATAAATTCTTATATTGAATTATTTAGAGGTGTCGGTAGTATTTAAACACTTTAATACTATTGACACCTTTTTTTGTAGTATTTAGAAGTAAGGGTGGTAGAATGATTAAAGTAGAAGATGGTAAATTACAAGCAGAATTATTGGATAATAAAGGTACATTACCTGAAAAGATTATTAACCAATATAATTATATTGAAATGAAAAATAATTTTGAGGAAGTAGTAGATATTTTGGCTACAAATAAGTTAGTACATGCTTTATATCAAGAAAAATTAAAATATGAAGTATCTGAAGATTTAGAATTTAAAATATTTATTGATCCAAATATAAAAGATTATATGATTACTTATAATTTAGCAACTGCTTTTTCTTATGAATCAGATAAAGATACAGCTGTATTATCATTAAATAGAGAACAATACGATAGTTCAATAGAAATGTGCATGATACTTTTAAAAAGAGTTAAAATGTCTTATGATCATTTAAATGAAGTTGAAAAATTTATAATTAAATCACTAGAATTTGATGAACCACCACTAACTGATGAAGAGCTAATAGATAGATTAATGACATATAAAAATGGTTATTATTTATCAAAGAAAAGTGCCTTTATAAAACTAGCTCTTCAATTAGATATACAAAATGTTAAGAAAATGAATCCAGAAGATTTATTAAAGAAAATGATAGCAGAAAAGTGTGCAAAAATAGTAACAATAGATTCTAAAACACCATAAATTAGAGTGTTCGTAAAATAAATAATATTACGAACAAAAGGTTTTCGCAATATGGATATAAGGCGAAACAAAAAAGAAAAATAGAAATGATAAAACTATTTTCCTTTTAATATGTAAAAATCTTTAAACATTTCTGCCAATTCTTGTGGAG
>JAGAHP010000043.1 GCA_017627015.1 Bacilli bacterium
GGTAATTTCTTACCTTTTAATACGTGCATTGGAAGCATTGTTCCAAGTGATCCTACACCTCTATGGTATTGTGAACCATGTCCCATAGGACCTCTACTTTGATTATGGCGTTTAATAACACCTTGATAACCTTTACCTTTTGTAATACCAGAAACGTCTACCATTTCCCCTACTGCAAAGATATCAGCCTTAACTTCTTGTCCTAATGTATAAGCACTAACATCAACATTTCTGATTTCTTTAACGAAGCGCTTAGGTGTTACATTAGCTTTCTTTAGATGACCAAGTTCTGGTTTATTACTAAGTTTTTCTCTTTTGTCGAATGCAGCTAATTGAATAGCATTGTATCCGTCAGTTTCAGTTGTTTTAATTTGTGAAACAAAGTTTGGTTCAACAGCAATAACTGTAACTGGAGTTAACTTACCGTTTTTAGCAAAAACTTGAGTCATCCCGATCTTACGACCTAAGATTCCTTTTTTCATATTTCCTCCTACTATTTAATATTTATTTCAACACCACTAGGTAAATCCAAACGAGTTAATGCCTCGATTGTGTCTTTACTTGGGTTATTGATAACAATTAATCTTTTGTGTGTTCTCATTTCAAATTGTTCACGAGAATCTTTATATTTGTGAACTGCTCTTAGAATAGTGATCTTTTCGATCTTAGTTGGTAGTGGAATTGGTCCACTTACTTCTCCACCTGTTCTTTTAACAGTTTCAACAATTTTTGAAGCAGCTTGATCTATAGTTCTATGATCATATGCTTTTAAATTGATTTGGATTTTGTTTGTCATCATTAATCCTCCCTTCGCCTATATCTTGTATAGACTTGCTCCGCACAAAAACCTGAAAACGCCAGTTTTGTCTTTATTTTAAATAGCAACTTAACCTGGTGTATCAGCAACCTTGCACATCTTTGCCAGTCACACATAATCCATTATAGCAACTTTTTCCTTTAAATACAACACTTTTTTTAGTTTTTTTACTTTTTTTTACAAAAAGAAAAATAGGCCCTTCGACCTACTCTTCTATTTCTTTTTCTTTCTTGATAATAATACTACAGTTATAACTATAACTAATGCTACTCCAATTGCTAATCCAACTGTTATTTCTTTATCAAAAATAGATTTAGATACTACTGGTTCAACTGGTGCTATATCAAAAAAATTAATCATAACAATTCTCCTTTCATAAAAAATTATTTATTAATTCACCTATAAAATACGATGATAGGTTTAATAATAAAGATATATAAAATGGATTTAATCTTTTATAATCAAATTTAACCTTATATATATAACCTTCAAATAATACTGTTATTACTTCTAGTGATAACAGTGATATAACATAATAATTATGACCTAAGTAATAATAAATAACTATAGGAACAAATACTACTATTGGATTTGTAATAACATTTACTATTACTATCTTAATTATATCATTTTTATTTTTTATTCCAAGTACTAATCCTACAATTACTTCTATTATTATTGTTAGTACTAAACATCTAGTCATCGTTAATAATAATTCATTTAGAGTCATTTATTATCCTCCTTAAGTACATATCCTAAAGCAAATGTACATAGAACTGACATAACTATTATCATTATTATATTAGTAATAGTATTAAACTTAATAAAGAAAGCTGGAATTGATCCTAAGAATAAACCTATTGTTGTTAAACCAAAAGCAAGTCCTGGACTTTCTTTTAGTTTAGATACTAATATACCTAATGTAATAGACATAGTCATAGAAAAGAACATTAATCCTATTAAAGATATTATCATTATATTATCTCCAAAACATAAAAACGGAATAGCGAGTAATGTAGACATTATCGCAGTCTTTCTAACTCCTACTAGATCTGATAGTATTCCTCCTAACGCTTTACCTATCCCCATAGAACTAAATAATAACACCGTTTGTATAACTGTTTTATTCCAAGAAGTAGGAATACCATATCCCATATATCCTCTTACTGTAACTACTAATACCGCAATTATTATTACTAAATTAGAATTAATACTATCTTTTACATAATTAAACTTATCCACATCATTATTCTTTTCTAATTCTTTATTAGATATTAATATAAATGGAATAATTGTTAATAAAAGTATTAATAAATATAATGGATTAATACTTGTTTTAGCGAGTAATCTACCTGTAATAATACCAAATGATCCGCCTGATACAAATATTGCAGAGGTACTAAGTTTACCATTAGATGTTCTTATAGTAGCTTCTGCTCCTGCTACATGTAAAATAGCATTACCTATACATAATAATATTAAAGATATAAATAATGATATATTAGTTAATCCATATATTAAATATGATATAAGTAAAAGTATTACACCTATAATACCAATATTTAATTTAGGATATTTATCTGATATATAACCCACTATACTCTGAGGTACAAAAGCTAGCGCATCATAAATAAGTGGTACCAACCATATATAATTAGAATTATTAGTTATTCTTGATAAATAAAAGAAACATACTACTTCTAAAACAAAATGTACATAAAAGTATAAATATCCAGTTTTTAAATCTTTACTTTTAAAGTGATCTATTAATTTAATACACATCACCTACTTTATTTAATTATATCAAAAAAAGAAAAGTATTTCTACTTTTCTATTTTAAACTCTACGCCTATATCTTTATTAGATACACTTATTTTATAACCTATTAATTCTACATTCTTTTTAACTATAGAAAGACCTAAACCATGTCCTCCATCTTTTCCTTTTACATATGAATCAAAGATTTTATTTAACATAGTCTTTTTAATATGTTCTCCATCATTATAGAAAACTATATTATCCTTACTAACATCTATTATTATTTCTTTATTTGCGTATCTAACCATATTACTTAATAAATTATCTAATATAGAATCCCATATTTCTAAATTACCATTTACTTTTTCTTTATAATTAATATTTATTTTATATTTTAAATCTTTATTAATTACTTTATATTTTTTTATTTTATCTTTTATTAATGGAATAATATCTATTGTTTCATTTATTTCAGTATTACTTTTTAAATAAGTTACTTTATTAAGTTCTAATAACTTTCTAACTTTCTTTTCTAACTTATTCATTTCTTCTTCAGTAATACTAATAATATTATCCGCAGATTCTATTTTATCTTTATAAGCTTCTATATATGATTTAACTACCATTATAGGTGTTTTAAAATCATGAGATATGTTTTGATACATTTCTCTTTCATACTTTTCTTTAGAAAGAATCATTTCTTTCATTTCATCTATAGTTTCATCTAATAATTTTAACTCATCATCTAATTCATATTTATTATCTACTACATCAAAATCAGGATCATTGAAATTATTTATCTTTAGTTTTAATTTCTTTATTCTTTTAACTAAGTAATTACTCCAACATAGTAATAATACTAATATAATTACAAATATTATGCTTACTATTGGAATAGTTACAAATAATATATTTCTTCTAAGAGTTTTAATATAAAAATCATTTGTTATCGCAATACCTTTACCAGTTCTACCTCTAATAGTTGAATAATAATAAGTTTTACCTTTATACTTAAATTTACCTTTCGGATTACTGATATAACTTAATAATATGTTTTCATTATCGATATCAATAACTTCTTTATAATTTGGAGTTATATGAAGTTCATTATTATCATTATTTATGTATACTATATTATCTAATGCTTTCATTTCATTATCTTTATGCATTACTTCTAAAGGTTTATCTAAATATGTATATACATTTTGTTCAAAATATGGTTCAAGTGCTTTAGGTAATACTAAAGTTAATAGAGTAATCATTAATAATAGTGAGAATAGAGTTATTATTATTAATTGTCTTGATAGATTTAATTTCTTCATACTAATCTATACCCATATCCATAAATAGTATTTAAATCTATTTTTATTTTCTTTCTTAATCTTCTTATTAAATCATCTACAACTCTATCACTACCATAATAATCTTGTCCCCATATTTCGTTTAATATAGTTTCTCTTGTTATTGGTTTATTTTTATTTTTTATAAAGAACACAAGTAAATCAAATTCTAAAGTAGTTAAATCTATTACTTTATCTTCTTTAGAAACAGTTCTTTTTTCTAAATCTATTTTATAGTCATTATAAATCATATTATTATAGTCATTTTTGTAAGTTCTTCTTATAATCTTATTTACTCTTAGAACTAATTCTTTAGGTGAATATGGTTTAGAAATATAATCATCTGATCCCATTTCTAATCCCATTATTTTATCTATAGATTCATCTCTAGCAGAACTAAATATAATTGGTACTTCTTCATTTATTTCTCTTATTCTTTTAATAATATCATAACCAGTTATATCATCTTCAAGCATTATATCTAATACATACAAATCATAATTAATGTTTTTATCTATTTCAGTTATAACATCTTCTCCTCTAGAAAAAGCATTAACTTTATAACCTTCTTTTTCTAAATATGTTTTTAATAGTTCTTGAAGAGATTTTTCATCTTCTACTAAACATATAGAATGCATACTATCACCTACTTATTTATATAATATATTAATTTTTATTTTTTTTCAAATAACACTCCCTTTTTAAGCTCATATACTATATCTGCTTTTTTAGCTATTCTAGATGAATGAGTAACTACTATTACTATTTTATCTTTCTTTAATTCATTAAATATTTTTATTATATTTTCTTCGTTTTCTTCATCTAGATTACCAGTTGGCTCATCTGCGAGTATTATAGGTATATTACATGATAAACATCTTGCGATTGCAACTCTTTGCTGTTCTCCACCAGATAATTTTAATACATTTCTATCTGCGGTTTCTTTATCTATTCCAACTTGTTTTAAATAATCATATATTTTATTCTTATCTTTATTCTTTCTAATATCCATTATAGTTTCTACATTTTCTTTTGCAGTCATATATGGAATTAGATTATAATTTTGAAATATTATTCCTACTTTTGTTAATCTATAATTATTAAGACCTTTCTTTTTGATATCTTCTCCATTAAATAATATTTCTCCTTCTTCTCTATTTAATAAACCTGCCATTATAGAAAGTAAAGTAGTTTTACCTGAACCAGATTCACCTAGTATTGCATAGAACTTACCACTTTCAAAAGTTACATTTATATCTTTTAATACTTTTTTCTTTTTCATTCCATCTACATAAGAATGAGATAAGTTTTTAACTTCTAATTTATTCATAAAACTACTCCTTTCCTGTTAGTATACTCTTTGGATCAGTATTAAGTATTTTTATACTTGGTATTACCATTGAACTTATTATTATGATATATCCTAATCCAAATAATATGATTATATCTTTAACACTTGTATCTACATTTACTTCATCTACTACTTTAACATCTTTGTTTTTACTATTTCCCATAGGTGAACCACCTGGCATCATACCAAAGCCTCTATCACCTCTTGAGAATTTTTCATTAGTTTCAGATTGTGTTTCTTGGTTTTTAATAATTACATCCGCAAGTTTTTGACTCGCTATTTTAGCAGTACCTATTGATAATATAAATCCCGCTGTAGCGATTATAACTAATTCAATTATAAATTGGCCTATTATTTTGCTTTTCTTTTCACCAAATGATAGTAATACTCCTATTTCATAATTTCTATCCTTAATAGAATTAATTACCATTAAACTTATTACTACAATAGACGCAATTATAACAACACCTAATACTATACTAGAGAATTTATTAACTCCTTCTAAACTAGATACCATTCTTTCATATGTTTCTGTATCTATATCAAGTACTAGATTTCTATCTTCTAAATCTGTCACTTTTTTATTAGCTTCTTTAATAAACTTATCTGAATTATCTGGATTATCTAAATAGAAAGTTACTCCTTGTACACTATAGTTTCCATCATTATATTCAGTATCAGTCATAAACTTAGTTGCAGTATTTATATTAATATATATTTTATTATAGTTAGTTCTTGGATCGCTAGCAGTCTTATATTGATATATACCTATTATTTCTAATTCATGTGATTCTCCATCTGAATCTTTTACTTTAATCTTATCTCCTACACTTAAATCATTAGTAGTCGCTAGTTCATAAGAAATAATAACTTTATCATCATCCTCTTCTTCAAATGCTTTTCCATCAGATAATTCTATATTACCTGTTGAATATCCATCTTGAAGTTTAAATGTATTAATACCTTCTATGTCTAAACCATTATTATTCATTTTACCCATACTTGGCATATTAGGTCTATCAGAATTTGTTTCTTCACTTGATGAAATATTTTCATAAAGAGTAAATCCATCTTCTTCTCCTGAAACTGTAACCGTATATTTAACATCTGTTACATAATTGATACTTGATATTTTATCAACATCACTCTTTTTCGCAGAATTTTCATTCATCTTATCATGCATATCACTTAAATTAGACTTTCTATCTTCAAATGAAAAATTCTCAGGACCACCTTCTGGTCTATTTTTTTCAAATTGCTCTCTTAGTTTAGACATATCTTGTGATAATGTTACTTCTGAACTAAGTGATTTTTTTACATTTTCCATAGATTTATTTGTAGCGTTCTTTATAGATATAGAGCATAGAACAAGACTAGCAACTACAAATAAGAATACCAAAAATATAATTGTTTTTGTTTTTCTTCTTGTCACTGCAAGAATAGATCGTTTGATCATACTTTTCATCTCCTTTTACAACTTCATTATATCTAATCATTTTGTTAATAGTATGAAAAGATTATGGGAAAATATGTGAAAAAGAGAGATTACTCTCTCTTTGCGATTACTATATATCTTTCTTGATTATTATTTGTGCATGTTATTAAAGTTAGTGAGTTAGGATTATTTAATGCATCATAATTATCCACCTCTATATATTTAGTTTTAGTAACAGTATACTTATAATCAGTTTTAAAGTCACTTATTATTATTTCATCACCTTTTTCTAAATAATAAATCTTATTAAAAACATATTTATTATTATGACCCGCAAGTACTATATTACTTTCACCTATTTCATCACTAAAATTAGTCATTTCAACTAGATTTTCATCTAATGCACTTTTATCTTTCTTAATGACATTCTTATAATCGAATCTAGGTATATATATAAAACCTCTATATATTCTTTTTTCTTTTTGATTAATAATATTATCTACTCTTTCCTTTATTTTTATATCCTTTATAGCTGGAATAAAGAATATAAATAATGAAACTATAATAAAACTTTTAACTATTCTTTTTAACAAAGATAAATCCACCTAAATCAAGCAATGCCACTATAAGGTACGCTATATTATTTTCAGCACTAGTAACTGGCATTATTACTTTTTCATTATTTACTTTTAAAGTAGATGCACATGTAATATCATTAACACTAAAAGATATTTCTTCCTCATTTAGTTTATATCCATTTGGTACTTCTATCTCTTTTATTTTGTATTCACCATATGGAAGTTCAATACTTGCCTTACCATTAATAGTTTCACCAGAATAAACTAAATTACCTTCTTTATCATATATATTGAACTTGGCATCAATATTTTCTTCTCCACTAGTAGTTATATATGTTATTTCACACTTAATCTTTTTATTAACAATATCTAGTTTTTCTTCTACTAGATTAATATTCTGATCATTTTTTACTAGATTAATTTCATATCTCTTTTCATCCTTTTCAAAGCCATATAAAGGTTTTGTTTCTATGACATAATATTTACCTAAAGATAAATCTTTACTAGATGCTTTTCCTTTTTCACTTACTAAAGTATCAACAAGATTATCTTTTTCATCATACACTTCAAATTCAACACCATCTAATTCATTATTTTCTTCATCTGTTTTATTGATATTTATTTTACCAAGTGGATTAACATTTAAAGTAATAGTAAAATTAATTAAATCTGGTTTACCAAAAGATGCAAGTGTTTGAGTTCTAGTAGAAAAATCATCATAAATATAAGTAGTACCATTATAATTTTGTTTAGCGTTAAATGAAATAGTATATGTGCCTACATTACTACTATTAAAAGTAATTTTATTACCATTAATACTATAATTAACTTCAGAAGGCGCAACTACATCATATTTTTCTAAAGTATTATTAGTATCAACTAATTCAAAATCTTTACCTACTTCTAATGTATTAACGCTATTAGAAAATGATGGTAATAAATTATGTGTACTAATTAATCTTTGTATTTCATTTTTTTCGTATGATACATCTATCATAGGAGTATCATCTGTATTACCTGTAGTCCACTTAATACTTTCATCTGGTGAATATAACCACATTAATTCCTGAGTAGCCATATAGTACTTTAAAGATTCATGCCCTGGATATTTATATCCATAATAAGATATTAATTCCATTTGTCTTTTTACATCATTACTATATCCTGACATAGTAAAATCTCCATATACATTATAAGTACTTGTCGTTATTCTAGCATCAGGTTGAATACAATATACTAAGTTTCCATTAGCGTAGTTAAATGGTAAATTACCAAAAGTCCATACACCTCCATTTCTATAATGAAATGACCAAACATTATCAACAAATTGCTGAGTAACATTTACAGTCTCTGCTTTTACCCCTTTTATTCCTATTACGAAAATGCCAATTAATACTATGATTAATTTTAATGCTTTTTTCATATTTTTTCCTCCTTCAAGGAAGAATACTAACACATAAAAAAATTACTCGCAAACGAGTAAATTTTATTTTTTAAATGTACTTTTTAACTAAAATTAATATATTGTTAATAAATAATTTAATTATTGTTTTTAATATAAGAACATACATTAAATTTATACAAAATTAAAAAAATGATAAATTTATTCATTTATCATTTTATTATAATCTTCTTCATTAAGAATAGTTATTCCTAAACTAATTGCTTTGTCATATTTAGATCCTGGGTTTTCACCTACTAAAATATAATCTGTTTTAGAAGTAACTGAACCAGTTACGTTTGCTCCTAAAGATTCTAATTTTTCTTTATAATGATCTCTAGATTCTGATAACGTTCCTGTTATAACAAACGTTTTACCATTTATTTTATCATTTGATCTATCTACTTTAGTGCCAGTGTATTCCATATTTACATTTAAATTCTTTAAATTATTTATTAATGTAATATTATCTTCTTTAGAGAAATAATCTATTATTGATTTAGCAATTATATCTCCTATATCAGGTATATTACTTAATAAGTCATAATCAGCTTTCATGAACTTATCCATATCACCAAAGTAATTAGCAAGAATTTTAGCAGTTTTTTTACCAACGTGTCTTATTCCTAAACCAAATATTAATCTTTCAAGAGAATTATTCTTACTATTAGTAATGGCATCAAGTAAATTAGTAACGCTTTTTTCTCCAAAGCCTTCCATAGTCATTAATTCATCTTTATGTTTATATAAATGATAGAAATCTTCTATTTTAGTTAAAAATCCCATGTTATAAAAATCTTCTATTATTCTTTCTCCAAAACCATCAATATACATTGCATCTCTAGATACAAAGTGTTCTAATCCTTCTATTTTTCTAGATGGACAATCTTCATTTGGACAAAAATGCATCGCATCTTTTTTTATTAGTTTAGTATTGCACATAGGACAAGAATCTATCATCTTAAATGGAACACTTTCTTCTTTTCTTCTATCTAATTTTACTTCTACTACTTCTGGAATTACATCTCCAGCTTTTCTAACAGAAATAGTATCTCCTACTCTTACATCTTTTTCTATGCAGTAATCTTCATTATGAAGAGTTGCTTTACTAACAAGTGATCCATCTACGTGTACTGGATTAAATATTGCATTAGGTGTTATTTTACCTGTTCTTCCTACAGTAAACTTTATTTCTTTTAAAGTAGTTAATACTTCTACTGCAGGAAATTTATATGCTATACCCCATCTAGGTACTCTTGATGTCATACCTAGTTTCTTTTCATCTTCAAGGCTATCAACTTTAATAACAACACCATCTATTTCATATGGTAAACTTTCTCTTTTTTCATTTAGATCATGAACATAGTTTATTATGTCTTTACTGTTTTTAGCAAGACCATTTAATTTTATATTAGTAACAAAACCAAGTTCTTTTAAAAATTTAATAGTATCTTCTTGTTTAGTTATTCCATAATCTTCAGGATTAGGAATAAAATATGCCATAAAATCTAAATCTCTTTTAGCAGTTATCTTACTATCTAATTGTCTAACTGAACCAGCAGCAGCATTTCTAGGATTCGCAAATTCTTTTTCATTATTTTTTTGTCTTTCAATATTTGCTTTATTAAAAGACTTTTTACTCATGTATATTTCACCACGTACTTCAACATTAATATCTTTAGTAAGTCTTAAAGGGACTGACTTTATAGTTTTAACATTAATAGTAATATCTTCTCCAGTTACTCCATCTCCTCTAGTAGCGGCTCTAACTAATACTCCATTTTCATATATTAAAGATCCTGATAAACCATCCATTTTAGGTTCTAAAGTATATTCTGGTTTATTTACAGTTTTTTTAATTCTCTCATCAAAAAGCATTATTTCTTCTTCATTAAAAATATCATCAAAAGAAAGCATAGGTGTTCTATGAGTTACTTTTTGAAATTTATCTATTGCTTCTCCACCAACTCTATTTGTAGGTGAATCTTCTCTTTTTAATTCTGGATATTTATTTTCTAATCTTTGTAATTCAGTATATGCATCATCATACTCTTGGTCTGTAATAGTAGGAGTATCAAGTACATAATACTCATAACTAGCTTTGTTAATTATACTAATTAATTCATCCATTCTTTTTTCTATGTTCATAATTATCACCTATATATATTATACTATTTTTTATATATTTATAAAAGAAAAAATATGCATTATTCTTGCATATTTTTAGTGTATTTTTTACTATCTTTCCATAGGTTAGATGGATATTCTCCTTTTTCTATCATATCATTAATTGCTTCTTTTACTTCTTCTAAATCTTCTCTATAAGTCATTCCATACCAATTAGCTTTAGTATCTAATACTTTTACTTCTTTACCTTCTTCAATAGCGTGTTCCATTTCAGTTGGTATTAAAAATTCACATGTTTCTAAATTATTTTCATTTTCTTTAAAGAATATATCCATTCTCTTTCTAATAAATGGAAAAATAGATGTATCAAAAGTAAGCATATTCATTGAAACTAAATCTTCTTTATCAACTTCAAACTCTTTTCCATCTTCTAAAGCTTTTGCCATTATTTTATCACCTACATACTCTAATTTACTTTCAGTAATAGATAATAACTTTCCATCTTTTGCTTTTATAACTCCTCTTTTAACAGATCCATTTCTAGTCATAGTATTCTTTGCTTTATATCCAATAGTAGAATATTTATCTTTTTCATTGCTTTGTAAAAAGTCTCTAGCAACAAAGTATGAATCTCTTCCATAGAAATCATCTGCATTAATAACAAGAAAAGGTCCTGTTATTTTATCTTTTGCTTCATATATTGCTTGAGCAGTTCCCCATGGTTTTACTCTAGTTTCAGGTATATTTACAAATTCTGGAATATCTTCCATCTTTTGAAACACATAATCTACAGCCATATGTGGCTCTACTCTTTTACCAATTGTTTCTTTAAATAAATCATAATTTTCTTCTTTAATTATAAATACTACTTTATCAAAACCAGCTTTTTTCGCATCATATATTGAATAATCTATAATAAATTCTCCATTTGGTCCAACTGGCTCTATTTGTTTTAATCCACCAAATCTGCTTCCCATTCCCGCAGCCATAATCAATAATTCCATTTTACACACTCACTTTCTTTATTGCTTTATGATCTTTTAATAACTTTTTAACTCCATTTTGAGTAAATGAAATAGTTGCGATTTTACCTTCTATATTTAGTACTACACCATTACCATACTTATCATGTTTAATAAGATCTCCTGGTTTTAAATCGTTATTTGTAATCATTTCTTCCTTTACTATTTTTTTATTAAAAATTGATTCTTTCTTTTCTTGATCTAGTAAATCATCTCCTATTTCAGATATAAATCTACTAGGTACATTACTTGATACTTTACCATAAAGAAGTCTACTTCTAGAATTAATTATATAAAGTTTCTTTCTAGCTCTAGTAATTGCGACGTAAGCAAGTCTTCTTTCTTCTTCCATTTCTTCTTCTGAATTCATAGAATTCATATGTGGGAATAATCCTTCTTCTACACCTACTACAAATACATAATCAAATTCTAGTCCTTTAACCGCATGCATAGTCATTAAAGTTACTTTATCTTCTTCTTCTTTTTGATTTTCAGATGCATCTGATACTAGACTTAATTCATCTAAGAAATCTTCTAAATTAACTATACCATCTGCTTCTTCAACATTTTTAGTAATAGATTTAAACTCTTCTAAGTTTTCTAATCTTATATCAGCCTCTAAAGTATGTTCATTTTTTAAACTTTCTCTAATACCAGTTTTATCTAATACTAAATCTACAAAATCAGTTAAAGACATCTTATCTTTTTCTTTCTTTAAAGATTCTATTATCTTTCTAAATTCTTCTTCTTTTCCACCTTTTATTGCTTCATATAAAGAAGAGTTTTCATTTCTAGCTATAATACCTAAATTCTCTATAGATTTAGAACCTATTCCTCTTTTAGGATAATTAATAACTCTTAAAAGAGATACATCATCTTTTTCATTATGAACAAGTTTTAAATATGCGATTAAGTCTTTAATTTCTTTTCTATTATAGAATGCATAAGAACCAACTATTCTATATGAAATATTACTTTGTAAGAATGCTTCTTCAACATTTCTTGATTGTGCATTCGCTCTATAAAGAACACATATCTCATTAGGATTAATTCCTTCTTCAATAAGTTTCTTAATCTCTTTAACAACAAATCCTGATTCATCTTTTTCATCAAATGCTTTATAGTATTTTATTAAAGTTCCTTCTTCATTATTAGTCCATAAATTTTTTTCTTTACGAATCTTATTATTCTTAATAACGTTATTCGCAGCTTTTAATATGGTTTTAGTTGATCTATAGTTTTCATCTAAGATAACTACTTTCGCATCTGGATAATCTTTTTCAAAGTTTAATATATTTTTATAATCTGCGCCTCTCCAAGTAAATATAGCTTGGTCATTATCACCAACAACAGTTATGTTTTTATATTTAGCTGATATCATTTTACTCATTAAGTACTGAGGTTTATTTGTATCTTGATACTCATCTATAAAAACATATTTATATTGTTCTTGATACTTTTCTAGTACTTCTTTATGTTCGCTAAATAGTTTTATAGGTAAAAGTAATAAATCATCAAAATCTATCGCATTACTTCTTTTTAGCGATTTTTCATATTCATCATATACTTCATATACTACTTTATCATAATCAGTATATACAAATTTTTCAAATTCTTTAACTGATATCATTTCATTTTTATTATCAGATATACTTGATCTTATAGCTCTATAATTATACTTATTTGAATCAATTCCCTGTTCTTTCATAATCTTTTTAATAACAGTAAGTGAATCATCCGCATCTATTATAGTAAAGTTACTATCATAACCAAGTAATTCATAGTTTTCTTTTAATAGTTTCAAACCAAAAGAATGGAAAGTAGATATCTGTATTAAAAATGCTTCTCTACCTACTAAATTAAATATTCTTTCTTTCATTTCTTTTGCGGCTTTATTTGTAAAAGTGATAGCGAGAATATTTCTAGGAGATATATCTTTTTGATCTAAAAGATACGCTACTTTAGTTGTTAATACTCTTGTCTTACCTGAACCTGCGCCCGCTAAAACAAGCATAGGTCCATCCAAATTAGTTACGGCTTCAAGTTGTCTTTCATTTAAATTGTCTATCATTTCTATCACCAATTTAATTGTATCATAAATAATATCTTTTTCATATAATACTTTGAAAGGAAGATGAAAAAAAATGAAGAAGATTATTTTAGGAATTGTTCTATTTTTATTTGCGGTAGTTGGTATTATATTTGTTAATAATGATATTACTAAAACTAAGAAAGATAATTTAAAAAATGTAAAGGTCGCAGAAGTTGCGCATTCTATTTTTTATGCTCCTCAATATATCGCAGTAAAAAAAGGATACTTTAAAGATGAAGGACTAAATGTAGAAATAGTACTTACTCCAGGCGCAGATAAAGTAGCGGCAGCAGTTATGTCTAAAGATGTTGAAATTGGTTTTTGTGGAAGTGAACAATCTATCTATGTTTATAATAGTGGTAAAAAAGATTATCTAGTTAATTTTGCAGCCCTAACTAAAAGAGATGGGTCTTTTATTGTTTCTAGAAAAAAAGAAAAAGATTTTAAACTAGAAAACTTAAAAGGTAAATATATTATTGGTGGAAGAAAAGGTGGCATGCCTGAAATGACACTAGAATATACTCTAAAAGAAAATAATATTGATTTAAAAGATTTAACAATTGATACAAGTGTAGAGTTCGCATCTATGGCATCAGCTTTTATATCTGGAACAGGAGATTATGTTACTCTATTTGAGCCAAACGCAACTATGGTAGAAAAACAAGGTAAAGGATATGTAGTTGGTTATGTTGGTGAATATGGTGGTTCTGTTCCATATACTAGTTATAATGCTTTAAAAAGTTATATTAAAAAGAATCCAGAAACTATTAAAAGTTTTACAAACGCAATTAATAAAGGACTAGATTATGTTCATAAAACAGATAATGAAAAATTAGCGAAAGAGCTAGTAGAATTCTTTCCAGATATGACTATTAATGATTTAGAAAAAATGATTAAAAGATATAAAGATAATGATGCATGGATGAAAAATACTAATTTAACGAAAAAAGATTTTGATCATATGCAAGATATAGTTATAGAAGCAGGTATTATAAAGAAAAAAGTTCCATATAAAAAATTAGTAGATACTAGTTTTTCTAAATAAGATGAATACTATATTAGAAATAAAAGATCTATATAAAAACTACCAAACTATAGAAAAAGAAATAATTGTTTTACATAATATAAATTTTAAAGTTAATGAAGGAGACTTTATATCTATAGTAGGTCCTTCTGGCGCAGGTAAATCTACTCTATTATCTATAATCGCAGGTTTAGAAGATTATAAAGGTAAAATTATAAAAGATGATATAACTATTGGTTATATGCTTCAAAAAGATTATTTAATGCCCTATTTAACTATATTAGATAATTGTTTATTAGGTCTTAAGATAAATAAGAAATGCAGCAAAGATAATATAAAAAGAGTTAAAGATTTATTAATTAAATATGGATTAGAAGACTATATATATTCTTATCCAGATGATTTATCAGGAGGACAAAGACAAAGAGCGGCGCTTATTAGAACACTTGCGTTAAATCCAGATATATTACTACTTGATGAACCGTTCTCCGCGCTAGATTATCAAACAAGATTAAATATATCTAAAGATATTAAAAATATAATAAAGAATGAAAAAAAGACATTAATAATGGTTACTCATGATATATCTGAAGCCATTAATATGTCTAATAAAGTAATTGTTCTATCGAATACTCCATCAAGTATAAAAGCTATATATAAAATAGATTATGATTTTAATGATGACATTATTAAAAATAGAACAAGTAAAGAATTTATGGAATACTATACTAGAATATGGAGAGATCTAAATGATTAGTAAAGAAAGAAAAATATATTTAAAAAGAATGAAAAAAGATAAACTATTTATTACTATTTCTAGAATATTGATACTTGTTATATTCTTATTCTTGTGGGAAATACTTTCTAGATTAAAAGTAATAGATACTTTTATGTTCTCTTCTCCATCTAAAATAATAAATACTATTATTAACACTGATAATATTCTATTACATGTACTAACTACTCTACAAGAAATAATTATTAGTTTTATACTAGGTAATATTATAGGTTTTATTATATCAAGTATACTTTGGTTTAATAAAAAACTAAGTTTAATCCTTGACCCGTATCTAACTATTATTAATAGTTTACCTAAGGTAGCACTAGGACCTTTAATCATAATTCTGTTTGGTGCGAACACAAACTCTATAATAATAATGGCTTTACTTATTTCAAGTATTATAAGTATATTAAATATGGTTTCTTATTTTAATAGTACTGATCAGAATATGATTAAGATAATTAAGACTATGGGTGGTACTAAAAAAGATATATTCTTTAGAGTTGTCTTACCAAGCAATTTAAACTTTATAATAGACTCATTTAAAGTGAATATAAGTATGTGTTTTGTAGGAGTTATTATGGGTGAATTTTTAGTATCTAAACAAGGTATAGGATATTTAATTAATTATGGTTCACAAATATTTAATATGAATCTAGTTTTAACTGGTATTACTCTTTTAATTCTATTAACAATTATTCTTTATCTATTAATGGAACTTATTTCAAACAAAATAAAAAGGTAATTTAATTACCTTTTTTAATATATTTCTTTAGCTTCTTTATTCATGTATTCTTCAAATACTTTTATTGTTTCTTCTCTATCCATACTTTCTAAATCTAATATATTTTTATCAGAATTATTATTCTTAATAAATTCATAAATAAAATTATCTCTAAATCCTATATTTTCTGCGTCTTCTTTAGTATTACCATAATATACTTTTTTAATATTAGACCAAATGATAGCAGATAAACACATAGGACATGGATAGCAAGATGTATATAATTCACAATTACTTAAGTCATATGTATTAATATTTTTACAAGCATCCCTTATTGCTTCTATTTCAGCGTGCGCAGTAGGATCATTATTTTTAAGAACATGATTATTTCCTTTACCAATAATCTTTCCATCTTTAACAATGCACGCACCAAAAGGACCACCTGCATCTGTACTTAAATTTTCTTCAGATAAATCTTTTGCTATTTTCATAAATTCATTCATATTATTCTCCTTATATAGATAACTTATTAAAGTTTTTTACTCCAACAGTTTTTAATATTAAATATAAAATTAAATCTATTAGTCCAAATACAATTGTTAAAATTAATAATACTATTACTGCAGGAAACATTGTAGTCATAGCGATTGATATACCTATTGTCATCATAAGAATAAACATACCAAGCATTACTGCGATAAATGAACTAGTACTTTGTTTAACTACTTCCGCAGTGTTTTCAGCATCTAATTTAGGATATTTTAAGTTTATAATTATTCCTAAAAAATGAGACACTAATGGCATTAATATAGAAAGTATTACTAATAATAAAGCCTCAATTATATTAGTTTTACATTTAATAAATAATACTATATCTCCTAGTAATAAAACTGGTGTTGTGATTAATAGACATGCATATACTTTTGACATCAATATTGTTTTTACTTTAACTGGTAATGATTTAAGTATATTAATATTTCTTCCTTCTAAACTTATTACTGAATTTGTAATAGATGTCATAAAAGAAGTAAATATAATTAATACTAATATAACTATAGATAGATTTTTCATTATAATATCTTTTGATAAAGATATTTCAAAATTAGATTTTTCTAAAAGTACACTTAAACTATCTAATTTAAATACTAGTATAACTACTAACGCTAAAAATAATACTAAAGCAAATCCAGAATTAATAATAAATACTGGTGTATTTATAAATGTTTTTAATTCTTTTTTTATTAAAGATGTAGTAATAGAAGACTTGTTATAACTAATTTCTTTATTACCACTCTTTTTATTAGAACTAACACTTTTTAATCTAGTATTAATCTTAAAATATGTTTTACTTAATATAAATACTGTTATTCCAAATATACCTAGATTTATTAATATAAATATAATTAAATCCATTACATTAAAATTACTTACTAGTTTTCCATATATTCCAGCTGGATAATAAAATTTAGAGATTTTATCACTTAAAGAACCTATATTACTAACTAAATAATTACCTGCGCTTTTAATATTAAATGAAAAATAGAATACTACAAGTAATACTGCCATAGTTATAACAGTTTGCACAATATTTTTATGTTTAAATCTACTAGAAACACTAGACATTATCATACCTATTAAACATGATAATACTATTGGAATAACTGGAAGTAATAATAACATTATTATACTTGTTACATAATAAGAAACACTTACATTACCAGAAGGAATATAAGAAATCATAATTGGTAATAAGAATAGAGAATTATATAATAATTCAAAAACATAGAATTTTAATATTCTAATAAAAATAATAGTTCCCTTTGTTAATGGAAGTGATAATAATAAATCATCATCCTTACAATTAAATAATAAAGGTCCAGCTTTATAAACACCTTCTATAAAAGTTAAAAGAGATACTGAAAAAGCTAGTATTACTAATAATAGATGAGTTTTTCCATCTTTAGAAAGAATATCAAAAATGACTCCAGTTCCAGAACCTATTGCAAGCATTAAATATAAAGTTAATATAAGAGGAAGAATAATATTAGATTTATTCTTTTTCTTACCACTCATCTTTATTACATTCATTCCCTCTGTCATACTTGCTTTTATTAATGATAATATTTTTTTCATATTAACCCTCTAATTCCATGAATACGTTTTCTAAAGATTTATCACCTTTTATTTCTTTCATACTTCCACTCTTAACAAGTTCACCCTTTTTAATAATTGCTACTCTAGAACATAGTTTTTCTGCTACATCTAAAATATGTGTTGAATAAAAAACTATTTTATTTTCTTTTACCATTTCATTTAATATTTCTTTAATATCAAAAACTGCTTTTGGATCAAGTCCTACAAATGGTTCATCCATTATAAGTATTTTTGGATCATGAGCAAGTGCACTAATTAATACTACTTTTTGTTTCATACCATGAGAGAAACTATCGATAGTATCATTTAATTTATCTTCCATTTCAAACATCTTAGCGTATTTACTTATATTCTTTTCTCTAGTTTCTTTATCTGTTTCATACATATCACATATAAAATTAATATAATCTATAGCTTTCATATGTTCATATGTTTCTGGATTATCTGGAACATATGCCATTATTTTTTTACATTCAACTGGTTTTTCTTTAATAGACATTCCATCTATTAAAATATCACCTTCATCAAAATCATGTATTCCTACAATTGATTTAATCAAAGTTGTTTTACCTGCTCCATTATGTCCAATAAATGCGAATATATCTCCATCATTTACTGTAAATGAAACATTATTAACTGCTTTTTTATTTCCATATTTTTTTGTTACATTTTTTATTTCTATCATATAATACTCCTTTTTAAAAATAGAATAATTCTTCAAATTTCATATCAAGCGCTATACATAAAATGTATGCAAGTTTTGCAGTAGGTTCATATTGACCTGTTTCAAGTGAACTAATTGTATTTCTAGAAACTCCAACCATATCTGCAAGTTCTTGTTGTGATAATTTCTTTTCTGATCTTACTTCTTTTAATTTGTTTTTTAAAACTAATTCATTCTTCATATAATCACCTACAAAATAGTTGAACTACTAATTAATTCTTTAAAATAATAATAAATCATTAAGATACCTGCGATTGTCCATATTATTCCACAGAATATATCTAACTTTCTACGTGACTTAATTCCTCTTAGTCCATAAATTACTGCACAGTAAAGAGCTAAAATAGAATACCAACCATAATTAGTTTTACCAGTTATCATTATTCCTGATACGAAATAAACTGTTGATAATATTATTATTGCAATTCCTGCAATCTTAGAAGCTTTATTCTCTTCTTCTATTAAAGCATAGTCCTTATTCTTATTTTCCTTTCTTGCTTTTTCTAAAATTTCTTCTTTTTTCATATAATCCTCCTTGCCAAGTTTCCTTGTCAAATATATATTACCATATGCAAAGTGTACTTGTCAACATCTTTTTATAAAAAAATAGACATTTGTCTACTTTTTACAACCAACTTTGATAAAGTTCTGGGCTAATAGAAGTAACTAATATTAAAACAACACTTGCTATTTCTACTATTGCATGCCCTATCATAATTGGAACCGGATTCTTCTTTTTATAATAATATATACAAAATATAATTGTTAATGGTAAGAAACATAAAAACCTATATATAATATATTTAAAATCAAATAAAACTGGTATAAAACTATGTTGAAGAGCATAGAAGAATGCTGGTACAAGTATAGCTAAATACTTATTCTTAAAACTATTAACACCACATCCTAAATATAATCCATCTTCTGCGAACGCTACTGTTAACGGTAAAAGTATAAAGTTAATAATCGCAAGTATTAGAGGTACTGGCGCAGCCATCATAGGAGCCATATAAGGTATAACTTTATAACAGATAAGTCCTGCTACGTTCATACCAATAGATGCAAATACTAATACAATTAAAGTAATAATTATTACTTCTTTAATTTTAGTTTTTCCTTTTTCGTAATTAATTAATTCTTTATAACTACTACCTATTCTTTTAGCAACAAATAATAATACTAGTATAGTAATTACATTTACTATAGTCGCAACTATACTCCACCAATTAGTTATATCATTTAAACTCTTTTTAGTAATATAAGAACCAACTACAAATATTATAATAAACATAATAGATCTAATTGGTAATAAATATTTTAAGTTTTCTTTTGTATCTCTTTCAAATGTCATAATTACCTCTTAATTATCATCCTCTGAATAGAAACTATCATCATCCACATCATCTTCTTCAAAATCCCATGGATCATAATTTCCTTTTTTTATTTCTTCTTGTTGCCAATCTGTTAATTCATTATTATCTTCATTATCTTTATTGCTTTCGTCATTCATAAAATTAAACATACCAAATTCTTGATTATCTTTTTTCTTATCATCTTTATCAAACATATTATCACTCCTTTTATATTTCTTTTAAACTTCTTAAGTATTCTTTTTGTTCATTAGTTATTCTATAACTTTCAATTGCTTTTTGTATAGTTTTATTATGAGTCCACTTATCTAATTTTTTGTTCTCTATATATTTAATTGCTGTATCATATTGTTTTGCAAGTGCAGTTGCAAAATACCAAGCAATCATCATATTAACATAATATTCATCTGATCGTATTTTAGATACCATTTCTAAATATTCAGGTTTAAACTTATCATCTAAATAATATCTCATTAGTGAGTTAATACCAAATCTAATTGTGTAAGTTTCTTTTGATTTTATCCATACTTTTATCTCTTTTAATAGTTCATCAGTATGATTTTTAAATAATTTAGATGTTCCTTGATCACAAGTTGCCCAGTTATCAATATATGGTAAAAATTTATTTAATAGATTTATACATTCATCATAGTCTTTTGTCTCAAATATTATAAAAGCATGAAGTTGATTTTCTTCAAAATACTTATGAGGTAAATCTTCTATAAAATCTTTATAATTATTACTCTTATATAATTCTTTAGCTAGTTTTCTAAGATCAGGTGTTCTTACTCCTATTATAGAATTTGGATCTATATTAGTTATAGTTTTAACTTGTACTTCTCTATATTTAGTATCTTGTAATTCAAATAACTTCTCTATCATATTTTTTCATAATTACCTTTCTCTTTTATTATAACATAAAAACTAAGTATTACTCAGTTTTTATTCACCATTTAACAAATCATTTGGTTCTATTTTTCTTATCTTTAATGACATTAGTATAGATGCAATTAATGATACTCCAATTATAAATAAAACTGTTATTATTAATAAATCAATTGGAAGAACCATAATACATTTCATAATACCAAATGGTCTCATCATTAATCCGATATATGGATTAGTTGCAAAATAAGAAATAATTGTTCCTATTATTGTTGCGATTATAATTGTAGGCATAAATGATAATACATTTTGAATAATTAAATCTCTTGATCTAAATCCTAATGCTTTTAATATACCATATTCAAATCTTCTTTCATAAATAAGAGTCTTCATTAATAAGTATAATACTAATAATATAATTGCTCCAGTTATTATAGATATAACAACTACCATAAGATTCGCAACATTAATAAATGTATCCATTTGACCTTCTATTAATTCTTCAAAGTCCATTGTTGTTAAAACCTTATCTCCATATTTATCTTTATACTTATCTATAACTTTACTTGCTTTTATTTTAGAATCAAAATAATACATAGGATTTAATTCATCAGTATCAACTAAATGGTCCATACCTGATTTTAGTATTAATATTTCTTTACTATCATTATTTGTAGATTGAATAAATCCTGTGATTAAGAATGAATACTTATTTTCACCTACTCTAAACTCTTTTTTATCTCCAATTTTATAATTATTTTCTTTAGCATATTTACCTGAAATAGCAATTTCATTATCATGTTTAGGATATCTTCCTTCATAACAATTATCTTTATTATTTAATAACTTTGGATTATTCATAATATATGTTTCAAATTTAGCATAATCTTTATCTAATGTTTGATACATATTTAAATATTTAAAGCTTTCTATATCTTTATCCTTTTTAAGATCTTTAACAAATTCAGGTCTAATATCTTTATCTACCATTATAATTCCATCCACTATTTCAAATGTTAATAAATCTAATTTTGGTTTTCTACTAAAGTTTTGATACATTGCCATCGCAATTACCATTAAGAAACATAAGAATAATACTGTTATAAATGTTACTATATTTTGTTTTCCATTTTTATACATATTCTTTAAAGAAATACTCATGTTTAATGGTAATTTAGATTTAGATAATGGAATATGATTCTTTTTAAAACTATGAGTTTCAATTCCATCTCTTAGCGCAATTATTGGATCTAATTTATTTATTTTTCGTACTGATAATAATACTATTATAAATACTAATATTGGCATAGAAATAATTGGTATTATAGTTGAAATAAGATTAAACGATAACTTATAAGGAATACCAGATTGTGCCACTAACATATCTGTTATTATAGGCATAAATAAATATCCACTTAATACTCCTATAACTAAACCAATAACAGTTAATAAGCTAAATTGAATTATTAATGATCTTTTAATATTTTTACTTGTATAACCAATTGCTTTTAAGGCACCAAGTGTTTTTATATTTTCTCTAATATAATTAGATATATTATTTGATATCATTAATATAACAACAAGTATGATAATTACTGAGGTTAATAAGAATGACACAAAGAATATACTAGATATAAATGTTCTAGATTCAAGTGTTAAATCTAAATCATAACTTTCTGTTTCTACACCTTTTTCAGTGAATATTTTACTAATTAGTTTATTTGATTCTTTTTTTGATTTTATTCCATCTTTAAAATTAATATAAGTATCAAATGCTTTTAAATTAGGATTATCATTTAAAATCATGTCATAATCTTCATCACTAACAAGCATTTCATATCTATTCATATTATTTGATCCAGCATAGATAGTATTTATATATCCTTTTATTTTAAACTTATAAGTTCTAGATGGGAACTTTAATTTATAAGTATCTCCTATATTTAATCCACCACCAGTATGAATATGATATGGTACATAAATATAGTTTTCTTTAATAGATTTATCTTCTTCTAATATTTCAATTTTAGATAAATTTCTATTTAAATGATCTTTATTAATAACTGATACTATTGGAGTAACTTCTCCACCACTAAACTCTATAGGTATTTGAACCTTTATATCTTCAATATATTCATATTCAGTTACTGAATCTGGCAATATACTTCTTATATATTCTTCATCTATATCTTTTTTATCACTTCTTGAAAATAAGTCTATTTGTGATGTATTTAGACTTTCTGCTACTTTATATGAATTTTTTTGATAATCAAGAATTAATAAACTTGAAACACATATAAACATAGTACTTATTATTATTAATAAAGAAATCGCAATAGATAACCCTCTGTTTTTTCTTAAGTTAGACTTTGCTAGTAATAAACTCTTCATATTACCACCCCATTGTAACTAAGAAATCAGATATTTTTTTATGTCTAGCTTTATCATCAGGTACATATTTACCTAAATCACAAATACCAGCAACTTCACCATCTTTAATATATATAATTCTATTACCTCTTCTTGCACTCTTAATATCGTGAGTAACCATTACTATAGATTGTCCTAGATTATTAAATTCAGTTAATGTATCAAGTACATCTTTACCAGTTTTGGAATTTAAAGCTCCAGTTGGTTCATCAGCAAATACTACTTTAGGATTATTAATTAAAGCCCTTGCTATACCTACTCTTTGAGCTTCTCCACCAGATAATTGTGATGGAAATTTATTCCATAGCTTACTCTCTATATCAATTTTCTTTAATATTTCTTTTGCGTTTTTAGTTATTTCTTTTCTTTTTCTACTAACTAATAAACCTGAAACTAAAACATTATCTAAGACACTCATTGAATCAATTAAATAATTTTGTTGGAATACAAATCCACAGTTTCTTCTTCTAAATACTGCTAGTTCGTCTATATTCATTTTAGTTATTTCTTTTTCATTAAATACTATCTTACCTAGAGTTGGTTTATCCATCCCAGATAAAGCATATAATAAAGTTGATTTACCGGCACCAGATGGTCCCATAATTACTGTAAAATCACCTTCATATATATCTAAATCAATATTTTTTAATATATGTTGCATATTTCCATTATTTGAAAATGATTTACATAATTTATGTGTTTTAATTATTGTATTTTTTTCCATACTATCCCTCCAAATACAACTCCATTATATAAAAGAATTTCTTAAATAACTTTAAGAAATCCTTAAATAATTCTTAATTTTATTATTACTACAAAACCTGGATTATCATTCTCTATTTCTAAATCTCCATTCATTTGTTTCATAAATTCTTTAGAAATATATAAACCAAGTCCAACTCCATCTTTATTATTAGTATTAGAACCTCTTTTAAACTTCTCTAGTAATAAAGGCATTTCTTCATCTTTAACAGTATCTCCAAAATCCTTAATACTAATAACTAAATAATCTTCTTCTATTTTAGTCTTAACTTCTATATTAGTATCTGCATACTTATAAGAATTAAAGAATATATTGTCAAATACTTGTTGTAATCTAAGTAAATCTGCATAAACATCACATTTATCCACAGTAAATTTATTAGATTTATTTTGATAATCTGAATTAATAATTAATTCTTTAACAATATTACTATTTATTTTAGTCGGATTAATTTCTAGTTTTTCCATCTCTTCTAAAGTAGAATTAAATAAATTAGTAATAAGTGTATTTATTTGATCAGACTTTTGATCAATATTTTTAAATTGCTTAATCATTTTTTCATCTTTTGCTAATTCCAATCCTAATTCAGAAGATGATTTGATAGATGCGATTGGAGATTTAATATCATGAGATAGTTTTGCGACTAATTCTTTTTTAGCTTCAATCGCTTCTTTTTCTCTTTTTCTCGCAGTTTTTATTTCATGTCTCATAATATCAAAACTTTCAGTAAACGCACCAAAATTATTATTTTTATCCATTTTAAGAGGTATATCTAAGTTACCTGAGGATATTCTAGTTGCGAAACTTTCCATCTTTTTAAACGGTCTTATTATATATATATAATTAAAAATATAATAAACTATAAATGATATTAATTGAATAATAGAGATAGAAATTATTAAATTCAAATATATAGTTCTATCTTTCTTAATAACTTGATTTAAATCATTATCTACAATTAATTTATATACTTTATTATTAATATTTAAATCTATTATAGTATCTTTATTTCTATAAGCTTCATTTAATGAATCAGATAATTTGCTATCAGTCTTATATTTAACATTACCTAAATCATCAAGTATTGCATATTTATATGATTTAGGATACTCATCACTATTTGGATAATTAATCTCTATAGTCTTCGCTAAATCATTTAATTCAACTGTATCATTTTTAAAATATGATTTAGAATTTAAAAAGTATAATGTTACAAACATTTCTATTAAAATAGTAATAAATACTATAATAAATAAAATTCTCTTTTTCATACTCTATTCACCATCAAATCTATATCCTTCTTTCCAAACAGTAGTTATATACTTTGGATTATTAGGATCTTCTTCTATTTGTTCTCTTATTTTTCTTATATGAACATTTAATGTACCATCTAATGTAAATTTATCATTCCATACATTATCAAATATTTCATCTTTAGAAACTAATCTATTCTTATTATCTATTAAGTATGTTAATAATTTAAACTCTATAGAAGTAAGTTTTGCTTCTTTTCCTTTAACAAACACTTCTTTATTAATATAATCTACTCTTAGATTTCCATCATCATAAACAGAATTATCGGATTTACCAAATCTTTTTAAAGTAGCTTTTACTTTCGCAAGTAACACTCCAAGTGAATATGGTTTTTCAATATAATCATCCCCACCAATAGTAAGTGCGATAATCTTATCATCATCAGTATTTCTAGCAGATATAAATAGTATTGGTATATCTTTATCTTTTCTTATTTCCTTACATATATCAAAACCTGATCCATCTTTTAAATTAATATCAAGTAGTATTAAAAATGCATTATTTTCTTTAAAGAATTCATTATATTCTTCTTTTGAGTAACAAACATAAGTCTTAACATCAAACATATTTAAATAATCACAAGTATTATCTGCAAGTTCTTTTTCATCATCTATAATTAAAACATCATACTTCACATAAATCACTTCCTAGATAAAATTATAACAAAAAAAAGTAGTAAAAACTACTTTTATATTTATAAATCTAATGACGGATTAATCTTTAGTGAGTAATCACTAAATAATCCTTTTTTATAATAATAGTAACCTGCGGCTGCGATCATGGCACCATTATCTGTACAATATGATAGATTAGGCACAACTAATTTTATTCCTTTTTCTTTACATAATCTATCAAAAGCTTCTCTTATACCTGAATTGGCAGATACTCCTCCTGCGATTAATAGTTCTTTTACTTTATATTCATCTATTGCTCTCATAGTCTTCTTAGTTAATGTCTTAACAACTATATTTTCAAAAGATGTTGCTAAATCTTCTTTTCTTATTTCATTACCTCTTTGTTTTTCGTTATGAACAAGGTTAATAACTGCTGACTTAATACCTGAAAAACTAAAGTTATATGAGTCATCATCCATAGGAAGTGGTAATTCATAAGTATCTTTACCTATTTTAGATAATTTATCTATTACAGGTCCTCCTGGATATGGTACATCTATAACTCTTGCTACCTTATCAAAAGCTTCACCTACTGAATCATCTATTGTTGAACCTATTTTCTTAAATGATAGATCTTCATCCATATAAATTATTTCAGTATGACCACCAGAGATTACTAAACAAATAAGTGGAAAATCCATAGTATCAACTAAATTATTCGCGTATATATGACCTGCCATATGATTAACACCAATTAATGGTTTATTATAACAAAGAGCAAGTGTTTTAGCAGCTTCTACACCTACAAGTAATGAACCTGCAAGCCCTGGTCCATAAGTAACCGCTATTGCAGTTATATCTTCCATCTTCATATTTGCTTTACTTAAACAATCTTCAATAACAATAGTTATACATTCTGCATGTGAACGAGATGCAATCTCTGGAACAACTCCACCAAATTTTTTATGTATATCTATTTGAGATAATGTTGTAGTAACTATTTCTTCTTTACCATTTTTAACTATTGAAATACTTGTTTCATCACAAGATGATTCAATACCTAAAATATATACATCATTCATTTTTACACTTCCAATTCATCTAAGTTATTTATTCTTTTATATTTAGATTCTTTTTTATCTTCTCTATCTAACATAATAGTTTTAAATCCTTTTTCATGACCTAAATCTAGGTTATTTTCAAAATCATCTATAAATAATGCTTCATCTGTTTTTATGTCATAATCATCTATGACCATGTCATAAAATTTATCTTCTTTTTTAGAAGTTTCACATATTGAAGAAACATATACTTTATCAAATAATTCATATATTCCAGCGTGTTTTAGATAATTAATTATGCTTGGAAAATTATCTGTAAGCATTAACAAAGTATATCTTTCTTTTAAACTAGTTAAAGTATCTATTACATCATCATATAATTCATATTCAGAATTATTATATACTTTATCGTACGCAATTTCTTTAGATAATTCTTTTTCTAAACCTAAATCCTCTAATACATTAGAATAAAATCTTAAAAACATATTATATTCTTCATCTAAGTTTTTTATAGGAAGATTATCTTTAACTAAACTCTTATTCTTAGATAATGATTCTTTTAATATATTTGTATCAATATCTTGAACTAATTCTAAGAACTTAGGTGTAATAAACCACGCTCCTGTTTTAGGATAACCTAATACTTTTCCAAAATCAAATATAATATATTTCATTATTTCACTTCCTTGAGCATTAAAATGGCATCAACGCCTTCATAATAACCCTTTCTTATAGAAACAGGTTTAAAACCTAGACTATTATACAACATAATAGCCTTTTTGTTATCTTTTTTTACTTCTAGAGTAACTTTTTCTATTTGTTTATTTTCAAGCATTTTATTTATTAATGCTTTACCTATTCCTTTATTTCTATATTCATCTAATACAAAGATATCAATTATTTCACATGCTTCATATAATAATTGATATATTAAAAAACCAACATATTTATCATTTTCTTTATAGGAAAGAATAAAAGTATAATCGTTTATGATAGGATTATACTTTTCTTTATACTCTTTAAATAAATTTTCTATTAATTTAATATCTTTTATTTCTTCTATCATAACATACTTTCCGCATCTATCTTTTTTAAATAGTTTGGTTTTAATTCATGAGCATTTATTTCTTTATCTTTGTAATAATCTATAAGTTTTAATATATCTAACTCTTGATTATTTTCATCAATTGTTAAGATATTTCCTTCTAGTTTACTTATATCTTTATCAAATATATCTTTAGTTGAATATTTATCTATAATAATATCATTATAATCTTTATCATATATTCCATAATATAATCTATTATTCTTATCATTAATTATAGATACATAATAATCATATACTTCTTTAGAGAATATATATTGTTTTAAAGATGATACAGGAATAACATTTATATTATTTGAGAACGCTAATGTTTTACCTACAGTAACACCTATTCTAGTACCTGTGAATGAACCAGGTCCATTAACTATAAATATCTTATTTATATCTTTAGTAGTCATACTATTTTCTTTTAGAACTTCATCTATAAAAGGAACTAAATGAGAAGCATGATCATTAATAGATTCTAATTCTTTTTTAGATAATATTTCATTATCTTTAACAAGAATAACTACTAATTTTTTTGAACTTGTATCTAAAAAAAGCGAGATCATAAAGCATCCTCGCATATATCTTCATATTTTTGTCCATGTGGTACAAATTTAATTACTCTTTTATCTTCTTCTAATACTTTAAAGAATACATCTAATCTTTCTTCTGGTAGATAGTCCTCAATCATATTAGCCCATTCAATTATTACTACACCATCTTTATCAAAATAATCTAGTAAACCAGTTGATTCAGGAGTTTCTTCTAATCTATAAACATCCATATGATAAAGAGGTAATTCTCCATTTGGATACTCTTTAATAATATTAAATGTAGGACTAGTAATAGTTTCTTCTATTCCACATGCTGCCGCAAAACCTTTTGTAAATACTGTTTTACCTGAACCAAGTTCTCCATTAAGACAAATTACCATTCCAGGAAATTTTTCTGCTTCTATGTTTTCCGCTATTCTAATTGTATCTTCTTCACATCTTGTAGTTACTTTGTAATCATCCATTTATATCACCCTCTATAAATAATTATAAATAAAAAAAAATCATTTTACAATGTATTTTGTATAAAATGACTTTTTTTTACAATTTACCACATATTTTTTAGATTTCCATCGCCTTTATAATTATTTGTCATATCTATTATATAATCATATCTACTATAGAAATTACTTCCAGGATAAGAATAATCATACTCATCCATTATTACTCCAGGAAGTAAACTTTCTGTAACATATATTTTAGTATCAGACATCGCTCCTATTATTGCGATATGTCCATCCCATCCTATTAAGTCTCCTACTTTTACTTGTCCTGAGTGTAATAATTCAAATGAATTATATCTTAGTTCTCCTATATCAGTATAATCTCTTTCATAAGAAGCTCCTGCGCCTATATCACCTAAATCTAGACCAGCTTGAACTAAAACCCAAGTTACATAACCACTACAATCCAATCCGTTAGCATAATATTCATGTGGTTTTCTATATCCATCATCTTCATAATTTAATAAAGAACATCCCCAAGCTGCTGGACCTGCCATTCTAGTCTTTATTTGATTTTGTTTATCTACTCCTAAATATAATCCTTTTTTATAGTATCTTCCTTCTCCTTCAACACCATTACCAGTAAGTCTTCCATTTTCATAAAAATATGGAACTTTATATGGAAATTCTAATGTTAGGAATCTAGCCGCAACCGCAACTGCTGCTCTTGTACCAGGTCCTGCTTCTTCTATTCTACTTGCAAGTATATCATCAAGCATATTAACTTGATCAGAACTATGTGCATTGCAAGGTACAATTGGTTTAGCATTATCAAGTGTTGGAACTCTTATTAGACCTGTACTTGTTATTTCAAAACTTTTTTCCATTTTATTTGAAGTATATACAGTTATTTTAGATGTACCTTCTCCATGAGAAGTAATAGTACCATTTTCATCTATTGAAATAATATCAGGATTACTAGATTTGTAAGTCATTTTAGTGTCTACCTCTCCTACATAATCAGGTTTAGCATCAATATTAAATGATTCTCCTACTGCCATATATTTCTTTTTATTATTTATAATTATTCCCGCTATTCCATCTATTTTAAATTTTTGATTATAAGATACTAATTTATTATCATTATATTTTAAATTAATTCTATATTTATATGTTTTTACATCATATGAACACTTATCATTTTTAACTTTAATCCAATTACTAGAAACTTCATCATCTTCAAATTGACAATATATATCATTAGAATTAAATCTTTGTATATTTAAAGTAACTTTTCTTGTTTTATTCTCATTGAATTTATTAGCATACTTAAAACTTCTTATTATCGGTTCTCTATTATATTCTTCGTTAACCAATAATAAGAATATTGTAAAACATAATAATAAAATTATCATAAAAGCAACAATATTATTTTTTTGTTTCATAAGTACCATTCCTATACTTAAAGTATATCACAAGTAAAAAAAAATAACTACTTATAAGTAATTATTCTTTTGGTTGTTCTACTTCTGCATTTTCAACTAATTTGCATAATCTATTAAATTCATCTTCATTATCTATTGATACTAACATATCTCCCTCTTCAGTTGATTTTAATTCTAAAATATATGAATCAGTATCGTTTGATAAATCGTTTGCGATAACATATTGTTTTCCGCCATCTTCAAATCTACTTACTATTTCAACCTTTACTTTAATTCCATTTTCATCAGTCATTTCAATTACTAGTGGATTTGTTTCATTATTTTCCATATTTTTCCTCCATATCTTGCTTTAATTATAACAAAAAGATAAGTATTATTCAATACTTATCTCTTTTCATCTATTCTTTTTGACTTTATCTTTTCATTTACGTGATCTGGTTTTAATAATTCAAATGGTTCAATATTAAATGCTTTTGCGATATCTTGTAATTTAGTAAAACTAGGACAAAATTTTCCTCTTTCTAAATCACTTATATATTTTGGTGTTGTATTTGATAGTTCCGCTAATTGTTCTTGTGATAGCCCTAAGTTAAATCTATACCATTTCAAATTTATACAAAAGATTTCTTGAATTATGTACTCTTTTACCGTAGTCAAATGCATCACCACCATTAAGTTAATTTTACTTAAATTATTTTGCAATTTACACCTAGTAAAAGACGATAAAATTTCTGTTTAGTTAATAAAAAAGATAAGCTTAGCTTATCTTTAATATTCTTCATCTTCAAAAAGAACTATTTTTCCTTTTTCTCTTGTCTTCTTAATATCAATTACTCTTTGATTTGAAGACCCTTTCCAATGTAAGGTAGGATTAAATAACTCTTTTTTAAATTGTCCATCTACAAGAACATCTATATAATTAAATATTTCATTATCTTTTATTCCTTCATAAGTAAAACCTGTCCAAGACCATAATGATTTTTCAGGAAATTTCTCTTTAAAAGCTTTTGCTAGTTTAGTTGAACCTGGTAAGTTAGTTTCATGCATAGGTTCTCCACCTAGCATAGATAAACCAACTATATAATCCTTTGAACATAGTTCTAATACTCTATCAATTGTTTCATCTGTAAACTCTTTTCCACAGGCAAAGTCCCATGTTTCAGGATTAAAGCATTCATCACAATGAAAGGGACATCCTTGGAAAAATATTGATACTCTTACCCCTGGTCCATTAGAAATATCCATTTTTCTAATTTTATTATATCTCATTATTCTTCATCTTTATTATCTATATGGATAACTCTTTCTTTTATTTCTTGAGTTCTACCTTTATTCCAGAAATTAGATCCTATATATCCACATGTTCTTCTTGCTACATTAAGTTTATTGTGATCTCTATTACCACAATTTGGACAATACCATTCCATATCATCATCAATTAATATTTCACCAGTATATCCACATTCTTGACAATAATCTGATTTAGTATTTAATTCTGCATACATGATATTATCATAAATAAATTTAATAACTTCCATTACAGTTTCTAAGTTGTTTTCTAAGTTTGGAGTTTCAATATATGAAATAGCACCACCTGGAGAAAGTTTTTGGAATTCACTTTCTAATCTTAATTTAGTAAATGCATCTATTTCTTCAAATACTGGTACGTGATATGAGTTAGTAATGTAATCTCTATCAGTAATCCCTTTAATCTTACCAAATCTATCTCTTAAGCATTTAGCAAATTTATAAGTAGTTGATTCAATAGGAGTTCCATAAACTGAATAATCTATATCTTCTTCTGCTTTCCATTTAGCACAATAATCATTTAGTTTTTGCATTACCTCTAAACCAAACTCTTTACCTTTACCGTTATCAGTATGAGAATGACCTGTCATGTATTTAACACATTCATATAGTCCTGCATAACCTAGTGAAATTGTTGAATAACCATGATGAAGTAGTTCATGAATACTTTCACCCTTTTCAAGTCTTGCAAGTGCTCCATGTTGCCATAAAATTGGTGCAACATCAGAAGTTACTTTAGACAATCTTTTATGTCTTATTTGTAAAGCTCTATGGCATAGTTCCATTCTTTCATCAAATACTTTCCAGAAAATATCCATATCTTTTCCAGAAGTCAAAGCTATATCAGGTAAGTTAATAGTTACAACACCTTGGTTAAATCTACCATAATACTTACCTTTACCTTCAACATAGTTCTTAGCTTTAGAAATATTTCCTAAGCTCATTGATCTATCAGGAGTTAAGAATGATCTACATCCCATACATGGATAACATTCTCCAACTCCTTTTTCATTTTTCTTATATTCTTTCATTATTTTTTCAGATATATAATCTGGAACCATACGTTTAGCTGTACATTTAGCTGCTAACTTAGTTAAGTAATAATATTTAGACTTTGGTTTAATATTATCTTCTTCTAATATATATAGTAATTTAGGGAATGCTGGAGTTATATAAACACCTTTTTCATTTTTAAATCCTAAAATTCTTTGATTTAAGAATTCTTCAATGATCATAGCAAGTTCATCTTTATATTCTTCAGTTTCACCTAAATACATAGCAACTGATAAGAATGGAGCTTGACCATTAGTGTTAGTCATTGAATTAACTTGATAGTTAAATGTTTGAACACCAGATTCAACTTCTTTCTTAGTATCTTCCATTGCTAATTTTTCACATAGTTCTTTAGATAATTTAGCTTTTTTATATTTCTTTAAATAAATTTCATAACTTGATCTAACAAATGGTGCTAAATGAGTTAATGATACAGTTGCTCCACCATAACTTGATGAAGAAACAGCTAGAATTATTTGAGTAGCTATAGTAGCAGCTGTAATAAATCTATGTGGTTTTTCAATCATAACATCATTAATGATAGTAC
Source organism: Bacilli bacterium (assembly GCA_017627015.1). Next base: position 34,246 of record JAGAHP010000043.1, read on the forward strand.
CATTTTGTAACATATCATCTAAGTTTATTAATTCACAGTTATGTAATGCATTTTGTGCAAAGTAATCAGCATCATGGAAATGAATAATACCTTCATCATGAGCTTTTACTATATCTTCTGGAAGTAAGAATCTTCTAGTAATATCTGTACTAGTAATACCAGCAAGATAATCTCTTTGTGTTGTAACAACAGTAGCATTCTTATTAGAATTTTCTGTATTCCAATATTCACTTTCTCCATTAATTAATTCTTTAATAGAAAGGTCTGTTGTATTACTTCTTCTTACTAATTCTCTAGTATATCTATAAGTAATATAAGCTTTTGCTAAAGCATATTTACCAAGAGCCATTAATCTCATTTCAATAGTATCTTGAATATCTTCTACAAGCATTCTTTTTTTCTTCAAACCCTCAATATATTTAATAATATTTTTAATTTGTTGTTCAGTTACTCTATCTTCTTCAGCAACTTCTGCATTAGCTTTACTAATAGCAGCTTCAATTTTGTCTGGACAATAATCAACTATATGTCCGTCTCTTTTAATTACTTTCATATGTCTAACTCCTCCTATATTATGATTCAAGTATAGCATCTTTTATAAAATATGTGTTGTTGCAGTTGCAACATTTTAGAAAAAATGCTAAAATTTTTACAAGAGGTGTAAACATGACAAAATTCTTTGATAATATCGACAGTAAAAACAAGTATAAATTACTACATTCTTTTAAAGCAGATACACACAATTTTAAAGAAAATGAAGATATTACAAATATAGTGTTTGAAAGAAATGTTATTGCGTTATTAATTAGTGGAAGCGTAAATCTAATTAGAAATAATGAAAATGGTAATGACTTCGTTTTAGATAAAATTGAAGAAAATAATATTGTTAGTGATATTATATATACAATAAATAAAGATGATTATTACTTAATAACTAACGAAGAAACAGAAATAGTTACAATGAACTATAGTGACGTTATTAATTATAAAGGCAAGAACAAGTGTTACCCTATTCTTATTAAAAATATGTTTGATATAGTAAACTCTAAAGCTAAATTATTTAATGAAAGAATAAATATAATGGCTAGAAGAGGAATAAGAAATAAATTACTCGCATTTTTTGAAATACAATTTAAAAAGAATAATTCTAGAAATATCTATTTACCTTTTACATTTACAGAAATGGCAGATTATTTAGGTATTGATAGATCTGCTATGACTAGAGAAATGAAATTATTAAAAGATGAAGGTTTTATTAAGACCACAGGAAAAAGAATCACTTTATTATATAAGTGATTCTTTTTTATATCTTTCTTGTTAATGTTTTACCTTCTTTAAATTTGCAATCTGATGTACAAGTAAAATCTGGAAATGTACATCTAGCTCCATGTGAATACTTTTCAATATCTTTAGCTAATGGATTTTCAGATTCTTCTAATGCTTTTTTATATTTTTCTAAAGTATTTTTAGTTTGCATCATTATTTCTAATTGAGCAGCAGAACATAATCTTTCTTTACATTTTAAAATAAAGTCTTCATACTTACCTACTTCATTAACTAAAACTAATTCTCCTTGTGGAGTTACTTCTTTAACTGAATTCATATCTCCAACCCATTCATCTACCAATGATTTATCATCAGATATAATTGGTGGTACAAAGAATTCTTTATCTCCTAGCATTTCAATTTTATAATCTAAAGTTCTATGTCTTTGAGCTTGAGCAAGTTCTGCGAATGAAACTTTATAATTTGTACAATATACATCTCCAAAATATTCTTGCTTTTTATCTAGATCTTTTCCAAATAAAGAAATAGTTCTACTCTTTTCATTTCTCATTAATCCTTCTTCTAATACATTTACTCTATCTAATTCATTAATTAATTCTTGCATAGAAGAAGCTAACTTTTTATCAAATTCACTATTTTTATCAGCATTCTTAATATATTCTTGCATCCAAGATGCTATATAATTTATTTGTCTTAATGATGTAGAATAAATCATTTGTGTAGGCATAAATACTGTTACTAAGTATCTAGCATTTTCTTGAGCTAATTTTTGAATTTTAGAATCATTATAAATATATGAATATTCTGATGCTATTTTAGCTTTATAAATATCTATCCATTTATTATATAGTTTTTCTTCATTTTCTGTAATAATTGATCCTTCTTTTCTAACAACAGGTGTATATCTAGCTGATTTTTCACTTGTTGTATATTGATGTTCATTATTTAGTACCATTGCTAATATTTTAGGTACATTTTGTAAATTAAAATTAATCATAATATGATCATATACACTATGATGACCATTATTAAGAGTCATATCTACTCTTCTCATAGTTCTTTCTTCAGGTTCATTTAATAAATGATTAAAACCTTCTTTGTCATAACAAACCCCTGCAATTTTACCTGATAATTTAATTGCAGATTCCTTATCAAAAGTTCCATTTTCTTTTAAGTATTGATTAGGTAAAATATCAACCTTTATCTTTGTGTTTTCCATTCTTTCCTCCTATATTGATATTTCCCTTTTATTCTTCTATATATTCATTTTACATTATATAAATAATAAGTCAATAAAAGTTCAGTAAAAACTGAACTTTTTTTATTTCTCTGAACTATTTACTAATTTTAAAACTACTTTATCTTGTGGTTCTGTTATTACATCTTCAAAGAATTCATCTCTTACATCTTGATAGTTTTGATAATGAAGCATAATATTTTCCATTACAACTTCTCTATAGATTACTTTATGTGTTTCTTCAAATTCTTGTACAGAATCCATATTAACATTAATAGATTTACCTGTTTCTACATCTAAATATCTCTTATATTTTGCTTTTGGATCATTTTCATAAGTTAATAATTCTACTGCTTTAGTAACATATTTATCTACTTTATATGTTCCTACATAAACTAGTAGTTTATTACTATTTTCCTCTTTTATTTTAGTCTTTGAAGAAGCTACTCTAATAGCTTTTTTCTTGTTTTTAGTATCTTTTAAAATACTATTATATTCTTCTAAATATTCTTTTAATTCAGTATTATTCATAAATATTCCTCCCTGATTTTATATAATTATAACACCTATCATTATTTTTAAGCAATAAAAAAACATATATTTCTATATGTTTTCATATTTACATTTTGATATATATTCTAGTGCTTCCTTATTTGATAAAGAAGCAATTTTTTTATTTTGCTCTTCCGTTATAGATACACCAGCAGAACAAGGATGACCACCACCATTATATTTCATAGCGATTTTATTCACATCACAAGATCTATCTATACTTCTATATGACTTTTGTCCATGTTTATCTTTATCTAAAGAAACTGTTATAAAGTATTTAACATTATTTATATTGTTATTTCTTACGTATTCTGGTAAATCATTTCTATATTTATATGGCGAAAAAGTAATACCAAATTTATTACCATCTTCATCTATTAAATATTCTGCTTTTGATAGATATTCTTTTATGTTATTTAGATCTGATTCTTTAATATTATTTATTAAATCTTGTTCTTCGTTTGTAAAAATAAAATCTTCTTTTGATAGTTTATCTAACATTAATTCTATATATTTATCAATACCTATACTATTAAAAAGTATTGCTAAATCATGAGCTTCTATAATACCTTTTCTTTTCCAATCCCACGTATCTTCTAATCTAGTAAACTCTACAAATTTATCTAACGATTTATTACTTTTTAAACAATTATTATCTACTAGGTACTTATAAAACATTTCTGTTCCACATCTTTTTATTCCATCTTGTTCTTCTTCTATAAATGTAAAATCATATTTATTAAGTCCTAATTCAATAGCGCGTTCATGATGATCAAATACTTTTACTTTACTTTTTAAAACATCATCTTTTGAAACTATTTCTAAAGATGGATTTTCTAAAGCTAAATCAGTAATAAATATTTTGTCATATTCATAAATCTTTTTATTATTTATATACTCTCTAAATTTTAGTTCTAATGGTTTTGGATTTGGTAAAAGTTCAAAATCAATATTACCAAAAGCTAACTTTCCTAAAATAATAGATCCAATTCCATCTATATCACTTTCATGAGAAAAAATTATTACTTTCATCTAATCACCATTTTTATTATAACATATTAGTGAGATGTTAAACTCAATATATCATTTTTAATTACTTTTTTATCTAGACAGAAGAAATCATAACAGTATCTTTCTAACAAATAGTTTTTAACAGTTTTTAAAAATTCTAATTCATTTTCTTGATCTATAAATGGATAAGCATATTCAGAAATAATACTTAATATATCATCCTTAGTACTTCTTTCTTTATTTGACATTTCTATATCTTTATTTAGTGTATATAAATCTCTATCTATATTTATTAACGATTCATTAATTATATAGTTTTTAATTATTTGTCTTAGTAAAACGTGAGTTAGTTTTAAATACTCATTTTTATCATAATGTAAATCTACTTTTGCTTTTCCTTTATAAATTAAATGTCTACCTACATTATCAACATATGTTACATGTGGATATCTTTTTATTATTTCTTTTAGTTTTTTATTCATAAATTTTTCTTGAATAGGTGTATTTAAAACTCTTGGAGCACCACATAGATATACTTGAGTATTAGAATCATTTTCTCTATTTGAATTATGAATCAAACTTAAAATTGATTCAACATGAGATAAATCCTTTTTAATACCATTAGTAAGTTTATGTTTACCACCTCTAGTAATATTATCTAAAAACGATCCAGTTAAACCATTATATACAACTATATTAGCAGCTTCATCTTCAGTATTAAATAATATATCTTGTATTTGAACATCACTAGCTTTATCTTCACCATAATATTCTTCTATTTTTTCTTTAGATAGTAATTCATTTCCACTCAAAGTATATTTTTCATAATCTCTTCTATTCATTTCGTTCATTTCTTTTTCTGTATAGTTATTTAAAATATAATTTAAAGTATTTTGATCACTATTATTTTCACTTCTTGCGAATTTATATTTATATAAATCTATATCATATTCTTCACATGCTGTTTCTAATAGTTCATTTCTATCTAAAAAAGGTTTATTTTCATCACAAAAAGAAAAACCTGTACTTATAGAATTACCAAGCGCAGTTAAAATTAATTTTGTTTTTTCATAATCTTTTAATATTTTCATTAATTCTAAATTATCTATACCAACTGCTGTAACAGTATTTAATATATTTCTAAATTCTTTACCTAATTTTTCCATATTATCTCCTTTACAGTTTATAACTATATTTTTTTATACTTTCTCTTGATTCATCTTTAGATTTAACATCTTTTGTAAATCTTTCCATAGTTTTTATAGAAGGAATATTATCTATAGTAATAACAATTGTTACTTTTTCTACACCATTTTCTTTTAAAAAGTTAGTCAGCAATCTTAAAGATTTATATGTATATTTATGTCCTCTAAATTTATCTTTTACTGAATAACCTATACTACCAATATCTTCTTCATCTTCTGGTGAATAAACAATATATCCTACATTCTCAATATCTTCTACCCTATAGATATAATATTTACCATCTAATGAATCACTTTGATTTAATAAAGCTATTTCATCATTTTTTAATAAAGAATATTGTTTTAATATAGCAAGTTTTGTTTTACGTTTTTTAATATTTCTATCAAATCCACTAATTAATAATTCAAGTCTATATTTTTCTTTATCAGTAGTTTCTTCTTCATACATTTTTTCATACTTTTCTTTTTGTTTTTCTAATCCTTTAATTTTTTCTTCTAAACAAAAAATACTAATCTCATTAGATTTCATAGAAATCCCCCTTCAAACGGCTTTTTATTATATATAAATATAATAAAAATGTCAAAAAAAAAGGAATGATTATTCATTCCATTTAAAACTATTAATAATAGTTTTTGCAGCATTATGGCAATCTTTTCCATCACCTTTAAATATTGTTTCATGAACAAGTACATATTTATAGTCTCCAATGATATAATGTTGAACAGTAGTTTGTGATTTAGTTTCCATAACAAATGTATAATATATATAACCATTTTTTGTTGTTCCACCACTACCATTTACTGATGCCCCATAATATCTTACTTGAGCAGAAAGTTGTCTCATTATTGCTTGTCTAAACTCAATATGATTCTTTTTAGAGTATTTATTTGTTCCTTTTTCTACTGATATATTGTTTGGTGGATTATCATTTTTATCTTTTTTATTAGTAAAGAAATATTTATATCTAGTTGAATGACCTTCGTTCTTTTCCCACGTAGATGGAATCATATAAGAACCATAACTAGTTGTTATTCTATTACCCATTAGATTTACTCTATTTCTTACACGTACACAACCTGTCAATAGAACTACCGAAACAAATAATATTAAAAACTTTTTCATAGTATTCCTCCTGAAATAATTATAACATAAAAAAATGAATAAGTAATCTTATTCATTTGGTGTATAAACTTTATTTCTAGCTTTTTTCATATTGAAAGATTCTATTTCACAATTATCTAAAAACTTATCTGTTATTGGGCCATCATATAATGTTCCATCAAAATAACAATTAATTAACGCAGTTACTCCCCCATGAGTTACTACAAGTATATTTTTATCATCATATGATTTTTTTATATCATCCATAAAATCATATACTCTATCTTTAAATTCTTCCATTGTTTCAATATAAAAATCATCTGCGTTAACATTTATATCCCATAATCTATCATTATCTTCTGGATAACTTCTACCTTCTAGATTAGCTAAATTTCTTTCTAATAATCTTTGATCATATACTATTTCAATATCTTTTCCTTCATTAATTATCTTAGCAGTTTCTTTTGCTCTTGTTAATGGAGAACACATGATTAAATCAAAATTATTATATTTTAATTTATCTTTCATTTCGTGTGCTTGAGCTATACCTTCAGGACATAAAGGTAAATCCATTCTACCCATTGTTTTTTTTCTGTTATTCCAATCAGTTTTTCCATGTCTTATGACATATAACATTTAAACCACCCTCTCGTATTTTTTATCGTCCTTTTACATTATAGCAAAAAAAGTTATAGGTTTCTATAACTTTTTATTTATTTCTTCTTTTATTAATTTTTTAATATCTTCATTAGGTATATTATCTATTACTAAATTATAATTAGCGTTTATAATTAGTTTTTTCGCATCCTTTTCATTAATTCCTCTGCTCATTAAATAGAATAATTTATCTTCATCTATTTTACCTGTACTAACACCATGTGCGCCCTCAACATCTTCTTCATGACATAAAAGCATAGGAAGTGATCTAGAAATTGATTCATCAGATAAAAGTATACAGTTTTCTATTTCTTCACCTATAGATTTAGATGAACCTTCGTAAAAATCTATTGTACCTTTAAATGATTTATATGATTTATCTGATAAAGATCCTTGTACATTCATCTTACTAATAGAGTTCTTTTCATTAAGACCTATATAGTAATTCATATCTATTTTATCAGAATCTTTTCCTAGATATAAACTATTAAAATAGTTTTCTCCATTATTAATAGAATAATAATTTGATACCTTTACTATTCCTCCTAATTCAATAAAGTTAACAGTAGATTTAATACCTCTTTTTATATTATTTTTTATAGATATAAATGATTTAGATTCTTTACTAGTTAAATTAATAATAGTAACATTATTATCTTTATTTGAATCAATTACTACTTTAGTATTTAGTAATGCATTATCTCCTTTAAAAATAATAATCATATCAGAATCTATATGAATTTCTGAAGCTAAATAATTATTATCAAAATCATAAGTTAAATAACCTAAATCATTTCCTATACATTCTACATATAAATATTTAGACGCAGGTAAACCTATTTTAGAATCTAAATTATTTCTAATTTCAGTTTTTATATTTATATTCTTATATTCAAATGAATTAAAATCAGTTTCAGTTATATCTAAGTCTATTTTAAAATCATTTACTTTAAAATTATTAGTGGTCCTAATAGGACTCTTATTTAATATATATTCCATTATCCTATCGTCCCTTCTAATTCCATATTTATTAATCTATTCATCTCAACTGCGTACTCAATTGGGAATGCTTTTGATATAGGCTCAGCAAATCCTCTTACAATAAGTGATTTTGCTTCTTCTTCTGATATACCTCTACTCATAAGATAGAATATAGTTTGATCAGATATTTTACCTATCTTTGCTTCATGAGAGAATGTAATATCATCATTAAGTATTGTACACGCTGGTATAGTATCACTTCTTGATTTACTATCTAGCATTAAAGATTCACACGATAACGCTAATTTAGATTTAGATGCATTTTTGTTAACTAGTACATTACTTCTAAAAGTACATATTCCACCACCCTGTGATATAGATTTAGAGTTAACAACAGTACTTGTATTTTTAGCGTTATGAACTACTTTTAAACCAGTGTCTAAGTTTTGTCCTTCACCTGCGAAAGATATCGCAGTAAATTCACATTTAGCATTTTCTCCATTTAATATACTCATTGGATAAAGCATTGATATTTTTGAACCAAATGACCCCATTATCCATTCTATTTTACCATTCTTTTCTACAGTACATTTTTTAGTATTTAGATTAAGCATATTTTTAGACCAGTTTTCAATCGTTGAAAATCTTAAATACGCATTTTCTTTTACAAATAATTCTACACACCCTGCGTGTAAATTTAATTTGTTATATCCTGGTGCGGAACATCCTTCTATAAACTCCATAGAAGAGTTTTCTTCAACAATTATAAGAGTATGTTCAAATTGTCCTGCCCCTGGTGAATTAAGTCTAAAATATGATTGAAGAGGATCTTTTAAATGTACGCCTTTAGGAATATAAACAAAAGAACCACCTGAGAATAACGCATAATGAAGTGCGATAAATTTATGATCCATAATTGGTACTGCTTTAGTAAAGTATTCTTTTAATAAATCAGGATACTCTTTTATCGCTGTATCAAAGTTACAATATATAACGCCTTGTTCTTTTAACTTATCAGACATTTTATGATATACCATTTCTGAATCAAATTGCGCTCCTACTCCAGAAAGTGCTTTTTTCTCGGCTTCTGGAATACCTAATTCATCAAATACATTTTTAATATTCTCTGGAACATCTTCCCATTTATCTGCCATATTAAATCCAGGTTTTACATATGTTGCGATTTGATTTAAATCAAGTTCTGATAAATCTGGTCCCCAATCTGGCATAGGTAATTTATAAAAGTAATCAAGTGCTTTTAATCTTATATCTAATATCCATTTAGGTTCATTTTTTTCTTTACTTATTCTTTCTACTACTTCTTTAGTTAATCCTATTTCTTTACTTACAAATATATCTTTAGCTTTTTTATTATATATATTAGTATCTATTTCTACTCTAGTTTTCATAGTTTTTATATCCATTTTCTTCTATTTCTTTAGCTAAAGATGAATCTCCTGTTTTTACTATTTTTCCATTAACTAAAATATGTACATAATCTACATCTAAAGATTTTAATATCTTTGTACCATGAGTAATAATAAGTACTGCATTATTATCATTTTTAAATAATCTTATTCCTTCAGAAACTATATTAATCGCATCTACATCTAGTCCTGAATCTGTTTCATCTAATATAGCTAGTTTAGGATTAAGAGTAAGTAATTGTAATATTTCATTTTTCTTTTTTTCTCCACCAGAAAATCCTACATTTAATTCTCTATTCATATAATCCTTATTCATATGTAATTTTTCTAAATTATCTTCAAGTTCAGTAGCAAATTTAAATAGATTTACTCTTTCTTCTGAAATAGAATTTTTAGCAGTTTTTAAAAATTCTGATACTTTAATACCAGGTACTTCTTCTGGAGTTTGAAACGACATAAATATACCTTTTTTAGCAATTTCATCTGTTTTTAAATCATTTAATTTATCTCCATCAAATATTATTTCTCCTTCAGTTATTTTATATCTAGGGTTATTTAAAATGGTATTAGATAAAGTAGTTTTACCAGATCCATTTGGTCCCATAATAACATGTACCTCACCCTTATTTATTTCTAAATCTAATCCTTTTAATATTTCATTATTATCATCTACCGCAATTGTATGTAAATTATTTATTTTAAGCATAAATCCTCCTTATAAATAGTCCGCAAGTGTCTTACTATCAACATAATCATTTATTTCTTTATATAAACCTAAAAAGAATGGAAAGCTAGCGCATTTCTTATCTTTATCACAAACACCAGTTGATGCGCATGTTACTGGTGATAGATCGCCTTCTACTTTTCTAAGTATTTCTCCTAAAGAATAATACTTAGGTTCTTTTTTTAATCTATATCCACCATTATTACCTCTTAGTACATCAAGATAATTATCTTTATTTAGATCTACCATTATTTTTTCTAGATATTTAAAAGAAATATTTTCACTTTCTGATATTTCTTTTAGCGAAACATATTTCTTACTATCATAATTCTTGGCTAGATAAAACATTATAGTTAATGCATATCTACCTCTAGTACCTATTCTCATATAACACCTCAAACATTTTTATTATACTACCTGTTTGGTAGGAATACAAGATAAAATAAAAAGAATTACTAAATATCGTAATTCTTTAATACTTTATGTAAATAAGGTACTTCTGGAATATCACCATTTCTTTTATTTAGTTCAAAGAATACAGGATATAGTTCTTGAAGAAATGGATTTGATAAATAACTATTATATGATTCAGGTTTCATATTTGTTATTTCTCTTTTAAATATTTCATTAAAGAATGATAGATAGAAACCTATAATATCAGTATTAGAATTATTTTCTAATTTTTTTCTTTTTTGGTCAAAATATTTATTTAATAATAAAGTTGTACCTGTTGTTTTTAAATCTTTAATTTGATAGTTATCAGCGCTTATGAATTTTGATTCTTCATTTTCATCTACTAATACATTTCCAAAATGCATATAACTAACTACTATATCATTTTTATGTAGTTCTTCTAAATGTTTTGATACTTCTAAAATAGTTTTCATTTCACTTAGAATACCTTTATTAGTAATTTCATTATGTAATGTATTACCTTTAATAAGTTTTTGTGAATAACCTACTAGATCCATATCATAGTTATATATAAGATCAATGGCTTTTGATACATAATCACAATCTAATTCATCTAATGCATGTAACTTTTTCTCTTTAATTAGTCTTTTTTCTTTATCAAGATTAGAGAACATTTTATAGATTTTACCTGTTTCTTCATCTATATATAAATCATTTGGACATAAACCAATTGATAAACTTTCTACTCTTTCCATTTTACTAAAATCAATATCTTTTTTATTTATTTTGTTCATTATATCACCTCTAAAAGTAATTATTATTTTATCACATTAATTTAATATGTAAACACCAAAATTTAAATATCCCGCAAATAATAACCAAAAAATATATGGTAATAATAAATACGCACTTATTTTATCTAAATAATGAAATTTTACTGTCATAATTATAACCAAAACTAATAAAACAAGTAACCATACAAACGCAAATAAAAATGCATTTAAGCCAAAGAAAATTGGTGTCCATAAAGCATTAACAAATAACTGAACAAAATATAATATTCTAAGACTATCTACACCAAAATCGTTAGTCATAACAATTCTATATATTGATATTCCCATTAATATAAATAATATAGTCCACACAATTGGAAAAGCAATTCCGGGTGGAGATAATGGTGGTTTTACAAATTCTTTATATGTATCAAAATCTATAAACAAAGCAGGAAGTAATCCTATTCCAACAGTAACAATTACATAAAATAGTAGTTTTTTAATATCTAATTTCATACTAACCTCCTAGTTATAGTCTATGAACTATATTTAAATATATACAAAAAAAAGAACTAGTACTAGTTCTTTTTATATACTCTTTTTAATAATTGTTCTATTTCTTCATGAACTTGTTCTACTTCATCAGGTTCTTCTGATTGTTCTACCACTTCAGAAATATATTTATTATTATTTAATCTTTTTTCTGCTTCTTCTATTTCTAAATCTTCTTTTTTAATACTTTTAAACTTTTCTAAACAATAGTCTAAAACTACTTTTTTACTATGTTTAATATTAATATCATCTTCTTTTTCTTTTGATACTTCATTTATTTGTTTAATTAGTTCAAAGTTCTTTTGTAAATCTAATAAATCATTAATTCTTTTTTCTTTATGTTCAAAAAAATTTTTTGATAATTTTGCTTCTTTTCTTTCTTTAAAAAACTCTATTTGTTGTTTTGTTATCTTTTCCATTTTATCCCTCTCTCACAATTATTTAATTTATCATAAATCATTTTCAATATCAATTAGTTTAAAGTATATTTTTTAAGTTTTTTAAATTTGTTTATGTAATTTGGACATTCATATCCCATAGGATGTCCATCTTCATTTAAACCTATCTTCTTTGATGCTTCTACCTCACATTTTTCATTTTCACAAGTATCACAGCACTCAACTACTCTTTCGTTAAGGTAATCTAACAAACTGTTAAATTTATATTTTAATTCTTTAGTTTCTTTAGAAAATTCTTCAGTTTTAGACATTTTTCCTATTTGTTGTTTTAGTATATCCACTTCTTCTTTTAATTGTGTTATAGATAACATATCTAAATAATTTTTATTATATATACACATAACATTATTTATAAATTCTTTTTCTTCTTTAGTTGTTACCTCTATAAATAATTCTTCATTTTTACCTATAACAGTAACATCTAATATTAATAATTTTCCATATAAAGATTCTGGTATTTTATCAGTAACATTTTTATCAATAAATAATACATCATTTAACGATACAAATTCTTTTCCTTTTTCAAATCTTCTCATAATAACCTCCCAAAAAATCGGTAATTTATAGTATATCACAAAAATAAAAAAAGAACTATCTAAATAGTTCTTCTAATTCACTTTTTGATCTAAATCCTACAACTTTATCTTTTAATTTCCCATTTTCAAATATAAGGATTGTTGGTATAGACATTATTTCAAACTCTGTTGTTATCTTTTCAGCATCATCTACATTAATTTTATAAAATTTAGTTTCTGTTAATTTTTCCGCCAATTCATCAATAATTGGTGAAATCATTTTACATGGTCCACACCAAGGAGCATAGCAATCTATTACTACCTTTCCATCTTTAATTATTGTTTCATATTCTGTGTCTTTTATTTCTTTTACCATATTAATTCTCCATTTCTTTTATAGCTACTGTTGCAGCGATAGATCCATCTGATACCGCTGTAGTTAATTGTCTTAGTATTTTTTCTCTAGCATCTCCCGCTACATATATACCTTTTTTATTAGTATAAACATCATCCTTTGCAACTATGTATCCTTTTTCATCTACATCTACTACATTCTTAAAGATAATATTTTTTGGTTCTTGACCTATCGCTACAAAAAGAGCATCTACTTTTATAGTTTGTTCTTCTCCATTATTATTTATAACTATAGATTCTACTTTATCTTCTCCATTTATACTAATTACATTAGAATTATATATTATTTCTACATTAGATTTATTTTTTAAATCTTCTACTAATTTTTCTTCTCCTCTAAATTCATCTCTTCTGTGAATTAGATATACTTTAGATACTATATCAGATAAATATATTGCATCTTCTAAAGCAGCATTTCCTCCACCAACTACCGCAACTTCTTTTCCTTTATATAAATTTCCATCGCAAGTAGCGCAATAACTAACACCTCTACCTATTAATCTATCTTCATTATCTATTTTTAATTTTCTATTATCCGCACCTGTCGCAAGTATAATAGCTTTTGCTTTGTATGTTGCTTGATTTGTTGTTACCTCTTTATCATCAGTTATAGATAAAACAGTTTCAAATTTAACTTCTACTCCTAGATTAATAACTTGATTATATAAATTAGTAGCGTAATCCGCACCTGATATATTATCTATTCCAGGATAATTACTTACTTCATGGGCATTTACTATTTGCCCTCCTGGTACTTTGGCTTCTAAAACTAAAATCTTTTTATTTGCTCTTCCTGCGTATAGAGCAGCGGTTAATCCAGCAGGACCTCCTCCTACTATAATAATATCGTACATGTTCATCACCTATTAAAATTATAACATATAAAAATAAAAAGTGGTATTAATTACCACTTTTATTAATTCTACCAATTACAAATGTACATTTATTAGTAGTTGTTGAGAAAGTTCCAGTTAAGTATTCACCATTTTTATTAACCCATACATATTTTTTACTGTATGAACTAACTGAATATAAAACTCCGTTACCATTTACTTTTTTACAGAATTCATCATATGACAATGAAGATCCTGATTTTAAAGCTGATTGAATTTCATCATATTTAGCAAAACTAATTTTGTTATTTTTTAATTCGTCTTTATCATATGTAGCTTCAATAGTAGCTTTATCTGAAGAATAATAAGACGCAGTTACTTTTTCATCAGAAGCAATTTCCCATGTATAAATCTTATTCTTTTCATCAGTTAATTTACCTTCAAAACCGATAACTTTGTTAATTTCTTCAACTTTGTTTTCTGGTTTTAATTTTTTAACACATTCTAATGCTCTACAATTTCCTTTAATATCTTTTTTTACGTTGTTCGCAACTGGATCATTTCCTTTTTTAGCAAAACATCCTGTTACTGTGAATACTAAAACTAAACTTAATAAACCTAATAATATTTTCTTTTTCATACTTCTATCTCCTCCTATATAATTATATCATAGTTTTAATTTTTTACTATGTTTTTTATCTATTCTTTCTGTCAAGTCTTTTAATTCAAATACCTTTTCCCAAAGATCATCAGTTATTACATCTCTTGTATCATTTATCTCTCTAAATAAATTATTCCACGCTATATAAAGTTCTTTATCTAAATGTTCTATTCTATGTAATTGTTCATGACTTCTTTTTCCTAATAAGGCACCGTTTTCCAAAGTTGGAGTATCACTTTCATGATTTTCTCTTTGTTCTTCAGCTTTTACTATATGATGATATGTTCTATGATTATCTTCTGTTATTAAATTACCCATCCAATCATATAATTTTGTTTTTCTATCATAATAAATTTTTTTCATTATTTCATATATTTCAGTATTTTTTTCTATTGTTCTTCTCATATTTCAACTAATTCATATTCAGTAGAACCTAAACCTAGATCTTCAGCGTATTCAGTTATATGTCTACCACATCTTGAATCTATTCTTTCTTCTATATCCTTAGTGCCTTCTTCATGAGTTTTCCATATAGCATCTATAAATGCTTGGTCATTCGCAACTGGATCAAGTGATGCGAATATACCAATATCCTTTATAACTGGATCTCCTTGATGAGCGTCACAATCGCAATCCAAACTAATTGCGTTCGCAACTGTTATATATGCGATTTGTTTATTTGTATCCTTAATATAATCAGAAACTGCTTTAGCGGCCTCTGCCATTGATTCAATAAAATCTTCTTGTTCATATTTTGCACTCCAACAAAGATCTGGATCTTCTGTTTGTCCACATGAATGAATATAAGCCTTTCCATTACGAGATGCAAATCCAATAGATTGATTTTTTAAATTCGCACCAAATCCACCCATTGCGTGTCCTTTACCATGAGCTAGATTTAAAAATGAATCATAGTGTTCAAAGCCTTTACCAATAATATCATATTTTAAATGCTTACCATTTTTAACAGGTATTTTCTCTTCACCTATTCCATCCATTATTTCAATACCTTGTCCCATATCTACAAATCCATGTTCTTTTGCGACTTTCATATGTTCCTCCGCATCATTTCTAGCTCCTGGATAAGCGGTATTACACTCTACTATTGTTCCATTCAATTTCTCAACTAATGGTTTAATTAAATCTGCTTTTAAATATCCTTTAGAACCCTTTTCTCCTGTGGATACTTTTATACCAACATTCCCCTTTAATTCAATTCCTAACTTATCATATATTTCAATTAATTTTTCTGGTGTTATATCTTTTGTAAAATAAACAACTGATTTTTTCATAAGTATACCTCCTAATTAAATTATAAAAGTATTTTAATTTTTTATCAATATTTGATATAATTAAATTGGTGAAAATATGAATAATAAAAGAGTTGAACAAATTGATAAAGAAATTAAAACTATGAAAAAAATTAGATTTAGTCATTTATTCTTTAATTTAATACTACTAGGTATTATCTTATTTTGTTTATTTAAAATAGGATTATGGTTTTATGATAATTATAAAAGTAGTAAGGTAAAAAAGAACTATAAAGATGTACAAGAAAAAATAGATAATACTAATATTGATAAAATTAAAAAAGAAGAAATTAATATTAAAGAATTAAAGAATCAAAATAGTGATACTGTTGGCTGGTTAAAAGTTAATAATACCGATATAAGTTACCCCATTGTTAAAACAAATGATAATGAGTATTATATGAATAGAAGTTTTGACAAATCATATAATTCTGCTGGATGGCCATTTATAGATTACAAGAATAAATTAGATGGCACTGATAAAAATATAGTTATATATGGCCATAATAGAAGAAACGGTGATATGTTTGGTACTTTAAAAAATACTTTAAGAGAAGAATGGTACACAAATAAAGAAAATCATGAAATATTATTTATCACTGAAAAAGAAAAGCAAAAATATCAAGTATATGCCGTATATGAAGTACCTAATGAAGAATACTATATAAATACAGAATTAGATGATACTAGTTATAGTGAATTCTTAAATAAAGTTTCTAGTAGAAGTTATTATAATTTTAATGTAAATTTAGATACAAGTAGACCTACTATTACATTATCTACTTGTTCTGGTAATGATAAATATAGAACTGTATTACACGCAATTAAAAAGACTAATTAATTAGTCTTTTCTTTTTTGTAATTTCAACCGCACCACTTTATTTATAATTTAATTCTATCTCACAACTACTTTTAAAGTCAAATATTTTTCTTGGCATAGTGTTTATTTCAAAACAAATATCATCTAAGAATGATTGTGGGACATA
>JAGAHP010000044.1 GCA_017627015.1 Bacilli bacterium
CATCAAACTGATAGATATTTTGTAGCAACTCAAAACTTAATTTGGAAGACTGTTGCCAATTATAGTTTTATAACTACAAGTAATCTATGGGGAGAAGGAATAGTTCATGATCTTTCAGCTGAAGAAAATGAAATTATGAATATGGTTAATTCTCATTATACAAGACCATCATTTAATAATTCAACTCAAGAATTAAATATTGGTGATACTATCACTTTAACTGATACAAATGGTGTATTAAATGGTTATGAAGTATCAAGTGCTAGTGATAATGTAAGATATTCAATTAATGGGAATCAATTAACAATAACTACTACAAGTATTGGTGATTCAAAAATTGAATTCAAAAGAAAAAATGAAGATATTAGATCTACAATTATTTATAAAGCTACTAATTCACAAACAATGGGTCACTTTGGTTTAACTGATCCATCAATGGCTTTTTTAAACATAAAAACTAAAGGTGGAACTCTTTCAATAAACAAAACTGGTGAGAAATTAGAATATAAAGAAAACAGTTATGTTTATAATGAAATACCACTTGAAGGAGTAAAGTTTGATTTATATGCTGAAGAGACTATTGCTGATAATCTAGGTAATGTTGTATTTGAAAAAGGAGCTAAAGTAAGAACAGCTACTTCAAATGAAAACGGCTTAATATACTTTGGTGATTTATATTTAGGAAAATATAGTTATCAAGAAGTAGAATCAGCAAATAATAATGTTGTGGATAACTCAAAACATTATTTTGAAATTACATTAAATAATTTAAATCAAGAAGTAAAAGTTAAAAATTATTTAGCAAAAGGAACTCTTGATTTTTCAAAAATAGATTTTTCAACAAGTGAACCACTACCTAATACTAAAATACAAATATATACTGAAGATGATATTTTAATCTATGAAGGTGTGACTAATGAAGAAGGAAAAATTGTCATAGATAATTTACCTGTTGGCAAATTTTACCTAATGGAAGTGGAAGCACCAGATGGTTATATATTAAATCCAAGTAAAATGTATTTTGAAATAAAACAAAATGAAATAATAAGATGTACAATGACTAATGAACAAGTTATTAAAGCTGAAATACCTAAAACAGGTGTTAATGATTATAGTTTAGTTATGTATGGAATCTTTGGTTTATTAACTTTATTCACAGTAAAAAGATTAAATGAAGAAAACTAAAAAAATAATAATTATTTTCTTACTATCACTTTTCTTCTTAATCTCTTTATATATAGGAATTACTGAATATAAAATGTATGAGAAAAAACAAAAAGAAAATGAAATTATTGATCAGTTTTTAGAAGAACAAAAAATAGTACAAAATGATACTAATGAAGAAATTAAACAAGAAGAAACAAAAGAAATTGAACCTGAATATGATTATATTGCTGTTTTAGAAATACCAGCAATTGATTTAAGAAAAGGCATTGTTGATATTAACTCTGCATATAATGATATTTCTTATAATGTAGAAATAATTAATCCATCTGATATGCCTGATATACCAAATACTAATTTAATATTAGCATCACATTCAGGATCTAGTAGAGTTTCTTTTTTTAAACATTTAAATAGATTAAACAAAGGTGATTTAGCAATTATATATTATAAAAATGTTAAATATACATATGAAGTTAATTCTATTGAAAATGAAGAAAAAAATGGGACAATAACAATTAGAAGAAGTAATAATAAAAATACTCTTACTTTAACTACTTGTAGTCCTACTGATAAAACAAAACAAATAGTAATTATTTGTAATTTAATTAGAGCTGACAAATTATAAGGAGGAATTAGTTTATATCATTTTTAGAAGTTACACCAGCTGAACAATCATGGATACAAGATGCCTTAAGAAGTGTTTTATGGGCATTATGCAAAGGTGTATTGATATTGTTAGATGGATTCTTTGATATTATAAATAAAATATGGAAATATAAATTCTTTGATAATGAATATGTTGATAAAATATTTAGTGCATCAATAATAGTTGCCTGTGCATGGCTAGTTATTAAAGTATTATTAGAACTCATATTAAATCATATTGTTAGAAGTGATAACCGAGAAAGTCCTTTGTCAGTTTATAGAGGGATTGTTCTCGCTATATTTATGATGTTCTTAATAACACCATTATTTCAATTTGGTCATCAAGCATCTACTGAACTAACTAAATCAGTGATCCAAATATCAGGTATATCTTCAGAGAAAGATACTGAAAGTGGTATATCAAAAATGTTAGTTCAGTCAATGTCTAATGATGATGAAATGAAGAAAGATGATAAAAAGTATTTAATTAATAACTGGAGGAGTGTTGATATAAATGATACTACTAGAAAAGGATTAACGAAGTATTATAAATATTCGGTTAATTTCTTTGTATTATCATTACTCTCTATATTGGTTGTTTTTTTACTCTTTTTTGTAGCAATACAAATGTCAAAAAGAGTATTAGAAATAGCACTTTATAGAATACTCGCCCCTTTTTGTTGTATTAGTCTTTTATCAAGTCACAGCAAGTCATTTTCAGTTTGGTTAAAATGTACTATGGGTGCATTTCTAGTAACATCAGTCCAATTTGTATCTATTGGTTTAATGATTAATATGATCGGTGATGCTATAAATGAAAATGGCAATCTAGTTGGCATATTTTTAATTATTGGAGCATTATTATTCATAATTAATACTCCACAAATAGTTAATAGTCTACTTGGTCAGCAAAGTGGAATAATGTCAGCATTTGGTGACATTCAATCTATGTTAGCAATTGGTACTGGATTAAAAGCTGGAGCATCATTAACAGCTGGAGCACTTGTTAAAGGTGCAAGTGTAATACCAAAGGGTGTTGGATATGCTGCTGGTGTTAAAAATCAATTTTCTAATTATAGATCAAATGGTAGTTCATTTATGGGAGCAATGGGAAAAACAATGGCATCTGAAATGGCAAGACCATTTGTTTCAGGATTTCAAAGAGCATCTAGTAGTATGAAAAATAACTTTAATGAAGGAAAAGCAACAAGTTCTTATAGTTCCTTTAATTTTAAAAATAAAGGAGGAAATAAAGAATAACATATTTTATACCTAAAAATATAAAAGTAAAAAGAGAAATCTTTAAAGGTTTTGGATTAATAGAACTCATCGTTTTAGGATTGAGTTTTTTAATTGGATTCTTACTTCAAACTCTTTTTACTTCTTACAAAATAAAAGTATTAAGTTTTGTGGTATTTCCAATAATAGTATTTTTATTGTTTATACCACTACCAAATGGTAATAATGTTTTTTATATAGTTAAAAAATATTTTATATATAAAGTTAATCAAAAAAATTATAAATATAAAAATTAGGAGGATACATGTTAATAATAACTATTGGTTTACTTGTATTTGTAATTACATTTATTGTATGTACATTAAAAATATCAAGTAGGATTTCAAGAGAAGAAGAACAATGGAGGGATAAAAATAGAAGATTATAAACTATTAGAAAAAGAAATTGGAACAATAAGATTTAATGCAATGCATGATTATATAAAAAATGTCGAAAAATGTCGAAACAAGTCATTAGAAATGAAAGATGTTTTATTTAATCAAAGAGAGAACGAAAAGTTTAATATGTGGTTTGAAAAAAGATTTAAACCTTTTAATATTCTAGAACATGATAGTGGTGATGTATCAGTTTTTTTATTTGATTATGACTTTTATTATGATTTTCTTAATGAAGTAAAAAACGATGAACCATATTATTGCAATGGATATACTTATGAAGATTTATTTAGAGATTACATTGTTGATAATTACCCTAATCTATCAAAAAAACTAGAATATGATACTGAAAGTGGTATGTTTTGTGTTTATTGTGAAGATATGAAAACAGCTGATGAATTAGCATTGATCTTATCTAATTTATATAAAGATGAAGACAAAATGATAGATTTAATCAGAGAAACAAAAGAAAAATATAATTATGATTTTGATATAAAAATATAAGGAGGATTGATGTATAAACAAAAAGATAAAATGGAATAATGAACTTTGGAATATTAAGGTTTCATCTTATCAAAATAATAGGATGTGTATCAGTTTGTATCAGAAAAAAAGAACCTATGAAATAAGTTTAGATTTAAAAGATGCATATCTTGAAGAAAGACATATTTTTTTAAATCCTGAAGTTGAAAAAAATGGTCTTTTAAAAGTATTAAAGAAGAATAGAATTATAAAAAATATTGATGGTGTTTTGTATTACAATTATAATTCGATTCCTATTGCTATGCTTAATACAGGGATATTAAGAAGTTATGATAAGACTGGAACAATAGAAAGTTTAAATAAACTGGCATTAGGAGGTGACAAATGAAAAATAGATTAAAATTATATGATGATACAATAATGTTCTGTATAAATAAAAAAGAAAAAAATAAATTTAGAAAAATAGCATTTAAAAATAAAATGACTATATCAGAATATATAAGAAGTTTAGTGAAATTAACTATTGCTCTTGAAGAGTATGAAAATAATATGAACAATAAAAATAATAATTGTTCATATATGAATAAAATATTAGGAGGGTTAATAAATAACTAATATATTTAAAAAAATTATAAAACCTAATAAAACAACTCTTGATTTTATTCCTTTTAAAGATGTATGGAATAATTTTATATATCTTGATAATGGACATATAGTTGGTGGAATAAAAATTAAATCAATAAATATTAATTTATTATTCGATCAAGAAAAAGATATAAAAGTTAATGAATTAAAAAAGGTTTTAAATGGAATTGATTATACTTTTAAAATCTTTTGTATTGATAATCCAATTAATTTGGATGAAAACTTAAATATATTAAGATCAAAAATTAATAGTCAAACTAATAAGAATAAAATAAGAATATTAAATGAAGATTACAATAATATTGAAAATCTTAAAAATCAAAATTGGGCTGTTAATAGAGATTTTTATTTAATAGTTGAAGAAGAAGAAAACAACGAGAACTTATTAAAGCAAAAATTAAATGATTTAATAAATGAATTTAGTTCTATAGGTTTAAGTTCTTATCAAGTATCTAGTGAAGAATTTAGAGATTTATTATATACGATGTTAAATCCAATTACTCCCCTAGAAACCTTTAAAACTGATGCCAGTGGTATAACTAAATCATTTAAAGAGAAAATCGCCCCAAAAGGGCTAAAAATTGGCGAAAAAGATTTAATCTTTGGTGATGCATATATTGGGGTTCTTACTCTTGTAACATATCCATCTATCGTTGATGTTGGATGGCTTGGTAATGTTGCTAATGTTAATAATACTCGCATGACAATAACTATAAGTCCTATGGATGGTGCTGAAATATCTTCTACATTGAAAAAGAGTATTTCAGAATTAAATTCAAAGTTAATTAATATTGGAGATTATAACGATCAAATATTATATAGAAATCAAATGGATGATATGGTTGAGCTAGTTAATAGGATTGATCGTGAACATGAAAGATTTAGTAAATTAACTGCTAACTTTTTGTGCTATGGTGATACTAAAGAAAAAATGCAAAGGACTATGAAAGAATTAAAATCAACTCTTTCAGCATATGGTCTTGATGGTTCAAACTTAATGTTCGATCAAGAAAAGTCTTTGAAGATGTGTATGCCTACTATGTATAAGGAATTAGAAAAGAATTATGGTTTACCTATTCCTATGCAAACACTAGCATCATCATTTCCATTTGTATTTCAAAACTTACAAGATAATGGAGATTCAATGTATATTGGATATGATTATCTAGGTAGTCCTGTATTATTTGATTTATGGAAAAGAACTAATAAGAGAAATAATTCAAATGCTGTTATTATTGGTAAGTCAGGATCTGGTAAGTCTACTCTAATTAAAAAGTTAATTAGAGGTAACTGGGCTAGAGGTTCAAAAATAATTGTTATAGATCCTGAACGTGAGTTTAAAGATTTATGTCATAATGTTGGAGGATCTTGGATTGATTGTGGAACTGGTTCTTCAGGTATTATCAATCCACTTGAAGTAAGAAAAGGTGCTGAAGATGATGATGGATCAAGCAACAATGATTTATCAAGACATTTTCAAACTTTTAGAACTTTCATAAAGTATTATCTTCAAGATTTAAGTGCTTATGAACTTACAAAATTAGAAGAGATTCTTATAGAAGTGTATGACGACAAAAATATTAATTTTGATACTGATCTATCAAAATTAAAAAGTGAAGATTACCCTATAATGGAAGACCTTTATAACAAAGTATTAGAAAAATTAAAGGATGCTAAAAAGAATGATGAACCACGAAAAATAATTGAGTCATATGATAAGATTTCATCAATGCTTAAAAGAAGTATTATAGGAGCTGATGCTAAATTATTTAATGGTACTAGTTCCATTAAAGTGGATGAAAACTCTGATTTTATAGTACTTGATATTAATAGTTTAGTTGATTCAGATGATACTATTTTAAAGACTCAATTCTTTAATATTTTATCTTGGTGTTGGAATGAAATATCTAGGGATAGAGATGAACCTGTAATATTAGTGTGTGATGAGTCACATTTATTAATAGATCCAAACAATAAAGATGGTATAGATTTCTTAAAAAGAGCATCAAAAAGAATAAGAAAATATAATGGAGCTCTATGGACTATTTCGCAAGATCTAGTTGATTATACAGCTGATGGTCTTGAAAGATATGGACAAGTAATTATTGATAATAGTGCATACATTTTTATAATGGCACAGGGACAAAAAGAAATTGAGTCAGTGCAAAAAATGATGAACCTATCAGAGTCAGAGGTTCAGTTCTTAACTACTGCATCTAAAGGTCAAGGTTTATTTGTTATTTCTCAAGATACTAGATTACCAATTGAGGTTAATCTATTAAAAGAAGAAATACAATTATTTGGTCGAGGTGGAGGTAGATAGTTAAGAAATTAGTAACCATAAAGTTTATGGTTATTGCATATATAATATGCATAATAATGGTGGCATTTATATCATTAATTACAGGTATGACTATAGGTGCAACTGGTGGCGAAGTTCAGGAACTTAATGATCTAAAAGATTTACAAATACCATTTCCTGATGGAACATACTATGTTAAGACATCAGATTATGGGTATAGAGTTCATCCAGTAACTGGTGAGCAAAATAAATTTCATTCAGGAATAGATATTGCTCCACCAATGGGCACTGAAATAGTAGCAAGTGCATCAGGCACTGTACTTGAAACTGGTTATGCTCCAAGTGGTCTAGGTTATTATGTTTATATTGAACATGACATTGCTGGAAAGAAATATATAACAGCATATGGTCATATGGCTGAAGGATCTATAGTTGTAAGTAAAGGACAAAATGTCCAAGCAAAACAAAAAATTGGTATTGTTGGGACAACAGGAATGTCCACAGGAATACATCTTCATTTTATGATTATGGTTGATAGAGTTTGTTTTGTTTCTGATTGTTTATTAGACCCATCATTTGTTTTAGAAAACACACCAAAAAGTGAAAATTAATGGGTAAAATATGCCATTTTTGGTATAAAAAAATCGTTGTTTTGTTTTAACATTTGTATGACAGACAACGATTTTAAGCCAAAAAACGGTTATTACAAAAGTATGACAAAAATTAAAAAGTATGACATCTAATTTTTTAAAAAGTCTTTATTTTACTTAATAAACTCGCCACTGGCGAGTTGTTTGTCAGCCGTACTTATCCTGATAAAAA
>JAGAHP010000005.1 GCA_017627015.1 Bacilli bacterium
TATGATAAATTCCGGAACGATAACTGCTACTAATACAAAAATGGAAAATTTAGGTTTTGATTTGTATTATCGTCATGGTACAACATCATACATTGGAAACTCTGGTACAATGACACTAACTGGAGGAAGATATGTTGGAGGTGCCACAAATGCATTTATAAATAATTCAGGAACATTAACGATTGACGGAACATATTTAGAACACAATTTAGGTTATTGGTATAGTGCAAATGGTAATATGTTATATGCTACTGGAAATAGTAATATATCAATAAAAGATAGTACATTAAAAGAATGTGCAGACCATGGCGTTAATACAATTTATGCCATGAATAATTCAACAATAGACATTAAAGGATCAACTATTATTAATACTAAAGCAGCAAATGATGCTAGAGGAATATTGCAAGAAAATGCTTCAAGAATTAGTTTAGAAGAAACAACTATAAATGTCACTCAAGCAGAAGCTATTTATAAATCTAGTTCAGGAACATTAGATATAATAAGTGGAAATATAAACACTGGTAATTCAATTGGAATTTATAATTCTGGTTCAGGAAGTGTAACTATTGGGGATATAGGTGGACTAGTTTCTACAAATAACCCAACTATAACAGGAAAGACATATGGATTATATAATTCAAATACAACCGCAGATGTTAACTTCTATGATGGAATTATAACCGGGGCAACAGCAATATATGGTTCTATAACTGATGTAGAACCATCATATGAGATTATCCAAAAAGATAATGGCGATGAAACTTATTCAAAATATTTAGATCAAATACCGTTGGTAAAAAACACTAGAACAAATAGAGAGTATAATTCAATATCTGATGCTATTGATGATTCTGAATTTAATAATGGTGATACACTTGAATTTCTAAGAGATTTAACAACACTACCAAGTTATACTACAATTATAATTCCAAATAATGTAGAAGTGATTATTGATATGAAAGGAAACAAAATTTCTCAAAATCATGAAAAATTATTTATAAATAATGGAATATTGAATATAACTGACAGTTCTGATTCTTTCGGTTCGATACAGATGTTTAAAAATAACGTTATTGAAAATAATGGAACGTTATTACTTGAAAAAATTAGAATATATTCTGAATCAAACGGAAATAAATTGTTGATAAATAATGATAATTCCAGTGCAACCTTGAATAATGTTGAAATGAGTACTAGAGAAAAACAAATAATTGATAATTATGGAACATTGACTATTTCAGGGGGTTCATATAGAAAAACTAATTCAGCAGGAACTGGTGAAAGATACACAGATTCGTTATTAAATAATGATGTAAATGGCGTGTTAAATATTAGTAATGCAACTTTTGAAAACAAGGGTGATGGAAGTGCAACTATATATAATAAAAACATGCTTACAGTAATAGGAGGTTCGTTCTTAGAAAAAGGTGGTGGAGGTTCATATAATGGACCATCGTACTCATTTTATAATACTGCAGACGGAGTTTTAACAGTAGATGGAACATCTTTTTCAGATACTGATAAGTATGGAAGATTGATTATGAATTATGGTAATGCGACTATAGATAATTCTAATGTAAATATGAGATATGCATTTAATGCGTACTCTGGAACATTATCATTTAATAATACAAATATGCCATTTGATCATAATTATTATGGAAATTCTTATTTATATAATTCTTCTGTTGTAAATATAACCGGAGGAAATTATGCTTGTGTATATGATTATTTTGTTTATCCAATGAACTCAAGCACTTTAAATATAACAAATATTAATTATACTACTGATAAATATGGACTTTTCAGAGCAGAAGATGATGCTACAGTAAATGTAACCGGAGGAACATATACTAATACTAAATCTTATACTGAAGATACAGGAATATTTCAATTTATGGAAAATTCAAAAGGAACAATCACAAATGCAACTACTAGCGCAACTTATTCTTATGCATTATATGCATATGGTGATACTAATGTACTTGTACAAGGAGGAAATATATCTTCTGATATTAGTTCTATTGTAGTATCAGGAAATAACGTTACAAATATTATTTCCGGTACAATTAAATCAAATACAGCAAACGCAGTTTATGTGTCTGGTAATTCTACAATAAATATTGGAGAAAAAGGTGGAGTTCCAAGTATAACTTCTCCAAGTTTATATGGTAAATCATATGGATTATATCATGCTACAAATACATCAAACTTTAACTTCTATGATGGTATTATAAAAGGTGAAACAGGATCTATATATGGTACTATAACTAATACAGAAGATGGTTATAAAGAAAAGAGAGATAATGTTACTGATCCTGATTCTGGTGTTGCTACAATTGATTCAACACTTACTGTAGTAGGTGATACAGAAAGAATTGCGATGGTTGGAACAGTTAATTTCTTAAGCTTACAATCTGCGGTAAACTATGCATCTAATAATAATATTCCAGATATTCAAATGTTTAAGAGTGTTACTTTAGATTCAGATTTAGTTAAACCTGCAGGTGGAGCAAATGTAGTTATTCATTTAAATGGTACAACAATTACTCAAGGAAGTTATACTATTGATCCAGGTATTACATTAGATAGTGGAACAGCTCCAGGAGCATCTGTTGCAAGATTCCTTGCGAATATCGCTGGAGAAGAAATAAATCCAAGAAATATAGTAATATATGAATTAGAAGATGGTTCTAAGTTAGAAGCAAATAATACGTATAAACTATATAAAGAAATTGGTGGAGAATTAAAAATAGTAAAAGTTAGAGAAAATGAAATAGGAGACTATGATTTAGGTTACGATAAAGAAATTCTAAGAACAACAAGATCAAGAATCTATATAAATGGAATAGGAGAAGGAACTTATAAATTAGTAGGATCTGATTCAAAAGAAATAACATTTACTATATATCATGATGGAGTAAGTTCAAATATTAGAGAAAACAATAATATAAATGGTAATAGAGTATCTACTGCGATCGCAACATTAATATTAAGCTTACAAACAGGAATGGTTAGAAATCCATACATATTAATAATGATGATATTAATAGTAGGTATACTTGGATTTATAGCTTTAAAAAAGAATCAAGAATATAAAGTTATAGAAGAAGATTATCAAGAATAATCTTCTTTTTTATGTTATAATTATATGTGGAAGTGAAATTATGCAAAGTATTTTTAGTATAACTAGAAAACAATTAGAAGAATATTTTATTAATTTAGGAGATAAAAAATTTAGAGCGACTCAAATATATGAATGGGTATATAGAAAAGGCGTTAGAAATTTTGATGATATGACTAATATTAGTAAAGAAAAAATAGATAAATTAAAAGAAGATTTTGAATTTAATGATATCAAAATGGTAAAAAAACAAGAAGATGATCTTGTTAAAAAATATTTATTTGAATTAAATGATGGTAATAAAATAGAATCTGTTTTAATGGAACATGATTATGGTTTAAGTATATGTATTTCATCTCAAATAGGATGTAACATGGGTTGTGCTTTTTGTGAAAGTGGAAGACTTAAAAAGGTAAGAGATTTAACTTCTGATGAAATGCTTTTACAAGTAATGAAAGTCGAAGAAGATGTTAAAAAAAGAATTAGTCATGTTGTTATTATGGGTATTGGTGAACCATTTGATAACTATAATAATTTTATGAATTTTATTAGAATTATTACTGATCCATATGCCTTAGCAATAGGTCAAAGACATATAACTGTTTCTACTTCAGGAATAGTACCTAAAATAAAAGAATTTGCGGATGAAGAAACTGGTGTTAATTTGGCAATTAGTTTACACGCACCAAATAATACTCTTAGAAGTAAAATTATGAAGATTAATAATGCTTATAAGATAGAAGAAATACTAGATGCTGTAAAATATTATATAAAAAAAACTAATAGAAGAGTCACATTTGAATATATTATGTTAAGAAATGTAAATGATAGTAAAGAATGTGCCTTAGAATTATGTAGTATATTAAAGGAAATTAATTGTTATGTTAATTTAATACCTTATAATGAGACTGAAAATATTGAATTTAAAAGGTCAAACCCTTCTCAAATAGGGGAGTTTTATGATATACTAAAAAAGAATAATATAAATGTAACAATAAGAAAAGAGTTTGGTTCTAAAGTTTCTGCTGCTTGTGGTCAATTAAGAGCGGAAATAGAAGCCAGCATAAAAAATGATAAGGAAGTGTAATTATGGAAAGTTATTTTTTAACTGATACAGGAAGAGTAAGAGAACACAATGAAGATAGTGTAACTATTTTAAAAAACATCAATGATGAATATTTACTTGCGGTTGCTGATGGAATGGGTGGCCATAAAGCAGGTGAAGTTGCTTCATCAATTACTATCAATCATTTAACTGAAAACTTTAATAAATTAGAATCTATAGGAGATAAAGCTGCTGCTGTTAACTGGATTAGAAAAGAAGCAGAAGATATAAATAATGAAATATTTGAATATACTGCTTCTCATCCAGAGAGTAAGGGTATGGGAAGTACTCTAGTTCTAGCACTTTATACAAAAGATTATATTTTATTTGGTAATATTGGTGATAGTTCAGGATTTGTTATTAAAGATAATGAATTATTTAAGATTACTCATGATCATACATTAGTAAATTTACTTGTTAAAAATGGAGAATTAACTCCAGAAGAAGCTAAAAATCATCCTAAGAAAAATATTCTTATGAGAGCTTTGGGAGCAAATAATCCAATTGAAATAGATATATTTGATGTAGAAAATGATATAGAAGGCATATTATTATCATCTGATGGATTAACATCAATGCTTAATAATACACAAATAGAAAAAGTATTACTTGCGCCTAATTCTACATTAGAAGAAAAAGTAATAAAATTGATAAGAAAAAGTAATGTTCGTGGTGGAACAGATAATATTTCAATTGCGTGTTTATTTACTAAAGAAGGTGAAAAAGAATGATAGTTAAGGGGCAAAAAATTAATGATAGATATGAAATTCGTAAGTTAATTGGTGAAGGTGGTATGGCCAATGTTTATCTTGGCTATGATACTATTTTAGATAGAGATGTTGCGATAAAAGTATTAAGAGGTGATCTTGCTGATGATGAAAAATTCGTTAGAAGATTTAGAAGAGAAGCTCAAAGTGCATCACTTCTTAATCACCCAAATATAGTTCAAATATATGACGTAGGTGAAGATGACGGTAATTTCTATATTGTAATGGAATTTATTAATGGTCAAACATTAAAACAATTAATAAAGAAAAGAGGAAAATTATCAGTACCTGAAGTAGTTGATATAATGACTCAATTAACTGATGGTCTAGCTCATGCCCATGATTCATATATAATTCATAGAGATATTAAACCTCAAAATATAATGATATTAGATGATGGTATGGTTAAAATAACAGATTTTGGTATTGCTATGGCTATTAATGCATCTGACTTAACTCAAACTAATTCTGTAATGGGTTCAGTACATTACTTACCTCCAGAACAAGCTTCTGGTAAAGGAAGTACTATTAAAAGTGATATTTATTCTTTAGGTATTATGATGTATGAAATGCTTGCGGGAGTTATGCCATTTAGAGGTGAAACTGCTGTTGAAATAGCTATGAAACATCTTAAAAACCCTATGCCAAGTATTATAAAAGTTAATAGCGCTGTTCCTCAATCAGTAGAAAATATTATTCTAAAAGCAACAGCAAAAAATCCTAAAAATAGATATAATAATGTTAGAGAATTATATGATGATTTAAAAACATGTCAAGATAAATCAAGAAAAGATGAAAAAAGAATAACTTTTAAATATCCAGAAAATGAATATGATGATGAAAATACTAAAGTTGTTAATAATTTAAAAGATGATATAAAGGCAAAAGAACAGGAAAATAAGCCTGAAGCATTAGATGTAAAAGAAATAGATGATGATGAATATAAAGATAAAAAGCTAAGTAAATTTACAAAAGTATTAATTGCGTTAGTTGGAGTATTAGTAGTAGCGTTATTCGCTGTATTTATTATTATTCCATCTATAAGTACTACAAAGAGCTTAAAAGTTCCTGATGTAAGTGGATTAGGTGTTGCAAAAGCAAGACAAAAATTAGAAGATGCAGGATTAAAAGTCAATACAACTATTAAAGATGATTATACTGATGAAGTAGAAAAAGGTCTTATATCTAAAACTAAACCAAAAGCTGGCTCTAAAGTTAAAAAAGGTGCAATGATTACTATGTTTAAATCTGAAGGTAATCAAAAAGTAAAAATAGAGGATTACGTAGGACAAGATATAAATAAAGTACAAGCTAAATTAGAACTTGCTGGTCTTAACGTATTAGTAGAAAATAAAGATGTAGAAAATAGAAAAGATTATGAAGGTAAAGAAAGTATAATAATAGATCAATCTTCTAAAAAAGGTACTACTTTAGTTCAAGGAGATACTATTACTTTATATCTTCCTAATTTACCAAAACAATATCCTAACTTTATAACAGAAGGATATACTGTTAAATCAGTTCAATCTTGGTGTAATCAAAATAAGATTACATTAACTATTGAAGAAGAAGAAAGTGAATCACCTGTAGGATCTATTATTTATCAAAGTAGAAATGCAGGTTCAGATGTAGTAGAAGGAACAGACTTATCTATAAAGGTTGCTAAACAAAAAGCACCAGAAGCAGTTCCAAATAATAATAGTACAAATAATAATCAAGGTACAGAAAGTGGTAATTAATGAACGGTCAAATAATAAAAGTAATTAGTAATGATTATACAGTTAAATTAGAAAACAATGAAAAAATAGTTTGTAAGGCAAGAGGTGTTTTTAGAAATAAAAACATTACTCCTCTTGCAGGGGACTATTGTTTTGTTGATGAAAAGAATAAACTAATTACAGAGATATTTGATAGAAAAAATTCATTAAATAGACCACCAGTATCAAATATTGATGCTGCATTAATATTAATGAGTACTATCAATCCTGATTTTTCAATAACTTTACTCGATAAAATGATTACTATTATAGAATATAATAATATAGAACCAGTAATTGTTATTAGTAAAACAGATTTATTATTTAATGATGATATAAAATCAGTTATGGACTATTTTAAAAATATAGGATATAAAGTATTTTTAAATAGTGAAGTAGAAGATATATTACAATATATTGAAAATAAAACTGTTATATTGACAGGTCAAAGTGGTTCAGGTAAATCTAGTTTATTAAATAAAATTGATAGTAGTCTAAATTTAAAAACAGATGAAATATCTAAAGCGCTTGGTAGAGGAAAACATACTACAAGAGCAGTTACATTTTATGAAATAGGAACTTCTTTAATTGCGGATACTCCTGGTTTTTCAGCTTTATCTTTCGTTGATATGAGTAAAGAAAATATAAGAGATTGTTTTAATGAATTTAATACTTATAGAGATAGATGTAAATATAGAGATTGTATGCATATTAAAGAAGATGAATGTGAAATAAAAAGATTAGTTTCAGAAGGTAAAATTAATAAAGAAAGATATAATGATTATATAGATTTTATTAAGGAGAAAGAAAATGAAGGTATCAGTTTCAATATTAAAGGAAAAAAATAATAAAGAAGAAGTAATTGATAAATTATTAAATACCAGTGCTGATTATATTCATTTAGATATTATGGATAGTACTTTTACTAATAGTTCTTCATTTGATCTAAATGATTTTAAATTAGTAAATAAAAAATATGATATTCATATTATGAGTACTGATCTTGACAATCAAATAAACAAAGCTATCAAATTGAATCCAGAGTATATTTCTTTTCACTATGAATCAACTAAAGAAATTGATAAATATATTGAATTAATAAAAAAACATAATATAAAAGTAGGGCTAGCAATTTCACCAAAAACTAAATTATATAAAATAAAAAAATATTTAGATAAAATAGATATGTTATTAATATTAAGTGTTGTTCCTGGGCTTGGTGGTCAAACTTATATAGAAAAAGTAACAAAAAAAATAATTAAGGCAAATAAAATAAAAAAGAATTATTTAATTAGCGTTGATGGTGGTATAAATAATGATACTATCAATAAAATTAAAGAATATGTTGATATAGTAGTAGCTGGTAGTTATATAACAGATAGCGAAGATTATGAAAATAGAATTATGTCTTTAAAAAAATAGACATAATTTTTTATTTTTTTATGTATATTTCTTGATAAAAAAAGTTATATGTAGTAAAATTATATTATAAATAATAGGAAGGAAGTTGTTTATGGGAAAAAAGAATAAAATTGATGAAATTGAACAAGATAATACTATTGAAGTTGAAAAAGAAATAGTAGTAAAAAATGAAGATAAGGAAATAAAAATAAAAAAGAAAAAAACAATTAACGTTAAAGCAATTGTTTGCTTTGTAGTAGCTGTTATTATTATATTAGCTATATTTTTAATTGTTAGATCATTAAAATCTGATTATATAAAATACGTTAAAAAAGTATTACCAACAAAATACTATAACGTAGAATGTTTAGATAGTTATTGTGATCAAATTGCAGCTTATAAAGGGAAAAGAACTGGAAAAACTAGAGTTTCATTATTAACTAGTGATGGTAAAGTAGCCGCTAAATATAATGAAAAATATGATCCAAAAGCAAAAACAAGAAGAGAACCACTTGCAGTTACTAAAAATTATGTATTATTTAAAAATGTAAAAGTAAAGGATGGAAAAGTATCTTCGTACTCAATCGCTAACAAAAGAGGAAAAGAATTATTTAAGACTGAAGATACATTAAAAGTATTAAATGATTATTTAGTAGTTTTAGATGATAAAGATAAAGGTATTAATGGTTATAGTATTATTGATGCTAAAGGAAAAGAATTATTTAAAAAAGTAAATGATTATAACAAGTATGCTGATGAAACTATAATTTCTATTAATTCTGATGGTGTTAAACAAATACTAGATGAAAAGGGAAATGTTTTATTAACAGATTATTTTGTTGCTAATGAAATAAAAGACGATGACTTTAATACTATTTATTTATTAGTAGAAGATTCAAAAAACAATGCTTATAATTATTTTAGTATTAAAGATAAGAAAATAGTTGGTGATAGTTTCCAAAACTATACAAAAAACAATGATGGAACATTAACTATTTCTAAAAAAGAAAATAATAGTGTAGTTCAATATACATTATTTAAAGATGGAAAACAAAAGAGAATCGGTGATGGAAAAACTCAATCTGAAATCGCAGATGAATTAAGAAAGAAAATTGATTCTAATAAATATAATTTATATTTAACAAGTATATATGATAAAGACCAAAAATATATATTCGCAGATGATGTTAAAGGTAAAGCATTTGGTTTATATAATATTAAATCTAATAAATTCAGTAAATTATATGATTATAAGAAAGACTCGACTAGCGCTTATTCTTCAATATCAAAACTTTCTAATGATAAAGATTTAAAATATTATCAAATATCTTGTTCAACATATAGTTGTGATAAGAATGAATTCTATGTATATGATTTAGAAAACGCTAAAGTATTATATAAAACAGCTGATAGTAAATTAAAAATTCAATACTATACACAATATGGTAAAGATTACAAAGTTATTAAATATTCATATTCAACAACTGATAATGATTACAAAGGTAAATATGTATTATTTGGAAAAGATAACAAAGAACTTGTAAAGAGCACTAATAACATAGTTGTTGTAGGAGAAGAATTATTGCTAGGTTATGATTCAAATACATCATTAATTTTATACTCAGCTAAGAGTAGAAAAGCATTAAATGATGAAAAGACATTGGCTACTAAGATTACAATGGGAGATCATAAATTATATAAGTATAAAACAAATACAAATACTATTATCATAAATGAAAAAGGTAAAGAAGTATTAAAAATAGATGCAAACGATGAATTAATATATAGTGATAAAGTTATTGTTTATATAAATAATAGTAAAGCTTATATATTAGATGCTAGTAAAGGTAAAATAAAGAAATATAGATTAAAAAATAATGAAAAAATGAATGATGCAGCAGGAGATATTATTTCACCTTATAGAGGAGCATTATTTATAAATAATAGTACTAATAAGTATATTAAAGTAGTTAATAGAAATGGTAGAGTAATTAAGAAAATTAAAAACGCTGAAATTGAATCTGTTAAGAGAAATTCAGATAAGAACGTAGTTATAATTACAAAAGATATTAGTAAGAAATCTATTAATTACGGTTTATATATAGCAAAATAAAAAGAAGATTTAAATCTTCTTTTCTTTTTTGTAATTTCAACCGCACCACTTTATTTATAATTTAATTCTATCTCACAACTACTTTTAAAGTCAAATATTTTTCTTGGCATAGTGTTTATTTCAAAACAAATATCATCTAAGAATGATTGTGGGACATA
>JAGAHP010000006.1 GCA_017627015.1 Bacilli bacterium
AAAATATCAATTTCTACTTTCTTTTTTTCTGTCAATTGTGTATAATTCATATTGGAGTCCTTTCCTTGGCGGGTGGGCTCTTTTTATTGTATCAAAAAACCACACCAAGTGGTGCGGTTGAAATTACAATTTAGGAAAAAGATGCTTAAAAAGCATCTTTTTTTTAGAATAATTTGAATAATACTATAAACGCAATTGCTGTTAAAACTATTGCCATAAATAATAAATTTATATAACCATGATTATTTAAATCTGGATTAGTATATGATAACCCCATTCCTTTAGCTTGTTCTTTATCATTATCATATTTATCTGCCTTTTTACCAGTATATTCATCAACACAAGCTCTATAAAAATCTCTATAATTTTCAAGACCTGGTCTATCAAGTTCAATTTCTATTTGTTCTGAATTTGAAGCAAATCTAACTATATTGTCTTTTATAACAGATAAATCATCTTGTATACCAAAAGCATCTTTATTTTTCATAATTATACTTTCTAAGTGATCTTTTTCTTCACCTTGAACAGCCTCATCAAAGTTTAATCTTTCGTTATTAAATTCGTCTTCCTTAACATATTTTTTTAATACGCTAAGTTGTTCTTCATAAGATTGACATCCTTGTAATTCATTTGATAAATCAGCATAAGTAATATCACTTTGAATATTATATGCAGCTGTATTTTCTTCAGCTGTTGCAACATAATTAGGGTTTTCAATTATATTATTTAAAAAACCCTCATAAGCCTTTAAATTTTGATCCATAGTATTTCCTCCTACTCACTAAAAATCTTATCTAGTTTTTCTTTTATTTGATCTCTTGTAAATGGTTTTGCAATATAATCGTCAAACCCTTCTTTTAAGTATTTTTCTTTAGCACCTTGAATAGCATCAGCAGTTAAAGCTACAACTGGAGTATCAAAGTCTTTAATTTTCTTTAATTCTACTAGTGTCTCTTCACCGTTCATTTCAGGCATCATTATATCTAGTAAGATAACATCATATTTGTTCTTTTTAACTTTATCTATTGCTTCTCTACCTGATAGAACATCCTCAATTTTAACATTCAAATCAGACAATGCTCTACCTGCAACTTTTAAATTCAATTCATTGTCATCAACAACTAATATCTTTTTATTACTATAATCTATTTTACTATTATTTTCTTTCTTAGTTGTAGTACTAGTTGGTTTACTCATTCTACTAATTTTTTGTACTAAACTTACCATAAATGTAGAACCTTTACCAAATGTAGAACTAACAGTAATTGTTCCACCCATCATTTCAACTAATTTTTTTGTAATTGCTAAACCTAACCCTGTTCCTTCAATAGTTGAACTTCTTTCTATACCTAATCTATCAAACTTATCAAACAATCTATTAATAGATTCTTTTTTGATACCTATTCCAGTATCTTCTACACTAATTATTAAATTACTTTTCTTTTCTTTGTTTATACATTTTACTTTTAAAGTAACTGTTCCTTCTTCGGTATATTTAATTGCATTTGATAATAAGTTATTAACTATTTCCTTAACGTGTACTTTATCTCCTATTACTTCATATGGAACGTCTTCTGCAATATCAACAATTAATTCAATAGGTTTCTTACCTATTCTAGTCTTATTAATTTTCGCAAGAGTTTTCATTTCCTTTGTAAAGTTATATTCATCTTCAACTATATCTAGTTTATTGCTTTCTATCTTACTAATATCAAGTATATTACCTACTATTTCAAGTAATGTATTTGATGCATCTATTATATCTTCAGAATCTTCTCTAACTTGTTTTGGAACATCATTTTTATAAGTTAATATATCTTCTGATAAACCTGCTATAGCATTTAATGGAGTTCTTATTTCATGAGACATACTAGATAAGAAATCTGATTTAGCTCCATTAGCTCTTTCTGCTTGTTCTTTAGCTATATTTAATTGACTTATTAATTTTAAATCTGGATTTTCAATAGTATGGAACATTAATACAGTTACAAATGATTCCATTGATGTCATTAGTAATATTTGAGGATTTGATCCTTGAATCGCTATAACTAGTATCCCAAATACTATATACGCAAATACAGGAACACATTTGATTTTTTTAATATAAGAAAATCTTCTTACCATATTTATTATCCATGTAACTATTAATACTCCACTAATAGCGTATAAATAATTAGCACTTAGGCCATAAGAATATATTACATCTCCTTCACTAAAATAATTTAAAGGTAATATAAATATCGCAACTACACTTATTAAATATATATATAATAATATTTTTTTACGTCTTTCATAATACTTAGATTCTTCTTTTGTAAGAGTAACAATATAAAACGTAAATTCTGATATCCAAGTAAGTAAATATATTAAATAAAATTTAGTAACAAAATAATTAG
Organism: Bacilli bacterium; assembly: GCA_017627015.1. Next base: position 2,397 of record JAGAHP010000006.1, read on the forward strand.
TTATAGGCATTTCATTTCTATACTTTATTGTATATACACTTAATATATCTAATATTAAACCAAGTCCATTTGTAATTAATAAAAATTTATATATTTTGTTTTCTAATGAATCTATTCTTTTTTTAGAAAAGAAAACAAATATTAACATTAATATATAACAAAAACTTATTATTTGAAAATACACACTACTTAAAGCAAATTCCTTTATCATTTTCTACACTTCCCTATTATAAATAATTATAACACAAAAAAAGAAAATAACAATAAAGTTATTTTCTTTTTTTACTATAATTATCCATAACTAAGCCTAGTACTTTATTTCTTAATTCGGTATTAGCATCTTCATAAGATTTATCTCTTACATCTATTGGTTCACCAATATTAACAATTAAATTATCATTACCCACCTTATAATCACCAGTAACTCCAAATGGAACAATTAAAGCATCTGTTTTCTTAGCCATAGAAACTGCTCCAAATTTAAATGATAATAATAATGAATCATTATATTCTTCATTGGTAATAATACCTTTTTCTAATAAACCTATAAGAATATCATCATCAGCTGTTAAAAGTATTTCTTTAAAAGTATCCTTATCTATTCTTCTTGATATTAATAATTCTTTTAATTTATTAACTTGAGATGTTCTTAGTGATTTTTGAGATAAATTCTCATAAAATGATTGTTTATCAGGAACACTAATTAATTCATATATACTTTCATATTCAGTTTCTTTAAGTTTATTTCTAGTTCCTTCTGGGAACAAACCTATAGCGCCATTATTTTCTAGATATTCTATTGCTTCGTTTTCTGATTCTTTAGCATTTCCATATCTATCAACACATATCGCACCTGTTTTTCTAAAGAAAGGTCCTAATTTACTATCAAAGTATTCTTTTTTAGCCATCCAATGTGTTGTTCTATCAGTTGCGCAAATAACAGGAAATTGATCCCATACATGTAAATGGTTACCACATAAAAGTATTGGTCCATCTTTAGGAATATTTTCTTTACCTATAATAGTTGGTTTTAAACCAGTTTTAAATATTAAAGTACCAATATTTCTTACTTTTCTGTATGTTTTATCATATTTATCTTCTTTAACATGAGCTTTTCCTCTTAAAGAATAATCTAATGTTTTCATATATTTATAAACATCATTACCATTACTAACTCTTATAATATTTTTACTATCTTTTACATCTTTATTTGATAGAGAATCAACTAAAAGAACTGTACATTCTTTACTAATTTCTTCTGCATTAGCACCTGTATCTTCAAGCATTACAGATACACCTAATTCTTTACAATACTTAGCTTTTTCTTCTGGTGTATTATCATTACCACAGTAACAAATGCCATCATATTTTAAATTATATTCTTTTAATTTATCAACAAGCATTTTTCTAAATAACGCACCAAATGCATCTTGTCTTGTAGTATTTGCTCTACTTGTAATTATTTGTACTTCATAACCATTATCATGAAGTTTATTAATACAATCAACCATATCTTGTCTTAATGGTTCTTTAATTGCATATTTCCAAATATATTTTATCCAGAATTTTGCGGCTTCTTCATTAGATACATGGAATATATCTTCTATTTCACTTTTTGATTTATCTATTTCATCATCAGTCTTTTTAAAATATTTTTTTCCATATTCTATTTGAAATTGATCGATGTTTGTTAAAACACCATCAACGTCCACACCAACAACACCTACAACATTTCTCATAAAAATACCCCCAATTTTTATTTAGATTGTAAAGTTAATACTTTAGTTTTTTCTTTTTCTTTTTCTTTTAACGCTTTTCTATTTACTTTACCAAGTAATGTTTGAGGAACTTCATTTACAAATTCATAATCATATGGATTTGAATAAATATTTAAGTTCTTCTTACATAATTCTTTAAATTCATTTATTAAGTCATTTGATACAACATAGCCTTCTTTTAATTTAATATAAGCTTTTGGTACTTGTTTTTTATATGGATGATATACACCTATAACAGTTACACTTTCAATAGCTTCATGTTCTATTAATACTCTTTCAATTTCTCTTGGATATACATTAATACCACTATTGATGATCATATCACCTTTTCTTTGTTTAAAGTATAATAAACCATCTTTCCAAACTGCTAAGTCTCCTGTATGAAGCCATCCATTTTTTAAACATTCATCAGTTTCTTTTTTGTTTCCATAGTAACCCTTCATTACTGAAGGCCCTTTTAGACACATTTCACCAACTACATCATCTTCATTTATTTCTTCATTTGTACCTGGTTTAACTAACTTAAATTCTGTATCTACCATAGGAATACCTATAGAACCTATTTTATTATATTCTCCACATGCGAAAGTAGCTCCCGCAACCATTTCTGCTAATCCATAACCTTTACATAATTTAGCTTTACAATTACGTTCTTCTAGGAATTTATTAAAATATTCTTCTGTTTTATCTGTATCTGAATCTCCACCAGAAACTATATATTTTAAATGAGATAAATCTTTTATTTTACCTACTAATTTACTTTTTAAGATAGCATCTAAGAATGTAGGAACACCAATGATATGGTTTTCCTCTTTTAATACTTCTAAAAGCATATCTTCACCTTTTAATTCAGGTACTAAGTTAACACTAACACCAACTGATAATGGTAAATGTACTGAACTACATAAACCAAAACCATGGAATATTGGCATCATAGCAAGTAATTTATCTCCTCTTTTGAAGTTACTTTCATTTTGGAAGAATTGTTCAACCATTGTATTAAAACTATCATCAGTTAATTCTACACCTTTTGGTTTACCAGTTGATCCACCAGTACGAAGAATAACTGCTAAAGCATTTTTTTCATATGGTTGTTCTTCTACTTTACTATTATCATTTTTTGTTAAATCAATAAATTCATTCCATTTAGTAAATCTTTTATCATCTGTTTTAAACTTTTCAGTTTTTTTATCTTTTTTAACCGGCTTTTTATTTTTTCCATCATCTTTTTTAAATTTTGATCTTATCTTACTCTTAATACCTCTATATATAACTTTAGCGATACCTTTTAAAGTCATAGAATCAGTTGGTGAAACAACAACAGCATGTTCTACTTTTGTATCATTTATAACTGTTTCTAAGTTTTTAGCAAATCTATCTAAAATGATTACTACTTTAGAATCTATTTCATTAACGAAATTTTTAATTTCATTTTCAGCAGACTTAGGGTGAATCATAGCTGCTACTGCACCCATTTTTCTACATGCATAAACTGCGTAAACACCTTCAGGAGTGTTAGGCATACATATAGTAACTTTATCACCTTTTTTAACGCCCATTTTCTTTAAACTTCTAACAGTTTTATCTATATTTTCATCAAATTCTTTATAAGTGATTTTTCTACCAAAATATCTTAAAGCAACATCATTCATATGATCTCTGTTTTTATTCATCATATATTGATACATAGTCATTTTAGGATATTCTATATCTAATCCAGCCTCATCATAGAATTTTAACCAAGATTTATTAATACTACGACTTTCAAGGCGAGGACCTTGTATTTCACCTATCTCTAATTTTCTTAAATAAATGTTTCTTAACTTTCTTTCTTTTTCAGTTAACTCATTTAATTTTTGACTGTATTGTTCTAAAAATTCTGTTTGCATAATATCCCCCTTTAAAATTACGAGTTATTGTAGCACATTTTTATTTTTTTGGCAAATTTAAATATTTATCTATTTTTATTATATCATAAATATAAAAGTTTACTTATATTTTATTTTAATATATAATATAAATGGTGATAATATGAGAAAGTATTTATTATTAATATTCAGTATTTTTCTTTTGACAGGGTGTTCTATATATGACGAATATAAAATGCCTAATGGTGTAGAATTAAAGGTAAAAAATAAAACATATAAAGTATATAGTAAACACAAAATAAAAGAACTAGTAAAAAAGAACAATGTTAAAATTACTAACCTCGATGAGGTAATAAATACAAAAAAGATTGGTACTCATAGCGCAATTATTGAATATAAATATAAATTGTGGAAACATAAATATAAAGTAACATATAAAGTTGTTGATGAAGTTGCTCCAACTATGATTACTTATAAAGAAAGTTTTTATACTAATATAAACGAGGATGTTAATTTTTGTAGTAATACTATATTTATAGATAATTATGATAAAAGTCCAAAATGTTCTATAGAAGGAAATTATGATTTAACAGTAGAAGGAAATTACAATTTAAACTATATTATTAAAGATAACTCTGATAACAAAACTACTGTAAGTTTTAATTTAACTGTTGGAGAACCTGAAAATAGTGAAGAAGAAATCACTGAAACAAATGAACAAAATGATGAATTCTTTGAAGAAGTACAAAATGATGTTGAAGAAGTCGGAGTTAAAATAAAAGATGTAATCAAACACCATAAAAAGAAAAATACTATGATAGGAATAGATGTTTCAAGATGGCAAGGAGACATTGATTACAATAAAATTAAAAAAGCTGGTGTTGAATTTGTTATTATGAGAATGGCTGTTAGTAATGGCAAACATGACAAAATTGGATTAGATTCATTTTATAAAAAGAATATTCTTAAAGCAAAAAAAGCTGGTTTAAAAGTCGGTGTATATGTATTTACCGCAGCATCTTCTGAAAAAGAAGTAAAAGAACAAGCTAAATTTGTTAGAAAAGAATTAAATAAAACAAAATTAAATTTCCCAATTGCATACGATTTTGAAAACTGGGACGACTTACAAAAACTAAAAATAAGTCAATATGACTTAACTAATTATGTTGATTTGTTTAAAGAAGAAGTAAGTAAAGATGGTTATGATGTAATGATATATGGAAGTAAGTTATATTTAGAAAAAGCATGGGATAATAAAAAATATTCTGAATGGTTAGCACACTATGTACCTAACCCATCAGACGTATCATCATATAAAGGTAGAAAAATACTATGGCAAATATGTAATGATGGAATTGTTGATGGTATTAATGGATATGTCGATATAGATATTTATTACAAAAAATAAGAAGAACAATTTGTTCTTCTTTTTTATACTTTTTCTACTCTTGTATTCTTATAATCATCTTCTAAGATTTCCATCAATATTTCATCATGCCATTGTCCATTTAAATAATAGCACTCATGTCTTCTTCCGTATTCTTTAAAACCCACCTTTTTATAACAAGCAAGTGCAGGCTCATTAAAATCAAATACTTCTAAATTAATATTATGAAGTCTTAATTGATTAAAACCAAAATCTAGTAACAAATCAATAACTTCTGTTCCTAAACCTTTTCCTCTAAAATCTTCTTCGCCTATAAAAATACCTATAGTAGAAACACCATCTTTATAATCTGTTCTCATCAAACCACAATTACCAATTAACTTATCATCTTTTTTTGATATAATTGCGAAAGTATGTCCTCCTCTTTTCATAATATCTTCAACCCATTCTCTTTCGCTAACATTACTTGTCATTCTAGATGTTGAATGAATATTATCAGTTACTCTTTTATCATTCATCCACTTAGTATAATCTTCAACATCATCTAATGTCATTGGTGACAAGTAAATTCTTTCTCCTTCTAATTTCTTGTAATGCATATTATTACCTCCTTTTATATATTTTAATACATATAATTCTTTGCTGTCTTCTTTTTTATCATACATAACATTGTCTATAATCGCAACCATATGATAAAAATCTTTTTTATCATAACAAAAAACTATATTACTGTCATCAAATTTAAAATCTTTTATCTTCCCATCATACTTTATTTTTGAATCAATATATTTGTTATTCTTTAAATAGTTTTCAAACACTTCTATTTCACTATAAGATGAGAAACCTAATTTTTTAGATAAATCTAGTAAATCTTGTTCTATTATTTTATAATCTTTATTCAATACTTTACTAATAGATCTAATTACACAGTTTACATCTCCTGGATTATAATATTCAAACTTCATTTATAATTTCCTTCCAATATATAGCATATGATTAGAATATCCTTGTAAATCTTTTCTTTCACAAGTACTTAGATGATATTTAACCCATTCATTAAATTCAAAATCATTTAAGCTATCTATTTTTTCTTTAAAATGATGAGTCATTCCATCGCTTGCGACCATATGCATAAATTCTACATTTTTCTTTTTCATTATATCATTAAATTCATCTACATAAAATGCAGAAAATATTTCTTCTGGTTTATTAATCATTTTATAGTTTTCAGTAAATGCTTCGCCTTTTCTATCAAAATGATTATCTTCTAAAGTCCAACTAAGCATAATAGAATCACTTGTTAAGTACGCGATCATAATTATCCCATTCTTTTTAGTAACTCTAATTGCTTCATCTATTGCTTTATTAATATCTTTTTCTTCATACAAATGATAAAGTGGACCAAGAACTAAAGTTATATCAAAAGTATTATCTTCATATGGTAAATCTAAGGCATCACCTTCCCTAGCATCAATTTTCATATCAGGAGTTATCTTACTTTTTAATATTTCTAAATTATGTTTAACATATTCTAAAGATGTTACATCATATCCTTTCTTTGCATAGAAAATACTATATCTTCCAGTTCCTGCGCCTACCTCTAGAATCTTATCACTCTTTTTTAAATATTTATCAATATAATTAGTTGTTGTTATAAATTCTACTTGACCATGTTTACTTTCTAGTCTAATGTCTTCGTCACAATCATCACTATAGAATTTATTTAATATTTCCTCTCTTTTTTCCACATTATCACCTTCTTTATTAAAATTCTTTAATAAATTTTTCTGTAAGCGCAACTAAATGATCAAAGTTACTTACGTATTCTCTTTGAAGTTTTTCTAATACTTCATATGCAAAATTATAATCTTCTTTAGTAATTACATTATTATCTAATGCTTCTTTTAACTCATCTTCATCCAGTATAGATACCTCGTCATTACTTCTAATTGATAAATCTAGATATAAATCATCCTCATATGGAATACCATTTTCAACACCTATTGTTTTAGAAATATCAAAATACCATTGTACTAGTCTATTATTAACATCATACATTATAGTAATTGCATAGTTTTCATTATCTGGATATACTTCATACCAAGTATATCCATTATCTCTTAGACACAAATCTTCATTATTTAGTTTTACTATTAATGGTTTTACATCAATCATTTTTAATTGACATACATAACCTTTAAAATAATCTTTATCTATCCTTTTCAGCACATATTCTGTTCCCACTTCATCAGGAGAATATGCAAATCTTCTTTTCATCATATCACCTCTAAATCAGATATTATTCATATTATCTAAAAATGAGTCATCAACAATCCCCCTATAAGTTTCATTCCAAACATCATTTACAAGTAATACAAACTCTGGAATATCCTTAGCTGTTTTCTTTCTAATATTCATACTCATCTTCCTTTATAAACTAAATTTTTCTACTACAATGTTCGCAACTTCCTCTGGTGTCAAATCTGTATTATTAATCTTTACATAATTTTCATATGTCACTTCTCCATAATTAGAATTCATTCTATATTTATCCATAGAATCTACTAATTCTTTATTACTTCTTTCAGTATCTTGTTTAGTAGGTTTTGCTTTTAATCTTTCTTCTGTTACATTTCTTTTTAATCTCTCATCTAAATTTGTTTCAAGTTCTACTAAATAAAATTTTCCACCAGTTTTTTCATATTTTTCTTTTAGATCATCAACATATTTAACATCATTTTCATCATTAAAATCTATTATGTATGTAAAAATTAAATCCACATTATTTCGAATTGATATATCAAATATTCCATTTCTTATTAAATCTCTTAATTCTTTAAATGAATCAGTTCCCCAACCAAATATTTTGTTTGGAACCTCTAAACTATCATGATTTGTTGCGACTACAAAATTAGTCTTTTCTTTTATTTTATTCGCTACAGTCATTTTTCCAACTGCTTGTGGTCCACATACAACTATTAAATTTGCCATATTATCACTCCATTTCTAATTCATAAATTGTTCTTTGTTCTTTATAACCCAATTTTTTATATAACTTAATTGCATTTTCATTAAATGAAAAACAATTTAGTTCAATTCTTTTAACTTTTTCTTTTTTTGCTATTTTTTTTATTTGTTCCATTAGTAAAGAACCATAGCCTTTACTTCTCTTAGATTTTGTTATTACAAACTCATCTATCCATAAGAACTTTGTTACTTTTTGTTTTATTTGGTATGCTAAATAACCAACTAATCTTTCTTCTTCAAAATAACCAATTATTTTTAGTCCTTCATTTTCTATTTGTTCAAATACGTATTCTTTTAATTCATCTATTTTTCTTTTCTTAAATAGATCTTTTCTATGTTTAAAGTGATGCATAAAACCTTCATAGTATAAATCGAAGAACACATCATTTAAATCTTCTTTTGTTAATTCTCTTATCATAAAACCTCCTATACATTTACTACAGCCATATTACTACTAGTATATCTTTTTAATCCTCTATAAAATAAAAATCTAGCGAATAAGAAAAATAAACACGCAAATAATATTAGTATTAATAATTTAATAATACTAAATTCTTGGAATAACATAACTGGAATATATATAGAAAATCCAATAGGAATAATAGTATGCATAATTACTTTTACAGTAGTATCAAATATTGTTCTTGGATACATACTAAAACTTAAATATGCTGATCCTAAAGTTTCTACTGTATCCGCAAACCTTATAAACCAAAATGTAATACTATTAATTGTAATTAAAAATGATAACATTATTAAAAATGAGAAAAATGATACTACAACATATAATAGTATTTCTGTTGGACTATGAAAATATATTAGAAATAGAATTAATCCAAATAATATATCACCTAGTGCAGATACTTGTGTTCTAGATGTTAATACTGATACTAAAACACTTTTTGGTTTTGTTAAATATTTATCAAGAGCTCCTTGTTCAATAAATTTAGAAATATTATCTACTCCGCCAAAAAACAAGAATGTTAAACCAAATGTTAACGCACTTAAAGATATAGTTAACATTTGATCTTCGAATGAGTAACCATTGAAGTCATCTTTTAAAGAAAATAGTACAACCCATTGAATAATTAAAGATACATTATTTAACATCATCAATAATACATTCATAAGAAATGATGCTTTATTAAGCATTTCTCTTAGAATATTATACTTCATAGAAAGAAATAAAAATTTTATATTATTTCTAGCCTCCGTTAACATTTAGTTTTTTCACCCCTTTTCTATAAATAATATTTGTCAATAACAGTACTATTATTAAATACAAAATTTGCGCTGATATAATTTTTATTGCGCTCATTAAATCAAAATCAACCATTAATTTAGTTGGTCCATAACTTACTACATATGCTGGTGTATATTTTAAGATACCTTGTAAAAATCTAGGCATCATATCAATTGGGAAAAATACACCAAATATTAATACTATTTTATTATAAAGCCAGTGCATTGGTGTAGCATCTTCCATAAAGAAAGAAAATAATGATATAAGTAATTGAATTAATCCGTTTAATGAATATCCAATCACGAAAGAAACTAGCATGAAACCAATGAATTTAATATTAAAACCTTGAAGTGGTCCTACAAATAATAATCCAAATATTAATGATACTGGAATCATAACTATTAATCTTATAACCCCTTCTGCTAAATATGTTGTAAATACGTAACCTATATAACTATAAGGTTTATTCATAATATAGGTAATAGAACCAGATTTAATTTCTTCTATTGGCCTTTTTCTAGCAACTCTACTATCTGCCATCATAAATAATTCTGCGAGTATCAAATACCACATCATTTGATTTAAACTAAAACCAGCTATAGTATTATTATCTTGATAAATATACTTCCATACATTATAGAATACAAATATATGTAGAAAGTATGATACTACTCTAAATACTACTTTTGAAAAGTAAGATAATTCATTTATAAAAGTGTACTTAAATATATATAGATATTTTTTCATTTTTTACCCTTTTTATAAATAGAACTTATAATATCTTCTAAAGGTACATTAGAAATATTAATATCAATAATATGATCTTGATTTAATAAGTTTAGTACATCTTTTATATTTTTTTTAGTAGTATCTACTTCTATCTTTAAATTATATCCTTTATCTTTTAAAATAGTGATTCCATCTTCATCATCAAGATTAACTTCTTCACTCATTTTTACATCAATAATTTTCTTATTTAAATAATGGTATTTTAAATCTTCCATAGTTGTATCCATCACAATAGTTCCATCGTTAACTACAATTACTCTTTTACATAATTTTTCAATATCAGATATATCATGACTAGTTAAAAATATAGTAGTCTTATATTCTTTATTAAGTCTTTTGATTAATGATCTGATATTTTCTTTAACAACAGGATCAAGTCCTATTGTTGGTTCATCTAAGAATAATATTTTTGGTTCATTAATAAGTGCCGCTACTATTTCACATCTAATTCTTTGACCTAAACTAAGACCTCTTACTGGTGTATTTATAAAATCATTTAAATCAAATACTTCAATGAATTCTTTAATCTTCTTCTCTACTACAGGTTCAGGTATATCATACATAGTTCCTATAAATTTAAAGTTATCATATGGTGTCAAATGAAGCCATAGTTGTTCTTTTTGACCTATAACTGAACTAATCTCATAAGATAATTTTTTTCTATCCTTAGTAGGATTAAATCCTAATATATTTATACTACCCTTATCTGGATATAAAATACCAGTTAGCATCTTTATAGTAGTAGATTTACCTGCACCATTAGGTCCAATAAATGCTAGCACTTCACCTTTTTCAACTTTAAAAGAAATATTGTTAACAGCTTTTTTTGTTTTATATTTTGGTTTAACAATAGCTTTAATACTACCTTTTAAACCTTTTTCTTTTTCTTTAGTTTTAAAAGTTTTACATAGTTTTTTTACTTCTATAACTGCCATAATACTACCTCCCTATTCTATTTAATTTTAACATAAAAAAATGTTAATATGATAAAACATATTAACATTCTTAGTAAGTTTACGTTTACTTTTTAACATACGTATTTGTTAAATTAGGTATACTTGTTACTATTTTATATACTATATCATTAACATTCTTAGTTTCACAATTTGAATTACCAATAGCTGTTGCGATCATAGCTCTATAGAATTTCTCATCACCTATATTATAGTATGTTGCTAATTCTTTATAGTGTTCATTGTCATCCATAGTTAAATCAAAATAACTTGAAGAATCAAATTCTTTTCTTTCATGATATAAATTTTCAATTAATTTTGATAAAAAATATGTTGGAATATCTTTTTTAAAACCTATATTACTTAACTCCTTATACGCAATTAAACTTACATTAATACTTTTATCATTGCATTCTTTTTGTGATATTGTTTTAGCTGTATCAATATCTTCTTTTTTTAGTTGTTCTTTTGTTAATAACTCATAGTCTTCTGGTAAATAGACAGAAAAACTATTATCATTTGTTGTCATAAAATATTATCCTCCTCATAATAAGTTTATTCGCGTTTGGCGAAGAAAAAACACGAAATCAACTTAAAAACTTAAGCGACTCCGCGTTAGCGTGTAGGTTTTATCCCGAGATAGCTCGCATTTGCTTATATCTCCTCACTCACTAATAAATTATACATATATATAAACAATTGTCAATCATTTATTTAAAAATATAGTTCTTTGTGTTATAATAACACCGGAAAAAGGGAGTGAAAAAAATGCTTAAAATTTATAAAACTACTATGTATGAAAAGAAAATAAAAAAAATAAAAAGAATGAGTCAAGATTCCTGGATTGACTTAACTAATCCAACAAGAGAAGAAATTAATAGAGTTGTTGAAAAAACAGAAATCAATAGTGATTTAATCTATAAAATGCTAGATGCTGATGAACTACCTAGAATTGAAATAGATAATAATGCAACTTTAATAGTTATAGATACTCCTCTTATAACTGAAGAAAAGGAATATATTACTCACCCATTAGGAATTATTATAACTAAAAGTAATTACGTTATTACTGTATCTACAAAAAAGATAGATATATTAGATGATTTTAAAAAGAATATTGTTAATGATTTTAGAACAGCAAAAAAGACTAGATTTGTTATTCAAATATTAATTAAAACAATTAATAAATATTTAAGAATCTTAAAAAGAATTAACAAAGATATTGACGATAAAGAAGAAGTACTAAAGCAATCTACTAAAAATGAAGACTTGATAGATTTATTAGGAATTGAAAAAACACTAGTATACTTTATAACATCATTAAGAGAAAATAAGGCTGTTTTGGATAGATTAAAAAGAGGTAACGTTATACCTTTATATGAAGGAGATTCTGATTTATTAGATGACGCAGTAGTTGAAATGAACCAAGCAATAGATATGGCTACTATTTATAGAGATATTTTAGGATCTATTACTGATACGTACGCAACTATAGTATCAAATAATCTTAATGATGGAATGAAATTTTTGGCAGGAATGACAATAGTTTTATCTATACCAACAATTATTTCATCTTTCCTTGGAATGAATGTTAAATTTGGTTATATAGGTATAAGTGAATATTCCGCAATTAGTATATTTATTGGATCTATTATTCTATCTATAATAGTAGCAATATGGTTAAAGAAAAAAGGTATGCTTTAATATGTATAAGATAGAAAAATATGTAGAAAAATTAGTAAATGGTGAACCAACTGGATTTTTAAATCCTGTTGATGTAATGTATTTAAAAGGAGAATTAAATAAAAATCAATACAAAATATATTCACCTACTCTAGATTCAGAAAAAGTTATTTTTTATAATAAAAAAGAACCTGATATTTCTTTATATGAAATAGAAACTAATAATAAACTAAGACATCAGGAAATTCTTGGTTCCCTATTTAATTTAAATATTGATGAAACTATGTTTGGAGATATAATTATAGACAATAATCATTATTATGTTTTTATTAATAATTTAGTGGAAGACTATTTTATATCTAATTTTAATAAAATTGGAAGGTTCAATATAAAATTAAAAAAATTAGATAAAGATTATTTAAAAGATTATCAAAGAAAATATGAAGAAATAGAATTAATTGTTACTAGTTTAAGAATTGATACTGTTATTTCAAGAATAATACATACTAATAGAGATTCAATTAAAGATAAAATAAAAGACAAAGAAATATTATTAAATCATGAACCGTTAAAGAAAATAGATTATAAATTAAAAGAAGGAGATATCTTCTCTATTAGAAAATTCGGAAAATATAAATTTATTAAAGTAACTAACACAACAAAAAAAGATAATTATATTATTCTAATTTTTAAATATTTATAATTGACATAAAGTATTTAGTAATGATATTATTAATTTGCACATCAAAAGAAAGGAAACATATATGAGCAAGATTGAAGATATAAAAAAAGAAAAATTTGAAAGAGAATTAAGAGAAGCAGAAATTTATCAAGGATTTATATCAAGTTATAATAAAGGAATATCATATGATACTATTTATGATATGTATGACTTAGATTATGATATCTATATGAAAAAACTAAGATATGGATATAACTTTGTAAAACAAACTTGTATTCAAGATGAATATGACTTAGATAGAATTAGAACAGCATTTTTATTCTTCTGTCTAAAACTTAGACAAGAAAAAAGACAAAGTGTTGAAGTTAAAACATATTATGATAAAGTTTTAGATGAAAAAGAAGAAATAGAAAACGTTCTTAAAGAAGGAATCCGTTTAGATGATTATGCTGCTTTAATTGAAAAAGATTTAGAAATATTTAATAAAAACTATCAAAATAATCCTGGTTATGAACCTGAGGATACTGCTACTAAAACTAGAGAAGAATATAAAATAAGAAAATTAGCTTTAGAATTAATAAAAAAAGAAAACAACTAATATTAGTTGTTTTTTATTGCTATTAAACATATATTTCTTCCATCATTAGGTTTATCTTTTCTATAAGAATGTATTAAATTACTATTACATACTGAACATAAATCTGATGAAGTAATATTCTCCTCTTTAATACCTAGACTAATTAATAGTTGCTTATTTAATTCAACTGTATCTATAAAATACTTTTGTTCTTCTTTAAATTCACCTTTTTGTATAAAAGAATTATTATCTATATCTGTAAACTCTTTTTCAAATAGAGTCTTTACATCTTCTCCTACTTCAAAGTGACATTTATGTATTGATGGAGATACATATACTTTTATATCTTCTGGATTTGAATTAAATTCTTTAATCATTAAATTAACCGCATTAGTACTTATTCTAGTTAAAGTACCTTTCCATCCAGAATGAATATTTCCTATTACCTTGTTTTTAGTATCATACAATAATAATCCTTGACAATCCGCAATCTGAGTACATAAAGCTACCCCTTTTAAATTAGTTATAAGGCCATCTGTATCATCAAAAGAATCATTTATGTTTTCTAAAGTAACAATTTTTACGTTATTTGAATGTGTTTGTCTTGGTCTTATTATATTATCAAACTTATAATTTATTACTGTTTCTATTTCGTTAAATTGATTCATTATTTCTTCTTCACTAACACTATCTCTTTTGAAATTATATGGTTTATGTACAAATAAAGAAATCAAATCATTATCAAGTTTAATATCAAAAAATCCATTATTCATATTATTACCTCTCATATTTGTTTTTAAAATAATTAACTAGTGGTTTTATATTCATTTCCTTTTTACATACTCTTTTACATGTATCAAATATATTATACGCACCTGCATATCTATGAATATTTTTGTTTAAATAATCAGTGATTTCTTTTATTCTACCTTCTTTAAGAATAGTATCTACATCACCTAAATCTTCATTTATTCTCTCTAGTAACATACCATCAAAAATTGAACCTAGTAAATAATCTGGAAAATATCCGAAAGATGCATCAGACCAATGCATATCTTGTAAAATTCCTTCACTATCATTTTTAACATCAATACCAAAATAATCTTTATATTTTTCATTCCAAAGTTCAGGTAATTTATCAAGATCTATATTATCATTGAATATCGTTCTTTCTAATTCGTATCTAATAATAATATGAAGACAATATGTTAGTTCATCTGCTTCTATTCTTATTAATGACTTTTTAGCATCATTTAAGTATTTCATATATTCTTCTAGAGAAATATCTAATTTTGCTTTCTTTTTAAATTCATCATATATTGGAATCCAAAAATTAGTATTTCTACCTAGTATGTTTTCATAAAATCTTGATTGACTTTCATGAAGCGCAAGTAAAGGTACTTCAACCATATTTAACTCATCAAAATCTTTTTCAGAATATAATTCAAATATTCCATGACCACCTTCATGTATCATAGTAGTTGCGACATCTATAATATCATTTGTTTCTTTAAAAGCAATTCTGCAATCATTTTTTGATAATTTAGTAGTATATCCATGTGGATAAAAACCAAGTTCTCTTTTATTCTTATCAAAGCCAATATAATCAAGTAAATAATTTGATATATCTATTAATTCTGATTTATTATATTTTTGTTCTATACTATTTAATTTCTCTGGTTTTAAATTATTAATTATTGGTATTATTTCTCTTTTTAGATCTTCAAATAAAGGATCAATATCTTTTGATTTAATACCCCTTTCAAATTCAGATAACATATCATCATATAAATTTTCACTATTTGGATAAATATAACTATATATTTCTTTTGTCATATTTATTGTTTTTTCTAAATCTGGTTTAAAAATTTTATAATCATTTTTCTCTTTTGCTTCTGCCCAAACTTGTCTAGATTTCAATTTTTGTTTAGAAAATTCTTCATATTTATCTTTAGGAATTCTTTTTTCTTTTTCATATTCTTCTTTTAAGTGGGCATAATATAATTTTTTATGTTCATCTAATTTTCTATATTCATCACTACCAAGTGCTTTTTCTAGTAAATCTATATATTTATCAGATGTACTCATCTCAAAAATATCCTTTTCTAATTTTGTATATAAATAAGAATAATATTCTATTCCATCCTTTGGAATTTTAGTATCTAATTCCCACATAAGAATTAATAACATCGTTTTTTTATCATTAATATCATTTAAATAATTTATAAACTCTTTCATATAATCACCTACTAATATTTATTATATCATAAAAAAATAATTCCTTTTTAGGAATTATTCTTTATTTTCTTCTGGAGTTTTATTAGGTAATTTAACACCTTTCATTTTTAAGAATACAATTAATCCTACTACTACAACTACTAATATAATTGATAATACTGGTCTAAATCTAAACCATGCGATTGCGATAACTATTAATGAAATAGCAAGTCCAACAACACCTGAGAATAAACCAGTTGAGAAATTAACTATACTTCCTAATACAGGTACTTTATTTGTTAGATTTTGTAGTGGTGCAAATAATGAACCAATTCCTAGAATAATTGCAAGAGTTCCTAGTATTCTAAGAATCCATTTCATTGTTCTATTAACGCTTGCTTTATTTTCAAGTATTTCTCTACCTGTATAACTTCCTCTTCTTATTTCATATACATTATGTCCCTTTTTAGCTGTATAAGCTTTAATTGTAGTATCACTTTGAACACCTAATATACTTACTTCTCCATCAGAAGCATATTTATAAGATATTCTTAAATCTCCTACTTGTGGATCATTAACATCTAGGGAATTTGTTATATATTTTTCATTAATTACATATCCTTCAACAGTATTTTTATATTGTTCAGTTAATTTTTCATTATTATAATCTTTATTATAGCTTAATGAATTAACTAATCTTTCAGGTAAATCAAACGCACCTACTTTAATATTTGAAGCTATATATTCATTACCTTCAAGTTTCATTGAAGATGGATTTTCGTGACCTGCTTTCTTAAATTCAGATGAATCTACTATACTGTCATCCCATTCTTTACTATAAGAACAAGTTTCCTTATCATTATCATCTGTTTCACAGCTTTCTGTCCATTGATACATTTCAACTATTCTTTTTAATTTAACTGCTTTTTCTGAAATACCAAATTTAGGATCACTTACTTCTGCAGAATTTGATAAATCTATTTTACCTGTAGTTGCGATTATTTTTCCTTCATATTTTGAATCAATTTTTTCACTTGATACATCTGTGTATCCTTTTAAAGCTTCGTTAATTGCATTTTGTTCTTTAACAGTTCTACCCTCATTATTCCAAAGAATAAAAATACCAACAACGAATAACGCTATTCCCCCTAAAATTCCTCCAGTTTTTTTAGCACTTGTTTTTGTAGCCATACTTACCTCCTATTTCTAATTTAAGTATACATAAAAGTAAATAAAAAAACAATTAAAATGTAAATCTATTTACAAAAAAAAAACGAACTATAAAGTTCGTTTATAATCACTGGTAGCGACGGAGGGGGTCGAACCCACGACCTTTCGGGTATGAACCGAACGCTCTAGCCAACTGAGCTACATCGCCATCAAAATTACATAAAAGATTATATCAAAATAAAAAAAAATATACAAGTAGTTTGTATATGTTTTAATAATTTTCTTTTCTTTAATAAATCTCTAATTTCTTCTAAAAGAACAACTTCATCAGATTTTACAACTTCTGGAACTTCTTCCTCTTTTTTCTTTTTACCAACTTCCATTAATTTATTAACACCTTTTAACATTAGGAATAATACTAATGCCATTATTAAGAAATTAATGATTGCTGTTACAAAATGACCCCAGTTAAGAGCTTGTCCACCCCAAATTTTAATTTTTCCTTGAACTTCTGCTCCACCTATTGAGTTAATTAATGGATTGATGAAATCTTCAGTTAAAGCATTAACTATAGCAGCAAATGCAGTACCTATAATAACACCGATTGCCATATCCATTACATTACCTCTTAAAACAAAAGTTTTAAATTCGCCAAAGAATCCTTTCCCTTTTTCTTTAACATTTTTTAGTTTTTTAGAATCGATTTTTTTCATATTCTTTCCTCCTTTATTTATATAATATCAAAAATTAAATAAAAAAGATAGTAACTAGTACTATCTTATGAATTTAAAGATTCGGTTTCATATAAGTTTTTATAAATCTTATTTGTTTTTAATAGTTCTTCGTGTTTTCCTTCTCCTACTATTTTTCCACCTTCTACAACATAGATTACATCAGCATCTATAATTGTAGATAGTCTGTGTGCAACTATAACTACTGTATGTTCATTTACTAAATTATCAATAGTTTTTTTAATATATTCTTGCGAATTATTATCAAGTGCAGATGTTGCTTCATCAAAAAGTATTACTTTTGTATCTTTTGTTAAAGTTCTAGCAATTGATAATCTTTGTTTTTGACCGCCAGAAAGGTTTACTCCGCCTTCCCCTAATAATGTATTATATTGTTTTGGTAATGATGTAATATAATCATCAAGATATGCCATATTATTATACTTTCTAATATCATCTAATTTAATTCTTTTGTTTATAATTCTAAAATTATTTTTAATTGTTCTATTAAATATAAATGGTTCTTGTCTAATAATTGAAATATTTTTTCTTAATGTTTTTTCATCTAAATCTTTAATATCTACTCCATCTAATGTAATAGATCCTTTTTTAACATCAAATACTCTAGTTAATAAATTGAATAATGTTGATTTACCTTGTCCAGATCTACCAACAATAGCAATCTTTTTATGTGGTTCTAATTTTAAATTAAAGTTTTTTAAAATATCTGGTTCATCTGGGTATCCAAATGTAACATTTTTAAACTCTATAACTCCTTTAACTTTCTTTAATTCTACAGTTCCATATTTTTCATCATCAAACTTCTTATTAAGAACTAGTTCATTTATTCTACCTAACGCAACTGAAACTTTTTGATAAGTTTGATTTAAATCTGATAAATTATCAATCATATACATATATCTATAAATATAGTATGTCATTGCGATAAAGAAAGTTAAACTGATACTCTTTTGATATAAAAGAACTGCACATGTAGCGAATACTCCTACCTCCATAGTTACTCTTAATATTCTTGTTATAATATTAAATTTAATATCCATATTAGTTTCATCAACTGATCTTTTATATAACAATTCAATTATTTCTTTCATCTCAGTTAATAAGTTTTTTCTAATACCAAGAGTTTTAATTTCTCTTATACCTCTAACTGATTCAGTAACTAAAGAAGTAAATTTATCTTGTTCTTTCTTTCTCTTTGAATGTAAACTTTTCATTTTAGGGTTAAAGAATCTCATTATAAATAATAAAATTACCATTATAATTAATATTTCAACACCAATAATCCATGAATTATAAAAAATATAAAATATTAATATAAATGCAGCGATAAATTCACCTACAGCAGAAATTAATCTTCTTAAAGTGAATGATAATGCATCTGAATCAGTTGTAATTCTATTAATAATTTCACCTGATGCCATTTTTTCATATGCATACGCAGGTAAACTTAATGCTTTAGAATATGCTTCATATCCTATTCTTCTAGTTAATCTACTTTCTAATTTAACTAATCCATTATGAGCATAAATCATTAATGCTCCACTAAAGAATGCTGAATAGAAAAAATAAATCAATAAATATAATAATGATTTGTTTAAATTTAATTTTGTTATTTCTTCTACGGCCGCACCATTTAAATAACCCGAGAAAATAGATGTAGATTCAACTAACAACAATAAAATACAGAAAAATATAAATTTCTTTTTTTCTTCTTTCAATAAATTTAAAATTGGTTTAAATTCTCTTAATTGTTTCATACTATCACCTCTTTATTCCATTAAAAAAACTACTTTTATAAGTAGTTAGCAAGCAAAAACAGGAGCAAAAACACGTCTACTCTTACTTTTCTCACTAACCAAATAAAATATAAAATAAATAATTTTTATGAATTTATTCTTCATGTTCTCACTCCTTTCTCTTTAAATTCAAGTTC
Organism: Bacilli bacterium; assembly: GCA_017627015.1. The sequence continues at coordinate 22,456 of JAGAHP010000006.1, forward strand.
ATTTTAACAATATATATTATTAAAGTCAAGAAAAAAAGAAAAATATATAATTAAAACAAAGGTATATATGATATAATTTAATTGGAGGCATAATATGAAATTTTTTAAGAAAAAAGAAACAGAAGAAAAAAAGAGAAAGAAAAAACATTTATCTAAAAGAAAAAAAGAAAAATTAAGATTAGTTAAAAAAGAAGAAAGGGAAAAGAGAAAATTAGAAAGACTTGGTAAAGAATCTAAATTTGATTTAAAACCATTCTTTGGTGGAATCGCAGTTGGTATAGCAAATATAATTCCTGGTGTAAGTGGCGGAACTATGCTTGTTATATTTGATTTATTTGAAAGACTAACTGATGCAGTTAGTGATGTGTTTAAAAGAAAAACTGAAACTAGAAAAGAAAGTATTATTTTTATACTAAAAGTTTTATTAGGAACAGGAATTGGTATAGTAGCTTTTGCTAAAGTACTTGGATTTACTCTAGAACATTTAGAAGCAGAAACAGTATTCTGGTTTATGGGATTAATATTATTTAGTGTTCCATTAGTTGTTAACAAAGAACTTAAGGATGAAAAATTTAATATAGTATTCTTCTTAATTGGAGTTCTTATTATTGGTGTATTAGAATTCTTTAATTTAAAAGGTATGAATAATACAGTTACTGAATCTAATAGTCCATTAGAATATTTAACATTAAGTGGTCTTGGTGTTGTTGGTGGTATATCTATGATATTCCCTGGTATATCTGGTTCTATGGTAATGTTAGTTCTTGGAAAATATGAAATGATTAGAAGTTATATAGATCAAATAACTACTTTAGATATAAATGTGTTTATTAAACTAGGAGTATTTGGTATAGGAGCTTTAATAGGTGTTATTATTAGTTCTAAACTACTTTCTTCTCTATTAAAGAAGCATAAAGGTAAAACTGTTAGTTTAATATTAGGATTCATAATATCTAGTGCATTAATATTACCATTAAACTTAGAAAACAAAATAAAAATCACACCTGAAAAAATATGTGGATTGTTAGTAAGCTTTATATTAGGTGGAATAATAATATATTATTTGAACAAGTTAGAAAAAAAGAATTCAGATTAATCTGAATTCTTTTTTAATATCCTAATCCTTTAATATAACTCTTTATTTCAGAACTATATTTATCAGAAGCATTAACGAATAAAACTATATTTTTAGCTCTAATTGTTAACATATATTTCCCGTTACTAATATTTTGATATTTAGAATAGTCATTAGTCTCTATCTTTAATTGTTCTCTTGATACAGAATCTTTAAAGCTTTCAAAGTTTGCTTTATTTGAATTATATGCAGCTTTGGCATTAGTATCTGATGCAAATTCAAAATATTCAATTTGATATTTGTATCCTTTTTCTGATGCAACATATACTTTTTTTACAAATGAATATGATGCGAACTGATTAGTTGCGTCTGTTATAACAAATCCTTTTTTCTCCATTGCATTTTTAAATTGATCTGGACCTATAGGCTTTTTACTAAAACATCCTGTTAATAAAAATATAGACATGAATAAACTAAGTATCATTACTTTTCTGATTTTTTTCATTTTTCTCTCTCCTATTCTAAAATAAGAATAACAAATATTTTTAATAATTACAATAAAAAAAGAGTTTTTAAGACACTAAACTGTCAAAAAACTCTTGAAAATTTTTTTGAATATTTGTTATTAATTCATTTAATTTTTTAGAAGAATCTAAATATTTATTATATTCATCTATACTAGTTAATTCACTATATAATAAATCAAGTTCTTTTTCTTTATCAGAAGTATCATTGTTCTTACTTTCTAATAAAACTATTTCTTTTTGCATAGAAGTATATTTGTTTACTAGTTCTTTTACTCTAGAATTAGTATCTAATAATTCTTCATATTTTTTATATGCTTTAAATTCTTTAGAATTAATAATTAATTCTTTTAATTCTTCTACTTCATTAATTATACTATTCATCTAAAACTCCATCTAAACTCCATGTTTTAGCTTCAGTAATTTTTACATTTACAATTTTTCCTATATAATCTTTAGAACATTTTACATTAACTAACTTCATAGTATCAGTATAACCTGCGCACATATCTTCATTCTTTTCAGATACACCTTCTATTAAAACTGGTACAACTGTATTAACTACTTTTTCATTGCTTTCTTTATAATACTTATTAATTAGTTCATTTAATCTAGCAAGTCTTTTTTCTTTTTCTTCTAATGGTACATTATCTTCCATAGAAGCAGCGGGTGTATTTTCTCTTGGAGAATATATAAATGTATACGCACCATCATATTTACATTCATTTACTACATTTAATGTTTCTTCAAAATCTTCTTCTGTTTCACCAGGAAAACCTACAATTATATCAGTAGTAATAGTAGCGTTCTTAACTTTATCTTTTATCTTATGAAATAATTCTAAATAACTTTCTTTAGTATAACGTCTTCCCATTAACTTTAATATTCTATCTGATCCAGATTGAACTGGTAAATGAATATATGGCATTACATTAGGATACTTCGCAATAACATCAATCATATCATCATTAAAGTCCCATGGATGAGATGTTACAAATCTAATTCTATCTATTCCAGTTTTCGCAACTTCTTCAAGTAGTTCTGCCATAGTAATATTTTCATCTAAATCTTTACCATAAGCATTAACATTTTGTCCTAAAAGAGTTACCTCTTTGTAACCTAGTTTAATTAAATCATCTATTTCTTTTAATATATCTTCTTTTCTTCTACTTCTTTGTTTTCCTCTAGTAAAAGGTACAATGCAGTATGTACAAAACTTATCACAACCATACATAATATTAACAAATGCTTTATACATACTATCTCTTTTAACAGGTAAATTTTCAATAATATCCCCTTCTTTAGAGAATACTTCAATTACTTGTTCATTTTTATCTATTGCTTCACTTATTAATTTAGGTAAGTTATGAATATTATGAGTACCAAATACTACATCAACATATTTTTTCTTTCTTTCTAGTTCATTAACAACAGATACTTCTTGTGCCATACATCCACCAATTGCAAGTATTATATCTGGTCTTTTTTCTTTCATATGCTGAATTCTACCTACCATACCAAATACTTTGTTATGAGCGTTTTCTCTAATTGCGCATGTATTAAGTAATATTAGATCAGCCTTATCCATATTATCAGTTTCAGTAAATGACATATCTTCTAATATAGCTTTAATAGTTTCACTATCTCTTACATTAGCTTGACATCCATAAGTAATAATATGATATGTTTTACCTATTCCTAATTTACTTAAATCATTATCCATTATATATGCATCTGTTATTACTTTTACTTCTTCTTTAGTTCTTTTTCTAGCTTCTTGATAAGAAGGTTTTTTCTTTTCCATAAGTACCTCCAAATAACATAGGTATTATATCATAAAAAAATAACTTAATAAATAAGTTATTTTTGTTTTTTATATGCATCATATAGATTTTCAAACAAAGAAATAACTGTCATAGGACCTACTCCACCAGGTACTTTAGTAATATAATCACATTTACTTTTTACATCTTCAAAATATACATCACCAAAAATTTGACCACATTCAACATTTATTCCTGCATCTACAACAACTGCATTATTTTTAACATAACTTTTATCAATTACATCTCTTTTACCTATTCCAGTAATTAATATATGACTATTTTTACATATCTTTTTAATATCTTTTGTAGAATGACCTACCATATTAACATCTATACCTTTATTAGTTAAATAATAATATAATGGTTTACCAATTAATTTACTTCTATTTATTATTGTTACTTTTTTATCTTTAAAATCTATACCATAATAAGATAGTAAACTAAGTATACCTCTAACAGTTCCTGGAATATAACATTCTTTATTGTTAATTAGATTGCTCATATTTTTATCTGTTAAACCATCTACATCTTTAACTAAAGATATAGAATTTAATATCTTGTCATCATCTAAATGATTATATAATGGTAATTCCACAATTATTCCTGTTACATCTTTATCATTATTAAAACCTACAATGTCTTTAATAATCTTATCATTAGTAACATCTTCTTTATATTCTTTTAATTCTACTTCTATGCCTAAATCTAGACACTTCTTAACCTTTTGATAAATATATTTATCTGACTCTTTAGAATCACTTGCTTTTATAATAACAAGTTTCATTTTATCTTTAATAAGTTTTTTTAGCTTAGTTTCATGTTCCTTACTAACTAATTTTCCATCCAATAATTTATACATCTAATCATTCCTTTATATAAAAATCATTTGCAAGTAATCTTTTCATAACTATTTCTTTAGGTGTCCAAAAACTACACTCTAATATATATTTTTGGTTTCTATTAAAGAAATATTTTATTAATACATAATCATTTATTCTTTGCCTAATACCTTTTTCTTTATATAGAAATGGACAAGTAAATAATTTACATGCCATACATGTTTTCATAGTACATTCGCTATTAATTAGGTATTTACACTTACCTCTGCCTTTCCACTCACAGCATCCATTCTTATGATTTGGATTTTCTTTTTTAAAACGAATACATACATCATTTTCAAATTCACAATAGTTTTCATTACATATTCTATCATCCAATATTTTACATACTGTATCATAAATATAATTATATCTTTTTTCTTTTGTCTTTATATTAATCGCAGTCTTTATCATATCTAGATCATCATTTTTATAATCACAAACTAGTTTTAAATTTTTCTTATCACATAATCTAATTAATTTCTTTGTCTTTTTAATAGTTTTATCTAAGTTTTCATCATTAACAAATAATACTAATTTATTATCTTTTATTTCATACTTCATAAGAATACCTCTATCTAATTATAAAAAAAAAGAAGATTAAAATCAATCTTCTTATAAAATTATTAAAAATAGTAATCCAAATACAATAAAGAAAGCGGAAAAACATAAGAAAACTATTGTTAATGCATCTAATCCATCTGATCTTCCTGGGACAACAATAAACGATTTTTTTGGATTTTTTTCATCATAGTATACATCTACTGTTTTACCTAGATCGTGATTAAAAACACTCTTAGTCACTGCAGGATCTTCTGCACGTGAATATTTTTTTCCATTAACTTCATACTCATATATTCTATGAACCATAGAATAATAAGCATTACCATATCCTAATTTTGCATTTGGATTCTTACCATGATTATAATTATATCCATTCATTGCAGATGAAGTTATTACTCCTGTTGTATGACAATATTTTGAAAATTTATTCTTTTTATCTTGATTAGTAATATATATAACTAATGTTAAGAATAAAAACAAAAATCCCATTGCCAAAAATGCCACAGAAAAAGTGTTCATAATAACCTCCTACTTATTATTTGGTATTATTTTTTCTACTCCACCCATATAAGGTCTTAGAGCTTCTGGAATTTTTACTGATCCATCAGCTTGTAAGTTATTTTCTAAGAACGCAATTAACATTCTTGGTGGAGCGATAACTGTATTATTTAAAGTATGCGCAAATACTTTATTACCATCTTTATCTTTATATCTGATACCTAATCTTCTAGCTTGAGCATCAGTCAAGTTAGAACATGATCCAACTTCAAAATAAGTTTTTTGTCTTGGACTCCATGCCTCAACATCACATGATCTATACTTAAGATCAGCAAGATCTCCTGTACAACATACTAGTTTTCTTACAGGTATATCTAATGTTCTAAATAATTCAACTGTATAGTTAAGCATTTTTTCATACCAAGCTTCAGAGTCTTCTGGCTTACAAATAACAATCATTTCTTGTTTTTCAAATTGATGTATTCTATAAACTCCTCTTTCTTCTATACCATGCGCACCAACTTCTTTTCTAAAGCATGGTGAATAACTAGTCATAGTTATAGGAAGTTCTTCTTCTTTTAACATTTGATCTTTGAACTTCGCAATCATACTGTGTTCTGAAGTACCTATTAAATATAGATCTTCTCCTTCAATTTTATACATCATTGCTTCTTTTTCTTCAAAAGACATAACTCCATTAACAGCGTCACTTCTAATCATAAATGGTGGAATGCAGTATGTGAATCCTTTATTAATCATAAAGTCTCTAGCATAACTTAAACAAGCGCTATGAAGTCTTGCTATATCACCAACTAAATAATAGAAACCATTACCAGATACTCTAGCAGCAGCTTCTTTATCAAGTCCACTAAAACTTGCCATAATATCTGCGTGATATGGAACTTCAAAATCAGGAACTACTGGTTCACCAATATGTTCTATATCTACATTTTTACTATCATCTTCACCAACTGGTACATCATCTGCAACTATGTTTGGAATTAAATACATTATTTCTTTAATTTCTTTTTCATAGTTTGCTTCTTTTTCTTCTAAATCTTTTAATTCATCATTAATCTTAGTTACTTTGTCTTTTAAAGCAAGACCTTCTTCTTTCTTACCTTCTCTCATCAAAGCACCAATATTATCACTTATTTCATTTCTTTCTTTTCTATAATTATCAGCTTTAACTTTTATTTCTCTATATTCTTCATCTAATTTAATTACTTTATCAACTAATTCCAATTTATGATCTTGGAATTTCTTCTTAATGTTTTCTTTTACCTTATCAGGATTTTCTCTTACAAATTTAATATCTAACATAATTATTCCTCCTTATCTTTTTAATTTTTTTACTTTTTCAAATCTGTATTTTTGTTTGATTTCTGGATATTTTTCATGATCAACTTCTGACATAAACATATCTAGTGGTCTAGCTGCGTAATCTACTCCATCAACGCATTCTGTTTCATATAATGGTTTATATATCATTAATTCTTCTTTTGTTTCAGTGTGTCTTGATGTACCAATTATCTCATACAGATATGCATTTGGATCATCTTGTAACCTTTCCTCCGATAGAGTTTCTCTCTTAAAGTGTTTAACTATATCCCCTGTTTCAAATTTTCTTTCTTCCATATTATTTCCTCCTTAAACATAAAAAGGATGGTGCCATAGACAAGGAGTCTATAGACGGTACCATCCTTTATTTAACTTAATTTAATAACGGTTTTAACCGGGCAGTATTAGTGCCGCTAATAGGTAGATTCATAAAACATTTATATTAACTTTCACCAACCGTTAATTCTCTTGCTTATAAATCGTTTTATTACTAGTCCTATATCTTCGCTTTAAATAAATTTTATTACAAAACTAATTTATAGTCAATACTATTTTTTTAATACTAGTTTTTTTCCTTCTTTATTAGGATCTATTTCATAATTACCAAGTCTTATATCTTCTTTAGCTTTTAGTTTTTCTCCAAGTAAACTTTCAAAAGCACCAGAAAATCCTAACATAGTAGCAGTCACATATGTTGCTGGATTATGAATAGCAATTAGATTAAGACCTAGAATAACTGTTCCTGATATCATTGAAAAATTTCCAATTGTTTCAAGACTAGCGTACAATTTTCTTCTCTTTGTTGTTCTCATATTTTTCTCCTACTTTGTATAATCACAAGATGAACATTTAATACCGCCATCTTTTTCAACAAGCATACTATTACATTCTGGGCATTTTTCACCTACTGGTTTATCCCAATATGCTTCTTTACATTTAGGAAAGTTAGAACATCCATAGAATACTTTACCTTTTCTAGTAGTTCTTTCTACTATCTTACTTCCACATTTAATGCAGTCACATACTTCTACTGCTGGTGCTTTTTCTTTTTCTTCTTTTTTAATATATTTACATGTTGGATAATTAGAACAAGCGACAAATTCACCATATCTACCTTTTCTAATTACTAAATCATGTCCACATTCTGGACAAACTTCTCCAGTTTTTTCTGCTTCTTTCTTTTCCATATTATCAAATGCATTTTCTACCATTGGTTCAAACCTCCTAAAGAATGTATCTAGTAATTCATTCCATACTACATTTCCATTAGCAATATTATCTAAATCATCTTCCATTTTAGCAGTATATTTAACATTTATTAAATCACTAAAGAATTCTTGTAATTTTTTATTTGTTTCTATTCCAATTTCAGTTGGATAGAATTTCTTTTCTTTTAATTTTACATAACCTCTATCTACTATTGTAGACATAGTTGCCGCATATGTTGATGGTCTACCTATACCAAGATCTTCCATCTCTTTAATTAATTTAGCTTCAGTATATCTTGCTGGTGGCTCTGTAAAGTGTTGTTTTAATTCTACATTATCTGTTTCTAATGATTTACCATCAATACTTGGTAACTCTTTATCTTCACTCTTTTCAAAGTCTTTATAAGCTTTTAAATAACCATCAAAAGTTGTTACTGTACCTGTTGCTTTAAACTTATAATCATTATTATCTAATATTAAAGTAGTTACTTTTTGTTTAGCTTCTTTCATTAAAGATGCTAGTGCTCTATAGTAAATAAGATTATATAATTTAAATTCATCATTTGTTAAATAATTTTTAATCTTTTCTGGTGTTCTAAGTATGCTAGATGGTCTAATAGCTTCATGAGCATCTTGTACATTTTCAGTTTTCTTACTAACTTTAACAGAACCAACATATTCTTTACCATATTCTGATTCAATATATTTATATGTTTCAGATATAAAATCATTAGATAATCTAATAGAGTCTGTTCTCATATATGTAATAAGACCGACTGTTTCAGTACCTATATTTATACCTTCATATAGTTTTTGAGCTATACTCATAGTCTTTTTTGAATTAAAGTTTAATTTAACAATTGCATCTTGTTGTAATGTACTAGTTATATATGGAGGTTTAGATTGTTTCTTTTTATCTTTAGATTCTGTACTTTCTAATACATACATTTCATCTAAAGAATCTTTAATCTTATTAGCTTCTTCTTCATTTTTTATTTCTATTTTCTTATCTTTATATTTAAATAATGAAGCATTAAAATTATCAAATAATGCATCGATAGTCCAATATTCTTCAGAAACAAATTTATTAATTTCTTCTTCTCTATCACAAATAAGTTTTAACGCAACTGATTGTACTCTACCAGCACTTTTTCCACCAGTTTTAGATTGCATTAATTTACTTAATCTAAAACCAATAATTCTATCAAGTATTCTTCTAGTTTCTTGGCTACGTACCATTAAATCATCTATTTTTCTAGCATGATTAAATGAATCAGTTACTGCACCTTTTGTAATTTCATTAAAAACAATTCTATCATAATCAGAATCTTTAAGTCCTAATTCATCTTTTAAGTGCCAAGAAATAGCTTCTCCTTCACGGTCTGGGTCGGTAGCTAGATATACTTTATCCGCAGCCTTAGCTTCTTTCTTTAAAGTACTAATATCTTTTGATTTACCTTTAATAGCTACATAGTTAGGTGTAAATCCATTATCTATATCTACTCCTAAACCAAATTTACCAGTAGTAGCTAAATCTCTAATATGACCTTTAGAAGATAATACTTTAAAGTCACTTCCTAAATATTTTTCTATTGTTTTACTTTTAGCTGGAGATTCCACTATAACTAAATTCTTACTCATAATTTTCCTCCTATATATAATATTATCCGTAACTACTTTAAATTCCCCTGTTTTTCAATAATTTTTTTCACAGGGCCATAAGTTTTTCGGTACTCATCAAATATACCATATTTTTCGATTGCTTCCAAGTGTTTTTTTGTAGGATACCCTTTATGTGATGAAAAACCATACTCTGGATACTTTTTATCAAGTTCTAATAATAATCTATCTCTTGTTACTTTTGCGATGATGGATGCTGCGGCAATACTTATGCTTTTCGCATCACCTTTAATAATCTTTTCCACAGGAATATCAAGTGTTTTAATTTCCATCGCATCAGTAAGTAATACATCTATCTTTATCTTTTTATTTGCTTCTTTAAAACTTTCAATCATACCTTTTCTAGAAGCCTCTAATATATTTATTTCATCTATTTCTTTCGCACTAATTATTGATACACCAACAGATAATGCATCCTTCATAATTATATCATATAGTTTTTCTCTCTTTTTCTCAGTTAATTTTTTAGAATCATTTATTTCATCATTATTGTAATCATTAGGTAAAACTACACAAGCTGCCACAACTGGACCAACTAAAGGTCCTCTTCCTGCTTCGTCAGTACCCGCAATTACATTATATCCCATTTCTATATATTTATTCTCATACTCTCTCATCAAACGTTACCTTACCTAAATATCCTTCTCTTAAATCTCTTATAATTAAATTAGATACTTTATTATAATCAACTTCATTACCTCTAATAATGCATCCTCTTTTTCTTCCAATAAGCTCGTATGCATCAGTATAATCATCTTCATCTAAATAGTCAAGTCCATATCTTTCAATTAATCTTTCAGGATAATTTTCATACATATATTTTAGTATATAACACGCAACTTCATCTATCGGAAGTATTTCATCTTTAATAGAAGAAAATGAAGCAAGATTTAACGCAACAGTTTGATTTTCTATTTTAGGCCATAAAATACCTGGAGTATCCATTAACTCTAACTTATCATTAATTCTAACCCAGCTGATAGATTTTGTAACCCCTGGCTTATCCCCTACGTTAGTTGCCTTCTTACCAGTAATCTTATTAATTAATGTGCTCTTTCCAACATTAGGAACGCCCATAATTAACGCTCTATATTTTCTTTGAAGCAAGCCTTTTTCTTCTCTTTTCTCATTTAATTCAGATAAAACAGAATCAGTTAAATCAAATAACTTACCTAAACTTTTATCATTAATTAAATCTACCAAAAATACTTTATATCCCAAACTTTCATAATAACTAATCCATTTATTAGTTTTTTCTATATCACATAAATCTTTCTTAGTCATAATAATAACTTTAGGTTTATCTTTAATTAAATCATCTATATCCACTATTCTAGAAGAATATGGAATTCTAGCATCTACTACTTCGTATACTATATCTATTAACTTTAATTTTTCTCCTATTTCTCTTCTAGTTTTTGCCATATGACCAGGAAAAAAGTTTATATTAGTTTTATTTTCATTCATTTGGATCAACTCCTTTTATTTTATTGCTTACTTTGTTATATTCAACTCATTTTCATGCTTTGAAAACGCATCAATTAATTCTTTTCCAAAAACATATATTTCTTTTCTCCATGGATGACCTAACATACCATATTTTAAATCTTTAGACACAAAGAAATAATAGTCGCCATTTGGATAATAACTTGGAAAATAAACCTCTACATCCCTATCATTATCATGATAATGATAATCTAATTCAATATTTTCACTTGGATTATACTCAAAACAATCATGATTCCAATCTAATGCATATAAATCGTCTTCACTTATTTCTTTAAATATTGTATTTACTATTTTTTCTTGTTCTTCAGACCAAACTGAATTTAATTTATAACAAACATAATCAATATCAAATTTAAATGGATTAACATTTTGATCAACTGATGGATCAAATTTAAAATTGCTATATATATTATCCCATATATTTTTATATTCTTTATTATCTAATATTATTTTCATATTTTATCTCTCCTTTTTCTTACGGGGGTTAATCTCTTTAATCACCTTATTAATTCTTCAACTATTTTTTATTAAAAATCAAAACTATGAGGAAGTAAATCTTCTATAGAATATTCTTCATAACTATCATCAGCATTTACTACAACTATTTTGAAATCTTTATCTACGTATTCACTCATAAATTGTCTACAATAACCACAAGGCATACATTTTTCTTTTACCTCTTCGTTCTTTTTTGCACCAACAATAGTAATAGATTTAAATTCTCTTTCTCCTTCTGATAAAGCTTTAACAAAAGCTGTTCTTTCAGCGCAAATTCCTTGTATACCATGATTTTCTATGTTTGAACCTGTATACACCTTACCTGATTTAGTTCTAAGTGCAGTTCCTACTTCAAAATTACTATATGGTGAACAAGCATTTAATCTTGCTTTTTTAGCTAATTCTATATCTTCTTTATACATAAATCCTCCTATATATACTTTACTTCTTTAATATTTGGTCTAGCTGCGATTAATCCCATAGCAGCAGTTATTATTATTTCTACTTTATGATTCTTATCTAATGTTACTTCCTCTATTACATCTTTTTCAGTAGATTTTAATACTATTTTATGTACTCCTTTTTCTACAATACATTCAAATGATTTACCATTTGATAAAGATCCTATTTCTTTATCATCTACATATAATTTAAATGGTATTGCAAATCCAAATACTTTTTTTAATCTTGTTACTTTAATAATATATTTATCTTCCATTCATCTCTTCCCTTTCATAAATAAGTTTATATACTCTTTCTTGTTTTTCATATTCTTCTAATAAAAAATGGTATTTTTTATTTTGTGCGAGCAAATCAGCTTTTTTAAGTTTATATAATAATTCTAATTCTTTTTTTGTAAATAAGAATACCATTTCATCTATACTATTATCATCTAATACTCCAAAATTTTTATCATGAAAATATATTAACTTTGAAATAGTATTTCTTTTTTTTATATCCATTTTTTCTTTATATGCATATTTTAAAAATATTTCTTTTGAAACTTTCCAGTGCCCATAGAAATGTCCTATTCCTAATGCATCTTCAGTATAAGTTTCAGGTTTTCCAATATCATGAAATAATGCACTTACTCTCAATATTTCATTTTTAGGAACATTATCAACAACATGAAGAGTATGTTCATATACATCGTATGGATGCCACTCATTATTTTGATTAAAACCTTTACATAGTTCTAATTTTGGAATTAATTTAAATATTTCTTTCTCATTATTTTTTATTTCTATACTTGGTTTTTCTATTTTTAATATTTCTGTTAAATCATCTACTTTCATATTTATCCCTCGCACGTATAATTATACCACAAAAAAAGCAGAAATTAATCTGCTTTAAGAACCCGCACTATTATAGTGCTTCAATCCTATTTTAAATGACCATAAGCAAGGTACTAAAAATATTAGTACTAGTAATGGTGAAAACATATATAAGGTGTTATTTGTTTTATCTAAGAAATATAATAATGGATAATAATTTATAAATGCATATGGAATTATAAAAGTAAATATAAATACTATTCCTTTTCTATATATTCCTATTGGATACTGTGCCATATATTTACCTCCATCAGTAAATACATTTTTTACTTCTAATCCTTGAAGTGTTATAAAACAATAAGATGATGTAAGAACAAATAATCCAAAGAATATTAGAATTGATGATATTAAACATAATATAAGTACTATTACTTTATTAATATTCCATACTATATCTAAATTAATTAAAGAAATTATAAGAACTATTACTGATTGAATAACTCTAAATATTTTAATAAAATCTACATCACTACATAATGTTTGAAAAAGTATTCCTCTAGGTCTAACTAAGAATCTATCTAAGCTTCCATTTATTATTAAATCCTCAAATTTATCTATTCCTCTAAAAAATGTTTCAGTAATTGAGTAACCAAATTGTATTATTGAAAAACATAATAATACTTCATAAACAGTAAATCCTTTTATATTATTAAACTTACTAAATAACGCAACTATCATAAAATAATAAGTAAAGAATATAAATAATTGACTTATACCATTTAATATAAATGAACCTTTATATTCTATTTGACTTTTAATACTTAGTTTAATACTTTGTATAAATAGTTTAACCACCCTGAATCACCGCCTTTTTTAAGGCATGTTTAGATAGTATTAAACCTATTACTAATATGATAATGATCCATATAAAACTACCTATTAACATATTCTTACCTGTTAAAACAGATATATCTCCTGAATATACTCTATATGGAAAATCACTTATATATCTAAATGGTAGTTTATATGCAATATTTTGTAAGAATTTAGGAAAGAATGGTAATGGTACTATTCCACCCATAAATAAATCTGATATAACGTTATATGCACTAGACACTCCTCTAGCATCTAGAAAATACATAGTTAATAAATGCATAATCATTGATAACGCAGTTACTAGTAAACACGCAAATAATAACGAAATTATAAATATAATTAAACTAGTAATATTACTAGGCATAGATAATTTATATGGTTCTGGTAATAAGAATCCTATTACTAATATAGGAATAGATCTTAAAAACGCTGCGACCATTCTATTTGCGATTAATTTAATATAAAATTTAAAATAAAAGTTTTGAGGTCTTATTAATTCATATGCTAGATTACCGTTCATTATCATTTCTAATAATTCATGGTCTTTAGTATATGGATAAGTTAAAGCAAAGAATGCTTGTTGTAACCATAAATATGTAACTATAGAAGATAAATTCATTGGAGGATTAACTCCTTTATTTGATTCATATAAGGCTAAATATACCATTATATAAACAAAACCAAAGAATAATTGTGTAGATATTCCTGCAAGAGCAGCTGCTCTATATTGAAAATTAGTTATCAATCTTAATTTAAATAAATTTAAATAAGATTTCATATTTTATAGTCTTCGTATAGTTTTAAAATAATATCATCTATTTGTTCATTATCTATATCTAAATCAGTTATATGATATTTGGATAAAGTGTTTACTACTTTAGATACAGATATAATATTAGAATCTATTATTAAACTATATCCTCCATCTATTTTTTTCTTACTTATAATTCCTTTTAATTTAGTGTCTTTAATAGTATCATTTGTTTTAACTATTATACTTTTATAACTTCCATATTCTGTTTTTAATTTTTTAAGTGAGCCGTCATATAGTATTTTACCCTTACCTATTAATATAATTCTTTTAGCAAGAGCATCAATATCCATCATATCGTGAGTAGTTAAAATAACAGTTACTTTTCTTTCTTTATTTATTTTTAAAATAAAGTCTCTAACTATTTTTTTACTCACAGCATCTAAACCAATTGTTGGTTCATCAAGAAATAATATCTTTGGTTCATGAAGAAGTGATGCGCATATTTCACATCTCATTCTTTCTCCTAAACTAAGAGATCTAACGGGTTTCTTGATAATTTCTTCAATATTTAGAAGTTTAATAAGTTCCTTTTTATTCTTTTGATACTTTTCATCACTTAACTTATAGATATCCTTAAGTAGATCAAATGTATCCTCCGCAGGTATATCCCAAGCTAATTGACTTCTTTGCCCGAAAACAACACCTATATTAGAAACATATTTCCTACGATCTTTAAATGGATTAAATCCATTTACTTTAATGTTTCCAGCGGTTGGTAATAAAATTCCACTAAGCATCTTGATAGTAGTACTTTTTCCTGCACCATTTGGACCTATATAACCAACAATTTCACCCTTTTCAATAGAAAATGATATGTCTTTAACAGCATCGACATATACATAATCTCTTTTAAAAAATGACTTTAAAGCTGAACGTAAACCACTAGAACGTTTACTCACTTTAAAGGTTTTACTTATGCCATCAACAACGATGTATGACATTTTCACTCCTTTCTAGCACACGCAAAAAACACATTTTTCTCGATTTTATAAATCATTCAAAAATGTGTCAATAATTCGTCCGCTAAAATGATAATATCAAATTTATTTATCTATGTAAAGACTTTTTTAATTTTTTTATAATACTTAATTTCTTTTTACCTATTTCGTTATTCTTTTCTTCATTTTTTTCTTTTTCTATATTATTTATTGAGTTCATATTATTTCTCCTTTATTACTCGATTATATATCTAAAAAAAATAATAACATTATTCAATAATGTTATTTATTATTTCTTCTAATTCTTGATTAGATATATCTATATCCCAATTTACAAAACCTATTTCTGGTCTTAAACCATCTTTTTTATGAAAATCAGAACCTATAGTTACAAACTTATTATTCTTTTTAGCAAACTCTTTCCATTTTTCTACTTCATCTACTCTATTATCATTTCTATCCACATAATGATAGTATGCCTCTATTCCATCAGGATTCATATCATCTACTATTTCTTGAACATCTTTTATTTCTAAATCATCTTCATACTTAAAACCAACTGGATGAGCAAGTACTGCTTTTCCACCAGCTTTTCTAATTACTTCTGCCGCTACTTTTGGAGTTACTGTATTTTTTAATACGTAAGCAGGACATCCCTCATTCATAATAGTTTCAATGAATTCTCCTTTATTTGGAATATGATTAAATGTTTTTAATAATAATTCTTTATTCTCTATATTTGATACAACATCTTCTGCGATATGCGCTTTAGTAACAGCATCAACTTTATCTAATTCTTCAATATTTACTTTATACCCTATTTTATTTAGTGCTTTAGAAACATCGTGTAAATAAATATGTCTAGAGTTTCTTAATTTATATAAAGTATCTTTTAATTCTTCATTATTTATATCAATATTATAACCTAAAACATGAACTCCTACTTTATCTTTAGTAGATATTTCTACGCCCTTTATTAAATTTATACCATTTTCTTTAGCGTATTCTATTAATTCTTTTGTATATGCTTCAATGGTATCGTGATCAGCTATACAAATTGTATCTACACCATTTTCTTTTGCAGTATCAATGATTTCTTTTGGTGTTAAAACCCCATCAGATAAATTTGAATGCATGTGTAAATCTATTCTTCTCTCCATAAATTAATCCTTTCATTAAATCTTTTTGATATTGTTAAATTTTTATATCTTCTTGGTAGCGAAGAAGGACCAGTTAATAATACTATATCTTCAATTTCTTCATTTGAATATTTACTAACTAATTCTTTTCTCGTTTCTTTTAAAACATTTAATAAATTACTTTCAAAATTATATTCGGTTAATGAAAAAATATAATCAAACACAAAATTTATTGCCTGATCATCAATTTGCCATACTTTTCTTAATGAATATGGTAATGTAGGTAGAAATGGAATAATACCTTGTTTATATGTTGAATCAATTTTTGGAACTACTCCCTTCATTAATTCTATTAATTCACTATAAGAAAATAAATGTGTATCAATTGGAATATATTTTTTAGGCATTATACCTTTATCTAAATCAGATGCTATTTCAAAAACATCACTTATTGTTTTAACTGGATCAACATCTGAAGTTTCTATTCCAAATTTGTTAAACTGCTCTATAATCTTTTTCTTGGTAATTTCTTCATATCCATCTTCTACAACCATACAAAAATCCATATCAGGCAATCTATTAATTACTTTTCTAGGTTTTATTTCCATAGGAACTGTAGGACACTTATAACAAATGGTTTTTAAATTTGGCATATTATCACTACTATTTTCTAAGCACTTTTCACATAACCATATTTTATTATTAGAATTACATTCTATATAATCAATTAATAATTGATTATTATACCTAAATTGTTCTTCAACTATTGGTAATTCACCTTCTAAATTATGTCCAAGTGCATAATATGGGTAACCTAGACCAAAGGTTCCTTTATGACCAGAAATATTTGAAAATATATTATTCACTAAATCTATATACTTTAATAAGTATTCTTTTTTTAATTCTTTTTCAGCAGATTCATACATATTTGATGCTTCTACTGCTTTATTAATCGTATTCATATTTACCCCCCCTATTTTTAATTAAGATTATTTAACTGTCTCATCTATCCAATCTAAGAATTCTTTACTTGCATCATCTATTTTTACAGATGTTATTTCTGCGACATAGTAATCATGATTCTTTTTGATTTCATATTCTATTTCTTTAAAATGTTCTTTTTTAGTTCTAAAATCAATTAAGTATTCTTTTTCAGATTCTAATTTATTATCCCACCAATACTTTGATTCTACTTCTTGTAGATGAGAACCTGATACTAAGTGCTTTTCTAATAAACTGTTAATTATTTTATCTGCTACTTCTCTTTTATTGCATAAAGTAGTAACAATAATATATTCTTCCATTTTATTTAACCTTTCCAAATTTTGTAAATGGCCATATTCTTAAATTTACTTTACCTAAAATTTGTTCCCTTCTAATAAAACCTACTTCTTCGTATCTACTATCTGCTGAAATAGCTCTATTATCTCCAACTACAAAATAACCATTACCAGGTAATTTTTCCATACCCATTTTTTCTTCAAAATCATAATCATCTGCTTTAGAAGAACCGTAATTTTCTTTTAATTCTTTACCATTAATATAGAACTTATTATTCTTTATATCAACTTTTTCATTTGGTAAACCAATTACTCTTTTAATTAATTTTTTATTATTTATTTTTACTACTACTATATCAAATCTTTTTATATCATTTCTTCTATAAGTTATTTTATTAAGTATTAATATTTGACCTTGCGCTAATGTTGTATCCATAGATGGACCATCAACTCTAACAGGATCAAAAATAAATACTCTAATTAATATTACAACTAATATAATTAATACATAACTCATTATTTCTTTAAACTTTTCGTTCTTTAAAATATCCATAATTACACTCCTTTTAAAGCAAAAAAGGACCTAGAATAACCAAGCCCTATTTCACTATTTTTCTTCTTTAACGTTTTTGTTTCTTTCTGGTATTCTGTAGTTAGCAATTTTATCTCTTAAGAATCTTAATTTAGCTCTTCTAACTTTACCTTTTCTAACAACTGTAATCTTGTCAATCTTAGGTGAGTTAACTGGAAAAATTCTTTCTACACCAATACCAGCAGATTTTTTTCTTACTGTGAAAGTTTCAGAAACTCCTCCACCTTTTCTTTCAGTACAAACACCTTCAAAGGCTTGGATTCTTTCTTTATTACCTTCAATAATTCTAACATCTACTCTTAAAGTATCTCCTACTCTAAATTCAGGAACGTTAGGATTAATTTGTTTTTGTGTAATTTCTCTTATAATATCCATAATATACTTCCTTTCTCTAATTATATAACCAGCAATCATTATCACGGTAAGCGGATTGCTTTTTCAAACATAAACAATACTAACACAAAAATCATTAAAATGCAATATTTTATTGATTATTTCTTAGATCTAACACTTTTTTTCTAGTGTAATTTGCTAATTCTTGTGCACTCATCTTCTTATCAGTTATTTCACTTGGTTTAAAAGATTCACCAAAAATAACTTTAACACCCTTTTTCGGTACAATTAATCTACCAATTCTTTTAAAGTCTTTATAATCGATATATGTAGGTACAATTAAGGTATCGTGTTTTTTAGCAGCTATAAATCCACCTTTTTTAAATTCCTTAATATCACCTTCACCATAACTACATTCTCCTTCTGGAAATAGTATTAAACCTCTTGTACTTATAGCCTTTTCCATATCTTCTAATTGTTTTTTCATTATTTTTAAATCTTCAGTTTTTCTATCTATTAACACTGAACCAATAGCTTCAATATATTGATTTATTATTCTATTATCGATTAATTCTTTAGCTGCCGCAAATGGTAATGGCTTATCAATAGAATAACATAAAGCTGCAATATCAAAAAAACCAACATGGTTTGAAGTAACTAAAATAGGATCAGATGACTCTACATTTTCTTTTCCTTGAATCTCAAAATCTATTTTAGCTGATTTAATAATATCTTCACTAACATTTTGACTTACTTTATAATCATGAATTGGATCATTATGTACCAAATTCTTTTTATAATGATTAAAAATATTTATTGCATTTAATGTAAAGTATAGTGAATTAACATAAGCCATTTTGCACACCCCCTTTTGCAAAACTATCTTTTATATTTATTAAAAGTAGATAAATATTTAAAGTACAATTTTATAAAATCTATTTTTCTAGTTCTATAAATTAATTTAGAAACCTTCTCTTTATTATTTATTAATTTCTTTACCTCTTTTTTTATAAATATATTTATATATTTATTCTCTCTCCATGAGTCAAATATTTTATCAAATTTTTGAAAATAGTCAAATAATATATCAGTATTTGCTTCTAAAGAATAGTTATTTTTAACTATTTTTGTTATACCTGTTAAAAATGCATTAGTAAATAATAATGCTTCTATTCTTTGTTTTAACTCTTTTTTTTCTTTTTTATATAAAAATAATACTTCTTCAGCAGCATCCAAATAAGATACATGTTTTTCTCCTAAAGTATTAATTAATGAATCAGAAACTTGATAATAATAATAAATGACATCTTTTATAAAAACCATATTAGTTAATTTGAGTTTTAATTGATGTTCATAAACTAAATCTTCATATCTTCTTAAATCTTCATTAAAGAATAGTCCTTTTACTAAATCACTCTTTATAAGTTTTCCTGTAATATATGTAGATTTTGTTAATATATCTATATTATTTTGTAAATTACCCATAACAATATCTTCTTTAGGTACTTTATGTTCAGTACAAAAGTATGTTTTATTCTTGTTATAGTAAATCATTAAATGATAACTATCTACTACATCTGCATTATATTTATCAGATACATCCATCATTCTTTCTATAGCGTTCTTTACTATATAATCATCAGCATCCATAAAGAATACATAATCACCAGTAAAAGTTTGTAAACCCATATTTCTAGATTTACTAACTCCTCTATTTATTTCACTATATATTGGTCTTATTCTTTTATCTTGTGATGCATATTTTTGTATTATTTTCTTTGTATTATCTTTTGATGCATCATCTATAATTATTATTTCTAAATCATCATATGTTTGATTTAAAATAGATTTAATAGATCTATCAAGGTACTTTTCAGCATTAAAGGCAGGTACAATTATACTAACTTTTTTATTCAAAATAATCTATACCTATTGCCTTTTTAACTTTATTTAACGTTTCGTTTGCTTTAGATATTGCTTTTAAAGTACCCTCTTTTAATATCTTTTCTACTTCATCCATTCTTTCTTCATAATATTTTCTTTTTTTCCTAATTGGCTCTAATAAATCTTCTAATACTTGATATAAAACCTTTTTAATTGTTACATCACCTAGTCCACCTTTTTTATATTGTTCTTTCATTTCATTAAGTGAACTAAAATCAGAATATTTACTTATTTGATCATCTGTACTAAATACATCTAAATAAGTAAATACCATATTACCTTCTACTTTACCAGGATCTTCTATTTTAATATGATTTGGATCAGTATACATACTCATAACTTTTTTATATACTTCTTCTTTAGTATCAGCAAGATATATACCATTTCCTAAACTCTTACTCATTTTTGCATTACCATCTATACCTGGTAATCTTTGAGCAATTTTATTATCTTGTAAATATGCTTCACATTCTCTTAAAGTTTCTCCATATATTCTATTAAAAGTTCTAACTATCTCATTAGTTTGTTCTAGTAAAGGTAATTGATCATCACCTACTGGAACTATATTAGCATCAAATCCTGTTATATCAGCAGCTTGACTTACTGGATAAGATAAAAATCCAGCCGGAACACTTTGTTCAAAACCTCTTTGTTTTATTTCAGTTTTAATAGTAGGATTTCTTTGTAATCTTGAAACTGTAACTAAATTCATATAGTAATAAGTTAAAGTAGTTAAAGCATTAACTTCTGATTGAATAAAGAAAGTTACTTTATCTGGATTTAGTCCTACACTTAAATAATCAAGTATTACTTCATGTAAATTATCTTGAATCTTTTTAGGATTATCAAAATTATCAGTTAAAGCTTGTGCATCCGCAATCATGACATACATTTCATCATAATTACCTTCTTCTTGTAGTTTAACTCTATTCTTTAATGATCCTACATAATGTCCTAAATGTAATCTTCCTGTTGGTCTATCCCCTGTTAGAATAATATTACCCATATTATCTACTCCTTCCCTTTTTATTATTATAATTTACTGTTTGTATCTTTTCCATTTCTTTAATAGCTACTTCATTTTTTAAAGCATCTAATTTAAGCATTATCAATGATAAATATTCATTATCAATATTTTTAGCATAAGTAGTTATTATAAGAGCTTGCATTCTTTCTATTTCTCCAAGAACATATCCAGCACCCTCATCATCTGTCTCATCATTTAATACAATTTGTACTTGTTTTAATAATGTATTTAATTTCTTTTGTAAATTCTTTTTAGCTATTTTTGATATAAATGATGGTTCTACAAGCATAACTTTATTTACATTAAACTTATCTTTTTTCTTAGGTGTAAAATCATATGCATCATCCATATTTATATTAATCATCTTTTTTTCTGATGTATCATTTATTAAAGAATATTTTCCTATTATTTTTCTTTCTTTTTTATTTATTAAATCTGGTCTCTTTTCTTTTGTTTTCTTATATTGTTCTTCTTTACGCCATTCATCTATTTTTTCATGATCACCAGATAACAATATATCAGGCACCTTCATACCTCTATATTCTCTTGGTTTAGTAAAAGTTGGATAATCTAGTAAATTATCATTAAATGATTCTGTTTCAATTGAATCTTCTTCAATAACACCTGGGATTAATCTTGTTACTGAATCTGTTAAAACCATTGCTGGTATTTCTCCACCTGTTAATACATAATCACCAATACTGATTTCTTCATCAACAATTTCTAATATTCTTTCATCAAAGCCTTCATAGTGACCACAAATAATAATAAGATCTTTTTCTTTAGATAATTTTTTAGCCATATCTTGGTTATAAGTTTTTCCTTGTGGAGTCATTAATATAACTTTAGTATTTTTCTTTTTTAAATCATCTACTGCTTCAAATATTGGTTCACACATAAGAACCATACCTGCTCCTCCACCATATGGAGTATCATCTACTTGCTTATGTTTATTTTTAGAATAATCTCTTAAATTTTTAATATTTATATCTACTCTCTTTGAATCTATCGCACGTTTAATAATTGATTCAGATAAGAATCCATCAAACATCTTTGGAAAAAGAGTTAATATATTTATTCTCATAGTAATCCCCCAATTTCTTTGAAGTAAATCTTATTATCCTCTATTTTAATTATTAAATCTTTAACATAAGGAATAAGTACATCTCCAACTTTTAAATTATCATTTGCCTTACTATTATACATTACTCCTGTTACTTTTCCTAGTGTTTTTTCACCAATTATTACATCATATCCTATTAAATCTTCAATATATACTTCTCCATCATCTAAAACTAAATCTTCTTTATTTATATATACTTGTCTTCCTTTTAAATATAATACTTCATTTATATTAGTAAAACCTTCAAAAGTAACCATATCAAATATTTTATGGAATCTATAACTATTAACAATAAATTCTTCTTTTTCTTTTCCTACATAAAATTTCATACCTTTTTTAAACACTTTATCTTTATGTCTAAAATCAGATAAAATTCTAAGTTCTCCTTTAATACCATGAGTATTAACAATTTTACCTATATTTATAAATTCCATATTATCACCTACTTTATATATTCTTCTAAACTTATTACCTCTATATTATTTTCTAATAATAAATCTGTAAGTATTCCATTACCATTTACTAAATTACCATTAAAAGTACCATCATATATTTTACCTTTTCCACATGCTGGACTTCTATCTTTTAATATTACTTTTGTAACATTAAGCTTTTTAGCTAGTTCAAGTACTTCTTTTGCACCTTTTTCATATTCTTCTGTAACATCTACTCCATCTATATTAATTACTCTTCTTTTTCCGTTAATATATTTAATCTCTGATGGTTTTCTTGGAGTTGTTAGTCCTCCTAATTGCTCAGGACAAATTGGTATAGCCTTACCTTCTTTTACTAAATTAAAGATTTTTTCATTATAATTATTCTTACCATTATATTTACAATTTAAACCCGCTAGACACGCACTTACTAATATCATAACTACCTACTTACTTAATTCATATAAAATAATAGATGCCGATACTCCTACATTTAAACTCTCACAATTTTCATTCATTTTTATATAGATATTTTTATCAACAACATCTTTTACTTCACCTGAAATACCATTTCCCTCATTACCCATTATTATAGCATATTTACCTGTCTTTTTAACATCCTTTATATCTATTCCGTTTACAACATCTGTACCATAAACTGTATAATTATTATCTTTTAAATCATCTATTATATCTAATATATCATCTCTTATTATATTAAGATGAAAATTCATACCTTGGCATCCTCTTAGTACTTTTGTATTATATAAATCAACTGATGTTTTAGATAGAACTATATTTTTAACATTAAAAGCTACTGCAGATCTAATAATAGTACCTAAATTACCTGGGTCTTGTACTCCATCTAAAATAATAACATTACTATCTAAATTAATCTTATTATCAACTATTTCACATACACCTACTATATTAGTATTTATATCACTAATAGTATTCATTACTTTTTCAGATACTTCTATCTTTTCAACATCTAAATCTATATCTCTACCAGAGAATATTACTGATTTTAAAACACCAGCTTTATAAGCTTCTAAAACTAAATGTTCTCCCTCTACTAGAAATAATTTATATTGATCTCTATATTTTTTTTCTTTTAATTTTCTAATATCTTTAATTCTACTATTATCAACTGACTCAATCATTCTTGTAACTCCTTTCTAACTTTTTTATATTCAGGACAGTTTTCAGAAACTAATTCCCAAAAAGATTTACTATGATTAAAATGAATAAAATGAGATAATTCATGTACTATAACATAATCTAAATATTTAGTATCTTTGTATATCAATTCACTATTTAATGTAACCTTTTTTAAACTCTTATTACATACTCCCCATCTAGTAGACATCTTTCTAATAACTAGATTTGGATATGGAACTTTCTTTGAGAATCTATTATAAACCATATCTAAATGTTCTTTAAAAACTATCTTCATTTGTTTTTTATACCATTTTTCTATTTCTGATTTATTCTTTACATATAATGTACCATTTTCAAAACAGGATTTCTTTATACTATCAATTACTACTACATTAATTATTTCTCCTAAATAATAGTAATCTAATTTTTTTTCTATTCTTTTTTCCATTTTTTCTATTTGTTTTTTAATAAATGGAATATTTGAATTAATAAATTTCTTTATTGCAAAATTAGGTGTTAAATATGATGTTGTTACATATATATTTAAATCTTCTTTTACTCTTAAATATGTATTCTTATTATTTTTCTTTTCTATAATTACATCATATACTATTCCGTCAATTTCAATCTGCATAAAACCACCACTTATATTTTAACATAAAAAAAGATATAAAACATAGTCTTATATCTTTTTATTTAACATATGTAACGCAATTAATAATACAATTGTTACACCTAAAGAAACAAAGAAATTAATTTTATAAGATTTATACATTCTACCTTGTTCTTTCTTATATTCTAAATAATAAGTAGTACAAGTTTTCTTTCTTTCAGTATCTAATTCTTTTATACATGCATCATCAGTACATTCATATTCTAATTTATCAATAGCACAAACTTTTTCAGAATACTCTTTATAAGATAATACATTACCTCTATTTAATATTTGTATTCCTGTTGAAACAAATATAACTATTGAAAATATAGTTGCGATTATTAAAATAGCATTTACAACTTTTAAAAATGTATCCTTTTCTTTAGAAAAATATTTCATATTATCACTCCTTATTTAATAATAACTAAATAGTACTTTTTCTTACCTCTTCTTACTACTATATATTTATTATATAACGAAGCTTCTTTATTTACAAGATATTCTGTATCAGTTACTTTTTCTCCATTTACACTTATTGACCCATTATTAATAAATTCTCTAGCTTCTCTTTTACTAGATAAAATACCAGTATCTACTAAAGCATCTACTATATTCTTTTCTTCATCTAATTCATAAGTTTCAACACCACTCATAGCATCTTTTAATTCTTCTTCTGATAGATCTTTAATATTTCCACTAAATAATGCTTCACTTATTTTAACTGCTGAGTTATAACTTTCTTCATCATGAATGAAAGTAATTATTTCTTTAGCAAGTGTCTTTTGAGCAAGTCTTAAATGTGGTTCAGCATTATGTTTTTCTAGTAGACTTTCTATTTCTTCTTTAGATAGGAATGTATATTTCTTTAAATAATCTTCCATCATTACATCCTCAAAATTTAATATGTATTGATACATTTCATAACTAGATGTTTTATTTTTATCAAGCCATAATGCATTACCATAACTTTTTCCTAACTTCTTACCTGTTGAATCTACAATTAATGGTACTGAGAACGCTAATACTTCTTCATTATTTAGTTTTCTAATTAATTCTATACCAGTCGTTAAATTACCCCATTGATCTGATCCACCAAATTGCATATCAACACCATATTTTTCATGAAGATATTTAAAATCATAACCTTGCATTAACATATATGAAAATTCAGCATATGAAATACCAACTTCCATTTGTCTTTTTACTAAATCTTTGTTAACCATATAAGCAACATTAATATATTTACCAATATCTCTTAAAAAATCAACATAATTATAATTCTTAAACCAATCATAGTTATTTAATACTTCTATATCTTCTCCAAATAGTTTTTTCATTTGAGCTTTAATCTTTTCAAAATTAGAATCTACTACTTTTTCATCAGATTTTTCTCTTTCACCTGTTCCTCTTGGATCTCCTACTCTTCCTGTTGCGCCACCTACTAAAACTAGTGGTTTATGACCCGCTCTTCTTAATCTTTCTATTATTAAAAATGTAGGAAATTGTCCAATATGTAAACTTTCGGCAGTAGGATCTGCACCTATATAAAATGTTAATCCACCTGCATTTAATTTTTCTTCTAAATCTTCCCCTGCTTCGTCTTTAATTAAACCTCTCCATTTTAATTCATCATAAAATTTCATAATAATTCCTCCAATTCCTTTATATCTTTAATTTTATTTTTATATTCATACATTCCTTTAGGATCATATAAAATAGCATCTAATCCTGCGTTAATCGCACCATTTATATCTATATTCATACTATCACCTATCATAATGCATTCTTCTTTCTTATGAGGTCCACATGCCTTTAAAAATGCCTCTTCATTAGGTTTGTTTTTTATATCTTCTGTAAAGTACATTTCTTTAAAGTATTTATCCATACCAACTTTCTTTAATCTTTCTATTTGACTATATGCAAACCAGTTAGATAAAACTACTAATTCGTATTTTTTTGATAAGTACTCTAGTGTTGGAATAATATCTTTATCTTCTTCTCTATAGCAGTTACATAGATATTTCATCCAAACATCTGCGAATGTATCTGGTACATCAACATCACATTTTTCTCTAATTAGCTTTGCCATATTCTTTCTATCAAAATGATCATAATAATTTTCATAACTATTAATTATATCTATAACACTTTTTAATTCTTCTTCAGTATACTTAACTCCAAGTTCATCTAGAGCTTCTTTATAAGTATCATCATATTCATCAATCCATTTCATCAAAGTATTATCTTGATCAAATATAATTCTTTTTATCATAATGCCTCCTAAAAACAAAAAAATTCCTATGATGTAAGGACTCTTATAAGCGGTACCACCTTACTTCATAGAAACTATGCTCTTTAATCTTAACGCGAAATACGATTTAACTCAAGGCAATGTATTTTCATTAATTATATGTTTAAGTTTTCACCAACCACTTAAATCTCTTATGTTCATTTAATTAATTACTATTTTGCCAATCAACATTAACAACTTTATTCTAATATATATTTACTAGGATGTCAATTTCAATTCAAGTTTTTTTACATTATTCTTTTCTTTTACAACCGTTTTATTATATTCATATGCATCATGAATATTATCAAAACCACGCATTTCATAGTTTTCTTTTATTACTTCTTCCATAACATCTTTTAAATACTCTGGTCTTGTTAAAAGCGTTAAAGTTTCTCTAATAGGATTTTCGTATACCTCAGAAGTTCTAACTTCTAAAAATAATTCAAACCAAAATGCCAATAAATGTCTGTGACAAAAATCCATATTTCCTTCATAACACAATAATATTGCTTCATCTGGGATTACATCAAAAACTTCTTGTGGATCTAATTTACTTAATACTTGTTTATAATATTCAGTAGCATAATACTTAATATTTTCCTCTTCTGGAATCTTTCCTATATTATCATGCCATATTTCCCAAAATTCTTTTTTAGGTGCGAGTTCTGGAAAACATCTTCCTGTAAAACCAGCTTTTTTACCTCTATCTCCTGAGATAGAAATACCATTTTCTGTTCTGCAATTATTATAATTTGCAGTATTAATTTTACACATATTTAACCCTCCTATGATAAAACGGTTCAAAAAAAAGAAGACTATTCATCCTCTAATTTTGCTAATACTTCTTTAGTAACAGCAGCAGCTTTCTTCTTAATAGATTTAGCGGTTTTTTCAAGAACAGGAGTACCCTTTTCTTTAGCATATTCAACTAAATCTTCTGCCTTTTCTTTTATTTGTTTTGCTTTTTTAGCAGCAATTTTTTTAGCTTTTTCTTTATCTAAATCTTTTAAATCAGCTTTAATTTCATTAACTTTCTTTTCAATATTTTCTTTAACTTCAGCAGAATCAATATCTTTTGCTTTATTAATTAATTCAGTGAATTTATTAGATAAATCATTTCTAATTTCTTCACCTTTTTTAGTAGTAAATAGTAAAGCTATACCAGCACCAATAGCTCCACCTATTAAAAATTTTCCTGTACCTTTTTTACTCATATTAATCTTCCTCCTCTTCGATTTCCTTTTTTTCTTTTTTCTTTTTATTCTTAAATACCTTTTCTATTGCACCTGCAATTCCATTTATAATTTTATCACTGATTAATGATAATTTATCAGTTGCAATATCAATTACTTCAAATACACCATTTAGTGTTTTAACTTTCTTATCAACATTATCAACAACTTCTTGAACTTTGTTTAATGCTTTAATAGCTTTAAAAGAAATAATTATTAATAATATAATCAAAACAATTAATAGTATATATATTATTATAGGTAACCAATTACTTAAAAATTCCATTAATCATCCTCCTCTTCATCTTCTTCATCATTGTACATATTATCTATTAAGTTAAATAAATCTTCTTTTTCTTCGTCTTGTTCTTCTGGTTCTTCCTCTACTTTTTTACTTCTTCTTGTTCTTTTAGGTTTTACTGGTTCTTCAACAGTAGGAATTTCAACATCAGGGGTTAAATCTTCTTCGTCTTGTTCTTCTTCTACTTCTTCAGATTCTGGAATTTCTTCCTTAACTTTTTCTTCACCTTCATAAGTTATAATTACATCGTCTTCATCATTATTTTCATTTTTATCATAAGCTTCTTCAACATAGTCTTCTTCAGGTGTTTCTTCTTTTATTTCTTCTTCATCTAAGTTATAAAAAATATCCTTTGTTTTTGTAAGAGTTGCTTCTATCTCTTCATCTAATTCTTTATAAGCCCTATTTCTTACTGTATCAAAATCTACTGATTTCTTTTCTATTGAAAATTCTTTTGTTTTATCTAAATTTTTTTCAACTACATCATCTACAGTATAGTTCTTATCTAATATTCCATAAACAGGTGAAACAACTGGAGACGGATGGAATTTAGTTTTTTCATCTTCAACTTCCTTTTCCTTTGGTTTTTCAGAATAAGTAGTTCTAATACTTGGAACTGGATTAGATCTAGTTCTAGAAGCATATATGTTTCTTTCTTCCTTAACCATACTTCTTGTTTCTTCTTTAGGTTGTTCTTCAACTACTGGTTCATCACCAATATCAAATATATCATCACCTAAGTCAGGAAAATTAAATGTTCTTTCACTCTTAAACAATTCTCTTTCTGATAAATCATCATTCGCAGGTTTAGGCATTTTCTTTTGTTCTTGAATTTCCTTAATTAATTCTTTTTCTTGTTCTCTTCTTCTCTTCTCTTCTTCTTTTCTTAATTTTGCTTCTCTTTTAGCTTGTTCCCTTGCTTCAAACTCTTCATCGTCTTCTTCAATGTCTTCATAAAAGAAGTTTTTTACTTTATTAATAAAACTCATGATTTTCACCTCTAGTCTTTTTTATCTCGGTTAATCTTTTCTTTTTCAATTACGTCTACCGCATCATCACCTTCATAATTACCATATTCATCAGCATACTTTAAGAAGTTGTCACTTGTAGTTTTCTTAGCTTTAAATATATTATAAGATTCATTATCACTTAAATTATATTTTTCCTCACCAAGTAAATTTTCAACTATATCGTCATTATATTTAATACTTGATAATATGTAAGCCATATTACTTAATGCTTCGTTTAAATGACTCTTTTTAACATTACTTTCTATTTTCGCATAATTGAACATCATTTCGACAAAGTAATATCCATCATTTTCATTTACTTCAATATATCCTTTTTTATTATTGTAATTAATCTTACTTGAGATATAAGCTTTTTTATCTACTTTATAATTACTTTTAACTTTATGATAATAACTAACAACATCGGCATATAGATAATAAATATCTCCTTTGGACATCAATCTTTGATTAAAATCATTTACCTCTGTTACTGTTACACCGCTTGGTAAATAATATTGATATCCTATTGCGTTCTTATTAGTATATTTACTCTTTCTTGATAAAATTGTATTTATATTTTTCATGTAATCTTTTGTGTTAATATTACTAACTGTGCATCCTGTTAATGCAAAAGCAGTAAATATTAATAATAACACCTTACGTAATTTCATTAAAACACCTACTTTTATCTTTATTATTATATCAAAAAAAAACACTATTTTAAAGTGTTTTTTATAAATTAATCTTTATAAGCTTCTAATCTATTTATTTTAATGCCCTTCTCCGTAAACTTTTTTTCATACTCTGTCATAATATTGCCTTCAAAACCGCTATTAACAAGATCTAAAGATACATTTTTTAGACTATATCCAAAGCATGATAATGACTCAATAGAAAATTCAAATAAACCTACATTATCAGTCTTTAAAAATATAGTTTTTTCTTTTTTAAATATGTTTTCATATCTTGTTAAAAATCTCTCGTGAGTAAGTCTTCTTTTAGCGTTTCTATTCTTTGGCCAAGGATCAGAAAAATTTAAATAAATTAAATCAATTTCTTTATCAAAAACGTCTTCAATAAGTCTTGCGTCCATTCTAATAAATCTTAAATTAGGTATATCTTTTTCTATCTTATTTACTGCGTACATTAAAACTGTATCATACATTTCTATACCTATAAAATTCTTATCTGGATATGTTAATGCATTAGTTATTATAAAGTTACCTTTTCCACAGCCTATTTCTATTTCGATAGGATTATCATTTTCAAACACTTTGTTCCATTTACCTTTATTGTTTTCAGGTTCTTTAACAACATATTTAGATTCTTCTAAAATTGATTTAGCATTCTTATTATTTCTTAATCTCATAATTTCACCTTCTTAATTATACTAAAAAAAGTAAAAAACTAAAAGTTAAAATTCGTTTTTCGAATTGTTATTATATAGTAATAAGTATTAATTGTAAAGTAACAAATATAAGTAAAATGCATATATTAATTTAGAAAGACAAGGAGGAAATTATGGATAAATATGTATTTGATGAAAGACCAGGATATGAAAGTTATAATATGATGAATTTTAATCCAGGCATGCCTATGATGACACCATATATGAATAATATGAGTTGTCAAAATAATTCTAATTTAGAAAACAGAGTATCTAAATTAGAAAGTACTGTGGATAATTTACAAAATAGAATTTCTAGATTAGAAGGAAGCATGTATCCTCAAGCAGTAGATTATAATAATTATCCTAAAACTACATATCAAAATTCAATGAACATGATGTAAAAAACAATTCCATTAGGAATTGCTTTTTTTAACTTTACCAAATAATTTGTCTAATATTTCTTTACCGAAAATCTTTTTGAATAATGGTTTATAAGTAATTGCAAAATATATACCTCCACCTACTAAAGCATATAATGCTACTATTATAATTGCATGTATTCTACCATTTACTACAACTGGTATATATCTATCTAAAATCATTAATACTAGATACATAATTAATGATGCCGCAGTTACTTTTAAAGTTGTTACTAAAGTACTTCTTAAACTAATATTCATCTTTATTTTCATATAAGAAACAGATATTATTACTGTTGACATTGTAGCAATTATTGTCGCAGCTATATTACCACAATACGCTCCTATTCCAAGTTTATATGCAAGTATCATTAACGGATATTGAAGTACTAGTTTAGTTAATACTTCTATAAATAATGATATAAATACAACTTTATATTTATCTACTGATTGCATTATTGTTAAAGTAACAGTATATAAACTTGATGTTAAACCATTA
Organism: Bacilli bacterium; assembly: GCA_017627015.1. The sequence goes on from JAGAHP010000006.1 coordinate 54,791, forward strand.
AATATAAATATAGTGAATACATCTGCGGCTAGACCATGATTTCCATAGAATATTTCCCACACTGGTTTAGCTAAAAATGATAAACCAAGTGTCATAGGAATTGCTAAATATAAAAGCATTTCATATGAATCATTTATAAATTTAGTTACAGTTTTTTTATCTTTTCTAACATAACTATCTATTATATTTGGAAGCAAACTAACAACTAATCCTGTAGCAATAGCACTTACTATCATGCATAACTTACTACCCCAAGTAGTTAATGAACTCATTACAGTTTCAGCATCTGTTACATTAAATCCACAATCATTAACTAATATCTTAACAACAGTAAACATATTTATAATCATACATGCATTACCTACTACATCTATCATTACAAATGGGAATGCATATTTAAATATCTTAGTCCATATTTCTTTAGTTGTAACTTTCTTTTCTTCTTCTGTTTCTTCACCTTTAGGAATAAAATCTTTTTTATTCTTAACTATTTTATATTTTAAATAGAAATACGCAATTAAACCACCAATTGTTGCACCAAAACACGCAACTGAAACAGCATGTGTTACATTACCAGTGATTCTAAGCATTATATAACTACCTATAACTACTACTATAACTCTAAATAATTGTTCAACCACTTGAGATATAGATGGAGATGTTATATATTTATTTCCTTGTAAATATCCTCTAGAAATAGATAGTGATGGAATAACTAAAAGAGCTGTCGCAATTACTCTTATAACAAAAGTAATATCATTAATTGTATTTCCACCTTGTATATCACCAATTATTAATCTAGCAATAGGTTCAGCAAAAATAACAAGTACTAAAAATACTAGTAAAGCAAATAATGTAATTGCTCTCTTACCTTGTTTATATACTCTTTCTCTCGCATGATAATATCCTTTTGCATTATATTCACTAACTAGTTTACTTATCGCAAGTGGTATACCTACAGTAGATATAGATAAGAATGTAGAATATATGGTATATGCATAACCATATAATGCTCCTCCCTTTTCACCTATAATATTATAAAAAGGAATAACATATAAAATACCTATAACTTTTGTAAATACTATCGCAATAGTCGCAACTATTGCGCCTTGCATAAACGAATTCTTTTTCATAAACACCTCTATTTATACATAATCAATGCTGAAAAACAATATATCTGTTCTTCAGAAAACATAGAAATACTAACTTGATATTTAATATCTATAATATTTTTATGTTCTTTTAAAAAATCATTAATTTTATCTTCTAAATCTTTTTCATGACTTTCATCAAATACTTTTACTTTCATATTATCACCAATTATATGATAATATAAATAACATTATTTTTTTGTCACATAATATACTTTATGACTTTTTTCATTATTAGTTTCATATTTAACTAATAGTTTTATATTACATTTAAAATCACTTATATCACCTTGATAATTAATATAACCTACTAATATTACACCACTTGGCTTTTTATCCTTTTTTAGATTCTCTTTTTCATCAAAAATACCGATACTAGGAAATATATCATCAGTTTCTTTATTATGAATTGCAAGAGCTTCTATACCATAAATATCCTCTTTTACATTATCTATAATAACTTGATATCTAACTTCATCATCTGTTAATTTATCATATTTAACTTCTATATCAAAAGGTATATTTTTACTTGTTTTATTAGCTGTTCTTAAATCCTTTATATATTTTAAATATGTTTCTTTATCTTTAGATAGATCATTACTAGTACATCCTGTTAATAAGATAATTAGTGTTAATAATACTAATATCTTTTTCATCATAAAACCTCAGTTAAATAATTCTCCACAACATTTTTAATAACTAATGGAGCATTTTCTTCATAAACATCAGTTTGTTCTTGATAATCATTATCACTAATTGGTCTATCACTAATACCTTTGACAATTGTTATTTTAACATTGTTCATCTTACATACTTTCGCAATAGCGTATCCTTCTGTATCAGATGCGACCATATCAGTTTCTCTAACCATCAAATAATCTTTATTAGTAACTAATGATTTATCACTTGTACCTAATAATCCTTCAAAATATTTCATAGATACTTTTACTTTATCTAACTTTATAATACTATTTTCTCTTATAAGAGGTTCTAATTCTCTTATAGTAATATCATATTCTGCAACTTCTGTAGGTATAAAAACATCATTATAATCTACATAATCGCATACCGCAGTAGCAGTACCTACTAAAACAATTTTCTTAAAAGAAAATTTATCAATCATATATTGAGTTGCTGCTGCCGCTAACGTCTTTCTTCCTTGACATCTAAAAAGTATTATTTCTTTATCATATATTGTAGTTCTATAATATTCTCCATATGGATATTTCTCAGTAAATTCACTTTGAATATCATATACTTTTAGTAATGCATCCCATTCTATTTTGGATGTAACAACTACTCCTATCATACTTCTACCTCACTATATTTAGATTTATATAAATCGTCATCTTCTAGTACTTCTACTTCATCTTCAATTTCTGGTAATTCATCTATATTAGATAAATTAAAATAATCTAAGAAAAAGGATGTTGTTTTATATAAATTAGGTCTTCCAGGAAGATCACTTTTACCTGTATTTTCTATTAAACCTTTAGCAATTAAATTACGTACCATTTGTGATGAATTAATACCTCTTATTTCATCAATTTGAACTCTTGTTATTGGTTCATTATACGCAATTATCGCAAGTGTTTCTAATGCTGCTTCCGATAGATTATTACTTGTTTCTGTAGCTAATTTCTTTAAATATTCTACTTCACTTTCTTTAGTAGTTAACTTATAACTATTGCCAAGTAATTTAAGTTCTATTCCTGAATCTTCACTTTTATATTTTTCATTTAATTTATCTAAATCCTTTAATACGTCATCTGCATCTTTTTCAAGTATATTTGTTAATTCTTCAAGACTTAGTCCTTCACTACCTACCGCAAATAATAATGCCTCTATTGTACTAGTCATTTTTTGCACCTTCTTTTTTGTTAATCATTATATTATTAAAATTATTTTCTTGTATTATTTCTATTTCACCAAATTTAGCCATTTCTAATATTGATAAAAATGTAACAACTACATATTCTCTAGTTTTAACTTCAAATAGATCAAAGAAAGATACTTTTTTCTTATTCTTTAGTATATTTCTAATATCTCTTGTTCTATCTTGAACAGATATTTCTTTAGATGTAATTTTAGTAGAAATTGGTTTTTCTAATTCTTTTCTTTCTAAGAATTTAGATAAAGCACTAACTAAATCATCTAATGTAACTGTTCCATCATTTTCTATATAGTTTTCACTTAATTCATTATAATTAATTGGGTCTTTAGTAAATATATCTTTTCTTTCTTTTTCTAATTCTTTAAAAGAAGAAATCATATCTTTATATTTTTGATATTCAATAAGTCTATTTACTAATTCTTCTCTTGGATCTTCTTCCTCTTCTTCTTCAGTTCTAGGTAAAAGCATTCTAGATTTTAATTCTATTAATTCTGATGCCATAACTAAATATTCAGACGCAACATCTAGATTCATTTCTTTTTGTTTATTAATAAAATCAACATATTGTTTAGTTATTTCTTCTACCTTAATATCATAGATATCCATCTTAGAAGTTTTTATTAAATGTAATAGTAAGTCTAATGGTCCTTCAAAATCGTTAATTATAAAATTTGTCTCCATTTTTCCACCTACCTTAACATTACCATTATAACATATTTTTCTTGATAAATATACGTTTATAACTTATAATTTAATTATGAAAAGATTTAATATGATTGATGAAAACTTTGTTTGTGAAAATTGTAATAAAGAAGTAGAAAAACTTGGATATACCGCAAGAGATCATTGTCCTTATTGCTTATACTCTAAACACGTTGATATAAATCCAGGTGATAGATCAAATAACTGCAAGGGTTTATTAAAACCAATAGGTATAGAAAAATTTAAAGATACCTATAAAATTATATATGAATGTACAAAATGTCATGAGAAACATAAGAACATTATGGCAACAGATGATAACTATGATTTAATTATAGAATTATCGAAATACGAATAAAAAAAAGTAATTCAATTAAGAATTACTTTTTATTTGTTTTTTTAGTAGTTTTCTTAGCAGCTGGATTTTTAGTTGTTTTTTTAGCTACAGTCTTTTTAACATCATTCTTAGTTTCTTCAACTTTCTTTTCTACTTTTTTTACTTCTTTTTCAACTTTTTCAATTCTAGTTTCTGTAAGTTTAGTATATCTCATATATACTAATACTCCATATACTACGATTAATAAGATTAAAGCAACTATAGAAGGAGCTTCAAATCCTTTAACAGAAATTGAAATAACTACTAATACAGTAACTAATAATACTAAGAAATATTTAATAATATATTTAAACCAATCTTTATAACTAGTTTCTGTATATCTTAAAGCAAGTAACATAATAATACTTGTTGGAGAAATTAATAAGCATAAACTATAAACAGCTTGGAATAATACTGCGAATAAACTTTGATATTCTTTAGCACTAGTACTTAAAACTGCTGTCATAGTAAATTGAGTTCCATAAGCATAATCTGGATAGAATAATGCTGCTAAAACTGAAGTAACTGTTCCAGTTAATAAGCTTACTGTTTTTTTAGTTAATGCAATTGTAATAGTATAGAATATTCCTGAAGAATATACGTTAACTAATACTATGTTTGCTAAAACAATAATTAATGCATATGGGAATGCTTTCTTTAATCCTTTAGCAAAGCTTTCAAAGAAACCATTAATTCCTACTTTATATATTAATCCAATTAATACAGTTACAAATGTAAATAATACTGCTGCATTAAATGGTTGCCAGTTTCCAAATGAAACAACACTCTTACCTACTATTGCATCAAATACTGATACTTTAGCAATTTTTCCTTTTCTCATTGTTTCTAAGAATGTATCAAATCCTTTGAAACCAAAGTAACCACTCCAATTAACAAATCCAAGAACTAATAATACGAATACTACTCCCATAGTGATATATAGTGGAATTAGTTTTCCATCATTTTCTTTCTTTAGATCTTTTGTTTTGGCTGGTTTATTACCAAATACTAATATAAATCCTACTAATGTAACGATTCCTACTAATGTAACAATTACTTTTGGTAATATATTGTCCTTTACTGTTAGACTAAGCATTTGATTTGTATATGTAGTAAATAATGATCCTGATAGACCAATTAGAATTGCACCTACAGTAGCAGCTATAGATGTTTCTTTACTAAATCCAAGCTTTCTAACAACAGAGATAAGAAATGGAACAAAAATTAACATAGAATACATTTCTCCAGTAAACATAGTTACTAGACCTAATATAAAGATAGTAATTACAATAAATAACCCTTTATTCTTATTAAAACTTACAGCAACATTATTAACCATCTTTTCATATTTTCCAGTTTTACTTAGTACTCCATATAAAGCACCAATAAATAAAACATATATGAATAAAGTTAAGAATGCACTAAATGATGTTATACCATTAGTAAATACATCTGCGAACGGTATTGGCATAACAGTTCCTTTTTCTACAGCTCCATATGTCATTGTAGTTCCAGGAATAAAATAACTTAATACAACTGATACTAAAATAGCAATAGTTATAATTTTAAAAACATTATATTTTTTCATATTTTTCCTCCTCCAATTATTTAAAAAAATTTTTTTGTAATTCTATTGTCACCTCTATCTCCTCATAAGAATTATAGCACAAAAAAGGAGCAAAAAAAAGCAATTTAAATAAATTGCTTTTATTTTTATTACTTTCTTTCTACTGGTTTCATAGTTGGGAATAGTATTGCATCTCTTAAAGTTTCAAGGTTATATGCAATCATCATTAATCTATCAATTCCAAATCCTAAACCAGAAATTGGTGGCATACCTTGTTCCATAGCTAATAAGTAATCTTCATCTAAATCCATAGTTTCATCATCCCCTGCTTCTTTTTGAGCAAGTTGATCTTCAAATGTTTGTCTTTGAATAGCTGGATCTACTAACTCTGAATATGCATTACATATTTCTGCACCCATTATAACAACTTGGAAACAATCTACAGCTTTAGAATCATTATCATTTCTTCTAGCAAGTGGTTTTAAACTAGCTGGATAATTATACATAACTACTGGACCAATTATATTTGCTCTTAATAATTTTTTATATAAGAAATCAGTTAATTGAGGAATAGATTTATATTCTTCCATATCTTTTAAAGTAAAGAATCCTTTTTCAACAACTTTATTCTTATATTCATTAACATCAGTTTCATTTAAGAATTCAAATCCTAAAATTTCATTCATTTTTTCTATATAATTAATTCTTTCCCATTCTTTACCAAAATCAATAGTATTACCTTGATATTCTATAACAGATGAACCAGTTAAGAATTCCATACTTTCTTTCATTAAATCTTGGAAAAATTTAATATTATCTTCGAAATCCCAATAAGCAGCATACCATTCTATTTGAGTAAATTCTGGATTATGTTGTGGATCCATTCCTTCATTTCTAAAACATTTAGCTACTTCATAAACTCTATCAAATCCACCAGCTATACACTCTTTTAAATAACATTCTGGTGCGATTCTTAAATTACAATCCAAATCAAGTGCATTATAGTGAGTATAAAATGGTTTAGCAGACGCTCCTGAAACTGAAGTTTGTACAATTGGAGTTTCTACTTCTAAGAATCCATGATTATTTAAGAAGTTTCTAACAAATAAATAATATTTACTTCTACCTACAAAAATCTTTCTAGATTCTTCATTCATCATTAAGTCAACATAACGTTCTCTATATTTAGATTCTACATCAGTTAATCCATGGAATTTTTCAGGAAGAGGTCTAAGTGATTTACCTAAGAATTCAAAATTTTCTACTCTTAAAGTTTTTTCACCAGTTTGAGTAGTAAATATTTCTCCTTCTGCTCCTATAAAATCTCCACCATCAATTAACTTCTTAAAAAATTCATATCTTTCTTCACCAAGTAAATCTACTCTGAATTCTAATTGGAATACGTCTTCAATATTTCTAATTTTAACAAAAGATAATTTACCCATCTTTCTAGCAAACGCTATTCTTCCGCAAACTTTAACGCCTTTTGTACCATCTTCTAAATTCTTAGCTTCTGTTAAAGTATGAGTTCTTTCATATTTTGCTGGATATGGATTACATACCTTTTTAATCTCTTCTAATTTTTCTCTTCTAATAACTTCTTGTTCACTTAATTCTCTCATAGTTTTTCACCTCTAAACGTAAGTAATTATAACATATTTTATAATGTTTTCCTATATTCTTCTAATATTTTTATTAATTCTTCTTTAGTTTTACACATAAATATACTTTGTTTTATTTTAGTGCTTCCTGGAATACCTTTTATATAGTTTGCCGCTATTGTTCTCATTTCTAATACTGCGACCTTTTCATTCTTAATTTCTAACAAATAATTTAAATGTTTAATAGCTAGATCTATTTTATCAGTATTTGATACCTCTTTAAGTAATTCTCCTGTTTTAAAATAATGATCTATTTCTCTAAATATAAACGGATTGGAAAGAGCCGCTCTACCTATCATAACTGCATCGCAACCTGTTTCATCAATCATTCTTTTTGCATCCTCTGCTGACTTTATATCGCCATTACCAATAACAGGAATAGATACAGCTTCTTTAACTTGTTTAATTATAGACCAATCTGCATTACCAGTATAACCTTGTGATCTTGTTCTAGGATGAATAGTTATTGCTGAAGCTCCTGCCTCCTCTATTACTTTCGCAACTTCTACCGCATTAATTGATTTAGAATCCCAACCACTTCTTATTTTAACTGTAACTGGTACATCTACTACATCTACTACAGCAGATACTATTTCTCTTATTTTTTCTGGATTTTTTAAAAGTGCTGATCCTGCTTGTGATTTAACTGCCACTTTAGGAACAGGACAACCCATATTTATATCTATAATATCTGGTTTCATTATTTCCATAACTTTTTTAGCAGCCACTATAAAACTATCTTTATCACTACCAAATATTTGTTGAGCAATAGGTCTTTCTTCTTCAGTCATAGTAAGCATATTTAAAGTTTTTTTATCACCATAAAAAAGTGCTTTATCAGATACCATTTCTGCAAAAACTAAACCTGCGCCTAGTTCTCTAGCTATTCTTCTAAATGCACTATTACAAAAACCTGCCATAGGTGCCAAACAAATATTATTATCAAACTTTAAATTACCTATTTTAAACATTTTTTCACCCGCAAATATATTAACACATTTTGTTAATAATTAATAGAAAAAGTTAGATATTTATCTAACTTTTATTCATCTAATATAAATGGATTAAATTTAGATCCATCTCCTAAAACATAAGTAGTATCTTTATTCAAAACTATTAAAGGAAAAACATATACATCCTTAGTATTAATATCTTCTATACTGTTAGTATCAATATTGTATAATTTATATCCATTATTAGTTTTAACTACTATATTGTCTTCTATAGAAAGATTTCCTTTTAATATATCTTCTTCTGATAAACTTACTACATTGACAACACTATTTTTATTATATGAATTATATATATTTTTAATAGTATTATCTATATTATCTTTCTTAGTCTTTTTAATATCATCATTATATATATAAACATTTCCTTCTTGATCTATTTTTAAGATTCTATATGTATCATTATTAAATTCTAAGTAATTTCTATCCTGAATATAACATATATCTTTACAAGATAATACATTTCTAAATAAATCTCCTGATATGAATATATCTTCTAACTCTCCATTTTTTGTAAGTATAATTACTCTAGTATCTTCATCATACTTTTGGTTTGTAGAAGGATTAATTTCATCACCAGTTAAATATTTTTCTGTTATTAAATCTCTAATTGTAATAACATTACTCTCTTTTAATTTATCCATATTATCTAAGGCCATATTTCTAGCAGCTATTATTACTTCATTTGTTTCTTCAGAAGAACCTGTTACTGATGCATTTAATACAGATGTTAAGTTCTTTGAACCAGTAAGAATTACAAATGTTAATAGTAATACAGAACATATAATTAAGAAAGTACTTATTATTTTAAACTTTTTACTCATAACCCACCTACTCTACAGAATATATTAGTTTTCCTGAATAATTATAATAATTATCATCAACTAATATATAATTGCTTTTAACAGTTATATTATCAGAATTGATTTTTATTGGCAACTCTTTTCCTGTGGATAAATTAACAAGTAATTTATCACCTGAATAACTTGCTAAAACAATTGGATAATCATCTGTTAAATAATCTATATCATCATATATAGCTTCTATTTCTATTTTATCTCTAGAATTAATAAAACCATAATTATCATTTTTATCATTATATATAAATAATTCCTTTTTATAATCATCTCTTAACAATTTAAATAAATCATCATCTATAAAATCTAAATTATCATAACTTAATTTTACTATTTCTTTTCCTTTTTTAGATAAAATACCATAGTTATTATCGTTTGCGACTATAGCGTAACCATTTTTATTAAACTCACTTGTTTTATCATAAGAATTACTGTTAATGATATTTCCTTCTTTATCTACATAATTATATTTATCTTTGTATAATCTAACATTAAGCATATCATTATAATACTTATTATTAACTGGTTCATAATCTGAGAAAGTACCTAATATTTTCTTTGATGATATAACATTATATATATTTTTATTAGTATTAAAATCATGTGATTTTTCTAGTATTATTCCATCACCATAATAATAATCGTTATTATCATTTTCATTAATAACTTTTTGTGTAAGCATATTTATGTATGAAACACTAGTATCGTTATTAACACCTATTATTATATCCGATTTTATATCATCTATTCTTAATCTTTTAAATTTATCTGTTTTATATTTAACTTCTCCATCTTTTACAACTATGTAAGTACTATTTTCATCTACACTATCAGATATTATATAAAATACATTGTTTTTTAATACATTAATATCTTTAAGTGTATAACTATATACTTCTTTACCAGTTTCTAAGTTAATTATTGTAGAAGAATTATTTACTTTTACTTTTGCATATCTATCTGATAAAGGTACATCTTCATCTACATTAGATATTTCTATATCTATATCTTTATCATCAACTTCATCAACTTTAAAAGCATATATTTCTTTTCCTTGTTTATTAATTATTCCCATTGTCTCATCTCTAGTAAAAAGATACATACCATTTTTAGCATAACTAATACTATCATATTTAAATGATGTTAATTCTTTTAAATCATAATCTAATAATGCTTGTTTTAATCCGTTTTTAGTAATTTTACTTGCAATATATTTATTACCAAATAAGCCTATATAATAATAGTTTCCAAAAGGTACTTCTAATACACCTTTACCATTTAATACACCATATAAATTATTACTATTCTTTACTACAGCATATCCTTTATAATAATCAGATCCATATGTATACTTAGGTCTTGTAATAATTGTTCCTTCATTATCTATATAACCTACCTTTTTATTATTTTCGATTTTTATTAAGTTAACAGATTCAGCTTTACTATTATTAACAAATAAATACATTCCTAAAATTGATACAAATACAAATGCAATTATAGGAAAAATTATAGTTGGTTTCTTAAATGAAACCTTAGTATTTCTTGCAGGTATATTTTTAATTCTTTCATCTAATATTAATATATTATTATCAGTTACTTCAGGGACTATATTACTATTAAATGGTATATCATCAAAAGAACTATTTAATGTTACTTGTGATGGTAATTCATTAGTTGAATCTGACGCAAATGGTATATCATCAAAATTGTTCATATAATCCCTCCTATTCTCATATCATTTTAACATATTTTTTAAAGAAAAGAAAGAAGTTATAGAAAATCTATAACTTTTTATTCTTCATCTTCACCTGATTCGACTTCTACTAAAACTTCTCTTGGTTTTGAACCTTGTTGAGGACCTACTATTCCTCTTTCTTCAAGTAAATCTATTAATCTTGCTGCTCTATTATAACCAATCTTGAATTTTCTTTGAAGAAGTGATGCAGAAGCTTTTTTAGTTTGTACTACAAATTCAACAACAGATCCATATAATTGATCATCATTATCCACATCATTTGCATCATATTCTGAATGAGTACTTCCTCCATTACTTGATGCTTCTAAATTAAATCTATCATCATATACAGCTTTTTGTTGTTTACATACAAAATCTACTAATCTATTTATTTCTTCTTCAGAAACAAATGCTCCTTGTATTCTTTGTGGTATTGATTCACCCATAGGTAAGAATAACATATCACCTTTACCTAATAATTTTTCTGCTCCACCCATATCTAATATTGTTCTACTATCTATTTGAGAAGAAACTGCAAAAGATATACGTGAAGGAATATTAGCTTTAATAACTCCAGTTATAACATTTGTTGATGGTCTTTGAGTAGCTACTATTAAATGAATACCAGCAGCTCTAGCCATTTGTGTTATTCTAAGAATGGAATCTTCTACTTCATTTTTAGCAACTACCATTAAATCAGCAAGTTCATCGATTATAACTACAATATATGGTAGTAATGGTAATTTTGATTCTTCTGGTAAATTCTTATTTTTCTTTTCTAGATATGCATTATAACTTTCTATATTTTTAGTCTTTGAATCTTCAAATTTATCATATCTATCCATCATCTCTGCAACAACTTTTTGTAGCGCAATACTTGCTTTTCTTGGATCAGTAACAACTGGTTGAAGTAAATGAGGTATTCCATTATACATAGATAGTTCAACCTTTTTTGGATCTACCATAATAAGTTTAACTTCATCTGGTCTTGCTCTCATAAGAATGGAACCTACTATACAATTTATACAAACTGATTTACCAGAACCTGTCGCACCTGCAACTAAAAGATGAGGTGTTTTATTAATTTCACAATATCTTGGTGTACCCATAATGTCTTTACCTAAAGCAACCATTAACTTATTACTTTGTTTTTCTTTAGGAAAACTAGATATTATTTCTCTAAATGCTACCGCACTATTTACTTTATTTGGTATTTCTACACCCACTGTTCTTTTTCCTGGAATAGGTGCTTGTATTCTAACATCCTTTGCTGCTAACGCTAAAGCTATTTCACTATGAAGAGTAGTTATTTTACTAGTTCTAGTACCAGATTTAACTTCTAATTCATATTGTGTAACAGATGGTCCAACATGTACTTCTCTAACTTTAGCATATACTTCAAAGTCTTTTAATACTTGTTCTAAAATACCAATATTTTTCTTTATTTCTATTTCATTTTCTTTTTGATTTTTCTTTTTAATTTGATCTAGTAATGCAATAGATGGTAATTCATAATTCTGATACAAATTATTAACAACCTTATTATTTTCTCTTACAGATTCTTCATATTCTTTTTCTACTTCTTTAGTATTAGTAAGTTCACTTAAAGAAGAAACAACAACCTTTTTGTCTTCCATAGGAGAATTATAATCATCATCTTCTTCGTCTTCCTCATCCTCATCATCATCATCTTCTTCATCTTTAGAAAACTTTTCTTTTATACCATCAAGCATTTCAGATAAAGATAATTTTGATATTAATAATAATCCTGTTAACATAACAATACTAATAACAATAATACTACCAATATGTCCTAATAAAACATAAAGTGATGATACTGCAAGAGCACCTATAATACCTCCACCAGGAAAAGTAGTTTTAGCATTTAAGCATTTTGTAAATTCAGATACAGTATCTTTTAAAGTAGAACTAATTGTTGGATTACTTCCTAAATAATTTAGATGCGCTAGCGCTAGTAATCCTATTAAAAATATACATAATCCTATAAATCTGCTACTTAAATATCTTGGATTTTCTCTTTTAACTAAAATATATCCACCAATAAGAATAAGTAGTGATAAAAATACAAAATCAAATGTTCCCATCAAGAACATAGCAAACCCTTTAAATACAGTACCTAAAATATTTGCTTTATATCCTAAGAACCCAATAATACCTATAACTATTAAAAGAATTCCTTTTATTTCAATTGGAAATTTGCTAGATGAATTTTGTGTTCTTTTTTTCTTCTTAGCCAAAAGTACCACCTCTATCATAATAATTATACCATTTTTATAAAAAAATAAAAACACTTTTTAAAAAAGTGTTTAAATTTCATTTATTATAGTAATTATCATAGGTTTACATTCAGTTTCACTATATAAAAATTTGCCTAAATCTTCTCTTATTTCTGTTTTAATTTTATTAAAATCTACGTAATTACTAGTAATATTATTATTAATTATCGCTAAAGAAATATTCTTCATTTCTTCTATAAATTCAGCATTTTCTTTAACATATATAAAACCTCTAGTTATTATTTCAGGTCCAGCATATATCTTTTTAGATTTTTTATCTAAAGTAGCTGCGACTATAACTATACCGTTTTCACTTAATAATTCTCTATCTTTTAATACTAATTCACCAATATCTTTTGTAGTATTACCATCTATTAATAAAGTATCTATTTTTACTTTTTCCGTTTCTTCTGATAGTTTTCCGTTAACAAATATTGCTGCCTCACCATTTTGTTTAAGAATAATATTTTCTTTATTAATACCCATACTAGATGCGATATCAGCATTAGCAACTTGATGACGGTATTCTCCATTTACAGGAAAATAATACTTTGGTTTCATTAGATTAATCATTAACATTAAATCTTCAATTGATGCGTGGTTTAATAAGTGAACTTTTGAAGATAAACTAATTGTTTTAGCACCCATCTTAGCTATTTCATCACTTAATTTTACCGCAATTGTTTCACTATTTGTTGCAACTGGATCTAGATAAAATACTGTATCTGTTGGTTTAATTTGAATATATTTATCATAACCATTAACTATTCTTTCTAAGTTAGAAAATGGTTTTTCGTTTTCATTTGATACTAATATAATAGAATCTTTATCATCTATATTATTCAAGCTACCTATTCTAGATTTATCAAAAGTTACATATTCATTATCAATAACATAATTTACTAATTCTTGTAATCTTTTACCCATAATAACAACTCTTCTTTGAGTAGTCATTATTTCATTTAATAATTCTTGTAATCTACTAATATGCGCAGAAAATACTGTTACTATTATTTTTCCTTCATTATGCATTAATATATCACTAACTTTAGGCGCTATTCTATTTTTAGGTGATGTATATCCGGGTCTATCAGCATATACACTTTCACTTAATAAACAAAGTACTTTTTGTTTACCTATATAAGCTAACTTACCTATATCTGTTTGATAAGCTCCTTGCATAGATGAATCAAATACAAAATGACCAGTATATACAATCGATCCATCTTCTGTATTTAAAACATAACCTACATTATCTGGAATTGAATGTGTTAATCTAACAGGAAAAATACTATTTTTTCCAAAAGATATTTTCTTATGAGGTTCAATTTCATGAAGATTATTAAATTCTATTCCTGCGTCAGCAAAATCTCTTTTTAATATATCACAAGTAAATTTACAAGAATATATATTAATATCCTTTATTTCTCTTACGATATCACAAACCGCACCCATTGCCTTTTTATGACCGTGTGTTATGAAAATACCTTTAATTTTATCTTTATTTTTTTTGATAAATGAAAAGTCAGGAATTATATAATCTATACCAAGCATCTTTTCATCCGCATATTTTAAACCAGCATCAAATATAAACATATCATTATCAACATCGACAACATACATGTTTTTTCCATCTTCATTTAGTCCTCCGAGACTAAAAATCTTAATTTTACTCATTTTTCTCTCCTTTCATAAAAATAATTAAAAGAATTAAGCAGAATTATTATATCAAAAAAAGGCAAATAATTAAAGTATTTGCCTAAAATTTATTACAATTAACCTTTTCACTTAACAGTTCATTTAACATAACTATATTGTACCCTTTAGATAATATATATTTAAATACTATTTCTAATTCTTTATAATCATAATTATCAAAGACTAATATTTGTCCATTTTCTAAATTTTCTTTAGTGTAAGTAACTATATCATTACTTATATATTCTTTTTTTATAGTATCCATATTATAAGTTGAACATAAATCTAATGTAGCATCGTTTTTTGTAGATGTTAAACAATAATTAGATCTATTAGTAAAATTATTTAATATTACAGCATTATCATATGTAATATATTTATCATTATATTTTCTATCTCTACCAAAATTATATATATTAGAATATTTACTTATTTTTATAATCATATCTATATTATCTTTTATATAATTACCATCTAAAAAATAGTTTACTTTTATTTTGTTTGTTTTTATATACTTATCTACTTTTTTATCTATATTTAATAGTACTACACTTACATTTCTTTTCTTTTTATTTCCTCCTATTATATATAGTTTTTCTTTTTCTTTTAAATTATCTTCTTTCATAACAACTAAATCTTGTTTAAATTCTCCACTATTTTTCATATTATTGTAACTTTCTTTTTCATCAACTACACAACCATTTATTCCAGTAATATATTCATCATTAGTAATAATTCTATCTGTCTTACTTACAATCATATCATTTTCTATATCTTTTATTTGTTTCATAATCGGATCATTTTCTTTAATAATAGAAGTTACTTTATCAGTATAAAAAAAACTAAATCCAGCGAGTAAAAGAATACTTAGTACTTTAATTTTATTATTCATTGTTTCACCTATTTAAAAATATGAATAAAAAAAGAAAGTATTACTACTTTCTATCTTGTTTTATGCTTTTCTTTTGCTTCTTGTTCTATTTGCGCTAAATCAATTTCACTTGCTTCATCTACTTGATCAGTATATAAAAGAGCAAATTTCTTTTCAGCTGCATCTATAGTTTCTTCATGAAAACCTTGTTCTTCCATAGTTTCCGCAAGTCTTTCTTCATAGAATCTTCCATCATAAGGTACGACTGGACAGCGATGACCTAAATTAGGATCAATAGGTGTTCCATCTGGTTCATGATTATGTCCAGAATGAGTAAGGATATCTTCTTCTATTTCTTCTATTGATACGTGAGCAGCATCATAAGCGTTAGCTATTTTAATTCCCGTAATTGTACCAGCTGTAAGAGCTCCTGCAAGTACTGCCATTAAAATTCTTTTTCTAATTTGTCTTTTTCTTTTTTCTTGTCCTTCTTGTATTCTTTCTTCTGTTTCTTGTCTTGCTTTTTGTTCTCTTTCTTCTCTTGTCATTTAATCCTAACTCCCTTCACTTTTAAATGCATCTAGTATTTTATTATGAATTCCTGGTTCCACATAATCAATAGCATCCATAGCAACTTCTAATGATTTTTTATAAGAACCTTCTTCAAATAATTTTTCTGCTTTTGCTAACCCAAAATTAACTTGATCTTTTAAACATCTATATCTATTTCCATAAACAATAGTTTTTTCTGCCATCATAACATTTTTTATTAAATCATTTGTTGTATTAAATACTTTAAATGCTAAATCTCTAGCAGTATCGACTCTAATATTTAATGTATCAATATTAATTGGTTTTCTATTTAATTCTTTATTTATTTCTTTTATTGCATCAGATGCATCAGTTAATTCTACATAATAATTATCTGGAATAACAGGTATATTATAAAGTCTTATTCTATTTCTTGCTTTCTTAATTAAATCTTTTATACTATCTAATTGTTCTCTAGCTCTAGCTTCGTCTTCTTTCATACTTCCAATAGTTTTTACATCATAATCCAAACTATCATCTATTTTTGATAATTTAATTATTAAGAAATCTAATTCTTTATTTAATTTACTATATGGGAAAGAATGATTTCTATTACAATCATTTAGATCATTAAAACTAGTTCTTAAAGAGCCTACTTCTTTATCAATTATTTTTAATCTATCAATATCATTTTTAGACAAGTCAAAACTATTTTCTAAATCTACTACTTCATTCATCAAATTAGTAACAATTTTTTCTGTTCTAGTTAGTTTAAATTTAAATGATTTTAAGTTATCTTCAAACTTAGTTCTTGCAAGTTTTTCTCCTTCAAAATCATTATATAAAGAATCAAAATAATTAATTATAGTTTTTAATTCAAACACTACATCTTCCAAATTTAATACCTTTACTCTGTCTAAAACATCACTGATTTTTTTATTTGTTTCATTAATATTATATTCAACATTTAAATAATCTAACTGATATTTTTGCTTAGTCATAGTATCATATAATTCAGATATATCTTTTATTTTATTTGGTATTAATTCATTACACATTATTAAAATTGCTGGAACTTCTTTAATAACATAACTAATATGCTCAACCATTTCATCTATACCTTTTACTATATAGTTAATTTCGTCATAATCTTTCTTTTCCATGGCAATTTCAAATTCTTGGAATCTTTTATCTATGCTTTCAAACTGAAGTTCTATCGCATCCGCTACTTTACCATATGACTCTTTATCTTTTTCGTAATCAGATTTTATTACTCTATAATCTGATTTTAATTTAACAATTCTTTCTCTATTTTTTTCTTCACTTAAAGTAATTTCTTTAATTTCATCTAATAATCTATTTGACTTTTCTCTTAATTTATAAATTTTTAATTCTATATCCGCTAAATAAGGTCTTAACTTCTTATAATCTTTCGCATCTACATAACCATCCGCAGATAAAAGCATATCTGTTATTTCAGGTATATCCTTATTTCTAATATTATCAAATTTATTTTGCCATTTTTCATATTTTTGTTTAGTTTTATCATCCTTAGCTAAACTTTCTGCTTTAGATAATTCATTTAATATAGGCGCGCTTAAAATAAGATTCTTTTCTGTTTCTAATTCATTAATAGAATCCTTTAATTTACGTGATTCTTTTATATTTTTAATAATGAATACTATTATTAATATAATTATCACTACTATATATGCAGTTATAGGTATTAATTTGTTCATCATAGATATCGCTCCTATTATTAATATTTTATCACAAAGTTCATCATTTTTACACATATTTCTACTTTTTTTATTTTTTTTAAAGATTTATTGACTATTTCCTTTATTTTGTTATATAATAACTTACGCAAACATTTTGTAGTCGTTTATTTTGTTTGTAATGCGTTATTAGCGTAAGCGTTATAAGTACTATGCCTTAAACTACACATAGGAAAGTATTAATAATGACACCCTATGAAGAAAATAAACATGCTAAAGGTTTGAAAATTAGTAAAGGAGGGAAATGTATGTCAAGATATACTGGTCCAGCTTATAAGAAAAGTAGAAGAGTTGGTTTCTCAACACTTGAAAATGGTAAGGATTTAGCTAGAAGAAGTTATAAACCTGGTGTTCATGGTCAAGATAGAAAAGCTAAACCATCTAACTACTCTGAACAATTAAATGAAAAACAAAAAGTTAAATTTACTTATGGAATGACTGAAAAACAATTCCATCAATTATTTAACAAAGCTGGTAAAATGGAAGGTATCCATGGTGAAAACTTCTTAAAACTTCTAGAATCTAGATTAGATAATATCGTTTATAGAATGGGATTATCTTCTACTAGAAGAGGAGCTAGACAAGTTGTTAATCATGGTCACGTATTAGTAAATGGTAGAAAAGTAAATATTCCATCATTTATGTGTAAACCAGGAGATGTAATTAGTGTTAAAGAAGCTTCTAAAGATCATAAAGCTATTAAAGCTAGTTTAGATGCTATTAATCATACAGTTGATTATGTTAATTTTGATAAAAACAAACTTGAAGGTACTTATGTAAGATATCCTGAAAGAAGTGAATTATCAGCAGAAATTAACGAAGCACTAATCGTTGAATATTATAGTAGATAATAAAAAGAACCAATTGTTTGGTTCTTTTTTTATTTCTAAAATAAACTTAATTGATTAGATTCATCCATACCTTCAAAGATATTCATTCTTTTCATAGTTTCAATAATAGTTTCAGATACTTTGCATCTTACTTGCATTTCTTCTATAGATAAGAATTCACGTTTTTTACGTTCAGCAACTATATTCTTCGCAACAACATCTCCTAGACCTTCAATTGAATTAAACGGAGGAATAATTTCATTATCATTTTTAACTTTAAAAGTAGTTGCTTCTGATTCATATAAATCTACATTAGTAAATTTAATTCCTCTAGCAGTAGCTTCCAAACATACATGAAGAGATTCTTCAACATCTAACTCTTTCTTAGTAGCTTCTCCTCTTCCTTTATTATTAATTTCAATTAGTCTTTCTTTTATTGCATCATAACCCTTAATCATTGTAGTTATTTCTGTATCAGCAGCTTTACAAGAAAGCCAAGATGCATAGTAATGAACTGGCATATGTACTTTATACCAAGCAATTCTAAATGCGCTTGTTACATATGCAGCAGCATGTGCTTTAGGAAACATGTACTTTATTTTATGACATGATTCTATATACCAATCAGCTATACCATTTTCTTTTAATATTTCTTCAAATTCTGCCCACTTAGCTGGATCTTTACTAGGTTTTCCTTTTCTAACAAATTCCATTATCTTAAATGCTGTTATTGGTTTAAGACCATGATTCATTAAGTAGACCATAATATCATCACGACATCCTATTACTTCAGAAAAAGGTACAACATTATTTCTAATTAATTCTTGTGCATTACCAAGCCATACATCAGTACCGTGTGATAAACCAGATATTTTAATAAGTTCACCAAAAGTTCTTGGTTTAGAATCCTCTACCATTTGAAGAGTAAATTTAGTACCAAATTCAGGTATACCTAAAGTACCTGTATTACACATTATTTGTTCTTTTGTAACTCCTAATGGCTCAGGTCCTAAAAATATTCCCATTGTTTCTTTATCATCAAGAGGTACTTTAGTAACATCGGTTTTAGATGTATCTTGTATCATACGAAGCTGTGTAGGATCAGAGTGACCTAATATATCTAGTTTTAAAACATCATCTTCTATTTTATGATAATCAAAGTGAGTAGTTCGCCATGCAGAATTTGGATCTTCTGCTGGAAATTGATATGGAGTAAAATCATATACATCCATATAATCTGGAATAACTACAATACCACCTGGATGTTGTCCAGTTGTTCTTTTAACACCAGTACAACCTAAAGCTAGTCTTTCTATTTCTATGGATCTTTTATTAATACCCCTATCTTCATAATAACCTTTAACAAAACCATATGCAGTTTTATCAGCAACAGTACCAATTGTACCTGCTCTATAAACGTTATCAACACCAAATAAAACTTTAGTATATTCATGTATTGCAGCTTGATTTAAATCTGAGAAGTTAAGATCTATATCTGGTACTTTATCAGCATTAAAACCTAAAAATGTCGCAAATGGTATATCTTGACCATCTTTAATCATATCAGAATTACATTCTGGGCATTTCTTATTTGGTAAATCAAATCCAGAAGAATATATTGTTCCAAGTGCTTTACCTTCTAACTCAAATATAGAATGCTTACATTTAGGGCATCTATAATGCGCAGGAAGTGGATTTACTTCTGTTATACCCATCATTGTCGCAACAAATGATGAACCAACAGAACCTCTTGATCCAACTAAGAATCCATCATCATTAGATTTTTTAACTAATCTTTGCGCAATCAAATAAATAGGATCAAATCCCGCACCTATTACTCCACCAAGAGCTTTCTTAACACTTTTTTCTAATGCTTTCTCATCTAATTCTTCTTCAGATGTCTCTTTTATATATTCACTTACTAATTTTATTACTTCTTCTTTTCCTTTAAGAATAGTTTCATGTAATTGTTTATATGCCTTTATTTCTAAATCTTCACTAGTAAAACTTTCTTTTTCTAGATTATATTTAATTGCAGTATAAACTATATCACCATAAAGTTCAGTACCAAGTCTTCCCTCTATATTATATGGAAGAGGATCTCCGTACCAATCTTTTGCCTTATCATAAACTAGCTCTGTTACAACTTTAGGGCAATCTAGATATGTTTTTCCATCATCACTTCTAACTCTTGGTGAAAAAGGTACTCCACCTGTTTGAATAATAACATCAAATATATCGACCATATCTAAAATCTTATTTGGATTAGTTATGACTAATTCTTTAGCTTTATCTTTTCCTAAGAATTCAAAATCTTCAAGCATTTCATCTGTAGTTCTAAAATGTTGACTAGGTATTTTACCATTACCATTTCTAGAAAGAGGATGTCTTCCTCTACCAGGAACTTTTTGATTTATAATAAATTCTCTATATATTTTATCTTCTTTTTTAAGATGGTGTACATCTCCAGATGCCACGATTAATTTACCAGCATCTGTTGTTACTCTTACAATTTTTTCTATATTTTGAATTAATTCTGCTTCATTTTGAAATACTCCTGGAACTAAGTGACAATATTCATCTATTGGTTGTACTTCTACATAATCATAGAAATTAATAATATTAGTTAATTCTTCATCTGACTTAGTAGATGCTTGAGTAAATACTTCTCCTTCATAACAACCACTACCTATTAAAAGACCATCTCTTAGCTTTTCTATTTCACTTCTTAGTATTCTTGGAGTTTTATATAAGTATTTAGTATTTGCAAGTGATACTATTTTAAACAGATTCTTTAACCCTTTTTGATTCAAAGTAAGAATATTTATATGATGTGCTCTACCATATTTATGTATTTCATCTTTAGGTACTAGGTTATTTAGATCTTTAATAGTAGTAATATTATTATCTACTAATTTCTTTATCATTTTAGCAAGTACTAAAGCAGTACCCTCAGCATCGTAATTAGCTCTATGGTGTGCATCTTCATCAAATGTAACGTTATATCTTTTAGTAATTGCAGATAACGAATGTCTAGCTTCTCCTTTATCTAACGCTCTAGATAATTCTAATGTATCTAGTACTGGGTTATCAAATACACCTAAATCGTATTTTTGATAAGCCATTTTTATGAACGATGTATCAAATTTAGCATTATGCGCAACTAATGGTAAGTCACCATACCATTCCATAAACTTTTTAACGCCTTCTTCTTCGTTCATTTTACCTTTTAACATATCATCAGTAATATGAGTTATTTCAGTAATTTTAGCTGAAAGCGGTTTTCCTGGATCTATAAGTTCATCAAACGTATCAAGTATTTCTCCATTTTTAATTTTAACAGCACCTATTTCTATAATAGAATCTGCTCCACCTGCATTAAAACCTGTTGTTTCTAAATCGAATACTACAAAAGTAGCATCTTCTAATTTATCATTAATTGGATTAACAACAATATCGACAGAATCATCAATCATTGTGATTTCAGAGCCGTAAATAACTTTAAAAGGTTCTTCTCCTTCTTCTAATTCTTTATTCATTCCTCTAACTAAATTAAATGCATTAGGGAAACTTTGTACTCCATCATGATCTGTTACAGCAATACCTCTATGTCCCCATTTTTTAGCTGTTTTAATTAAATCTTCAACCGCTACTACTCCATCCATTTGACTCATTAAAGTGTGGGTATGTAGTTCTACTCTTTTTTCCTTGGCTTCATCCATTATTTCAACATCTTTAGATTTAATCTCCATTAAACTTTTAGCATTTAATACTAAGTCTCTAGCAAAATCATCATATTTAACAAATCCGTTTATTCTATACCATTTACCTTTTTTTATTTTAGATAAAACTTCTTCATATTCTTCAGCTACTTTAAAAAATATTTTAGAATAAAAACTATCTGTATAATCAGTAATTTTAAGAGTGATTATTTTTAGCGATGATTTTGATGATTCAAAAGTATCAATACCAAATACTTTTGCTTCTACATTTATATATTCAACTTCTTCTTTTTCTTCATTTAAATCTTTTAGTTCTACTACTGCGCCATCTACATAATTACCAAATATCATATCTTTATCATCTTTATTAGTTTTAACATAAGACAAAGGTGTTTTCTTTTTATTTGGCTCTTCTTTATGTGTATATGCGATTTTAGATGTATCTAGTTTCATATCATTAATTATTTCATTTTTAATGGTTTCTTCATTTACAATAATATTTAAACTTACTTCTAAACCTATTTGCTTAAATTTGTTTATTATATTATCCATTTTATTATTTAAAGCATTTTCCATAGCTTTATTATCTACTTCAATTACTAATCCATCTGTAGTAAATTTTATATTTTTTTCTTTTAATAATCTATTCATAGATGAACTAAAACCACTACAATCTATTACATATTCGTAATAATTATTTATATCAATTTTATCTGATTTTTTAGGAATAATTGTATATGTTACTGTTTCTAATTTTGGAAAACCAGATTTTATATTATCATCTAAAAACTTTATTACCTCTAATGGTAATAATTCTTTAGTTTCTATTAAAAAATTCCAGTTTAGTTTATCTTTTGAAGATTTTATTTTTATTATTTTTGCTTCATTAAAATATTTATAATAATTATCTTTTAAATTAATTTTTTCTAAAAATAATTTTATTTTTTCATCCATACAACCACTCCTGATTTTCCACTAATAACATTATATCAATTTTTTTATTTATTTTAAATAAAATCAATAAAAAAAGTCTATTTAATTATTTCATAGACTATTTTTGTTTCTTCCTTTAGTTCCTTAGTTATAACAATTGTTTCTAAATATTCATTTTTATCTATTTCGTTAGTTGTATATACCTTCATAAGTAAATCATTTTTATTAACTTTTTGATAAATTGTTTTAACTAGTTCTATTCCAACTTTTGGATTAATTATTTCATCTTTTGTTTTTCTTCCTGCGCCCAAATCATTACATAATTCTGCCAGTTTTATTGTATCTATATCATTAATATATCCATCTCTATCTGAATATATTTCTATGACATTTTCTTCAATTGGAATATTATTAATATCCCCTTTTTGAGCACTTACAAATTCTTTAAACTTATTTAATGCTTTTTTATTAGAATAATTTTCCTTTACTAATTCAAAAGCATCATCTATACTTATATTCTTACCCATAGATACCATATAAGTAGAAAGTAATAAACAAAGATCAGTAAATCTCTTTTCACCATTACCCTTTAATGTTTCAATAGCTTCATTAACTTCTAGAGAATTACCAATTGTATAACCTAAAGGATAATCCATATTAGATAATACCGCTACTGTTTCCTTCCCATATTTATTACCTATATCAACCATAGTTTTTGCTAGTTTTCTAGCATCCTCTATATTTTGCATAAATGCACCTTTTCCTACTTTAACATCAAGTAGTATTTTATCAGAACCTGACGCTAATTTCTTACTCATTATACTTGATGCGATTAAAGGAATTGATTCGGTTGTACCAGTAACATCTCTTAAAGCATATATTTTTTTATCAGCAGGATCAATATTATTAGTTTGTGATATTATTGAAATCTTTATATTATTAACTTGATTTATAAATTCTTCATCTGTTAAAGTTGTTTTAAAGCCTGAAATTGACTCTAATTTATCAATTGTTCCTCCTGTAAAACCTAATCCTCTTCCACTCATTTTAGCTACAGGAACTTCGCAAGAAGCTACTATAGGACCTACTACTAATGTTGTTTTATCTCCTACCCCTCCAGTAGAATGTTTATCAACTTTAATACCATCTATATTACTTAAATCTATTTTTTCTCCACTATTTAACATAGCAGTAGTAAGATTATATGTTTCTTCAAAAGACATACCTTTTATGCATATAGACATAAGCAATGAACTCATTTGATAATCTTTAATAGTATCATTTAAATAGTTAGTAACAACATAATTTATTTCATCTTTTGTTAATTCTTCACCAGCTTCTTTTTTATTAATAATATCAATTATATCCATATTATCACCTATTATAATTATAAAGAAAAAAAGAAGATTAATCAATCTTCTTTACAATGTATTCTACACCTCTTTTAGGATTTTCTCTTAAAAACTTTATTAATTCTTTATTCTTATTAATCTCTCTAATTATTTCTATATCTTCATTACTAAGATATGTTTTATATTCATTATTATCTTCAGAAATAATTAATTTATCTCTACCAAGCAAGTAATCAGTTGTAGTATCTAAGGCATCTACGAGTAATTCAAATGTTTCCAAATCTGGGGATCTAGTTTCATTTTCATAACAAGAAATTGAAACTTTTGTTACATTTATAATTTTACCTAATTTTTCTTGAGATAGTCCTTTGTTTTTTCTTAATTCTCTTATTCTTCTGCCTATTAACAATATAATCACCTACTAGTAGTTTGATTATATAAAAATAATTAATGTATTTTAGTAAAGTTAACTAATTAGTAACTTCTGCATTTTAGCTATTTTTATTATTTGATAAAAACGTTATTTTTTCTGCGATTATTTCCATTATATATTTCTTTTCTTCTTCTGTTTCATATACTCTAGTTTCTATTCTACCTTTAACACCTAAAAGATCCCCTTTTTTACAAAATTCATTAGCGTTATCAGCAACAACTGACCATAGTCTACAATCTATAAAATCAGTGTCATATTCAGAATTCTGATTTTTATAGCTTCTAGGAACCGCAAGTGTTATAGTAGTGAATTTCTTTTTATTTTCACTTACTTTTAATTCTGGATCTCTTACTAATCTACCTACCAAAACCACCTGATTTAGCATAATATTCCTCCTTTCAAATGCATAATACTAAATATAATTTACTTTCGCAAACTAATAAAAATTTGTTTTTAAAGCACTTTATAAACAAAAAAGGAAAAATAAAAAAAGAAAGATATATTTATTGAATACATCTTTCTTTAAAAATACAAATTTAGTACTTTTTTATTTTTTTAATAAATCTAATATACCTTCTATTCCAAGAGTCGCACATTTTACTCTCGCAGGTTGTTTAGATACATCTTCATATATAATTAGTTCTTCTAATAAATCCTTATCAAACTCTTCACCATTAATCATCTTATTATAGTTATTAATAATATTTATTGCTTCTTCTTTTGTTTTACCAATTAACTTAGATATTGCGATTGATAAAGATGATGTTGCGATTGCGCACGCTTCTCCATCAAATCTTATATCTTCAATAGCATCTCCATTTAATTTTAACTCAATTGTAAAATGATCTATACAAGAAGAATTATTCTTATCTTCTTTAATATAACTTGGATCATTTTTTAATCCTTTATTAACAGGATTATTAAAGTTTTCTATCATTAATTCCCTTTTTAAATCATTATTCATATTATACACCTAGACTTTCTTCTAATATTTTATCATTATCAAGTGCATCAACTAATTTATCAATTTCTTCTTTTGTATTATAGAAGTATAAACTGACTCTAACAGTGTTCTTAATTTTTAATTCTTCACTTAATTTTTTATCACAGTGATCACCACTTCTAACACATATATTATGTTTATCTAAATATATTGCTGTGTCTTGTGCGAATACATCTTTAACATTAAACGCTACCGTAGATCCAACTACATTTTCATTATATATAATTATATTATCTAGTTTCTTTAATTTAGATACTAAGTATTCTTTCAAACTATCTATATATTCTTCTATATTATCTATACCTATTTTATTAATATAATAAATTGCTTCCATAAATCCAATTGCACCCGCAATATTTTGAGTACCTGCCTCTAATTTATATGGTAATTCTTTATATATTATTTCAGTTGGAGAATCAAAAGAAATTGTCATTCCTCCACCTTTTTTTATAGGGTCTAAATTTTCAAGCAATTCTTCTTTTCCATATAAAGCCCCTATTCCATTTGGTCCCATCATTTTATGTGCAGATATCGCTAAAAAGTCTACATCTGTATCTTGTACATTTATTTTTATATGTCCCGCACTTTGAGCAGCATCTACAATTACTTTAATACCTTTTTCGTGACAAATAGAAGTTATTTTTTTGATATTTCTAATATCACCAATTACATTAGTTATTTCCGCTAAACATACTACTTTAGTATTAGAAGTTATACTAGATATAAGATTTTCATAATTAAAAGTGTAATCTTCATTTAAAGGAATATATTTTACTTTAATACCTATTTTATTTTCTAAATCGAACCAAGGTAATATAACTGAAGCATGTTCTGATTTTGTAACTAATACTTCATCTCCTTTATTTAATTTATTCATAAAATAACCATAAATAATCATAGATAGACTTTCAGTTGAACCACTAGTAAAAATAATTTCTTTAGAATCTTTTGCGTTAATAAAATCTTTAACAGTATCACGTGCCTTTTCAAACTCTGAACTAGACTTAATGCTAATAGAATAATCTCCTCTATGAGCATTACTAGGATAATTATAATAATATTCATTCATCTTATCTATAACTGATTTTGGTTTTAAAGACGTTGCGCCATTATCAAAATAAATAATATTTTTTTCTAAAAAAGGAAAATCTTCTCTATTCATAATTTCACCTCCATTTATAAATCTATAATATATTATTCATGTAATTTATATTTACATAATTATTTAATTTATAAAACACTAATATTTTATCACAAAATGTATATTTTTACCTATTTTTTTGATAAAATTAAATTAAGGAGATGAAATTATGAACGATTGCATTTTTTGTAAAATAGTAGACAAAGATATACCAGCGAAAATAATATATGAAGATGATTTAGTAATGGCATACTTAGATATAAGTCCTATAGAAGTAGGTCATACGTTAATAATACCTAAAACTCATTATACTGATTTAGATGATATTTCTGAAGAAGCAATTAATCATATAATGAAAACTGCGAAAATAATTAAAAAAAGAATTGAAGAAAAATTAAATCCAGACGGAATAAAATTAGTTCAAAATAATGGTTCTCTTCAAGAAGTTAAACATTTTCACTTACATATTATTCCACATTATAATGATAAAAAAGAATTAAATTTAGATGAAGTATTTGAATTACTAAAATAAAAAGTTCCATTTTGGAACTTTTTTTAATATTAGCAGACAGCTGAACATAATATAATAGCAAGTAATATATAAAGAACTATTATCGCAACATATCCACTTCCAGATCTTTTTACATGACCACAAGAGTTTGAGCAATTAGAATTTGTCATTTAATAAACCTCCTTTAAATATATGCCCCTATTATTATTACTAATAATATAAATAATACTAGAATAATTCCAGCATTCGAACCATATGAGTAATTCATAATTCATTCCTCCTTTTTATACTGTTCATCATATATTATGAATAATACTCATTTTTTGTGATATTCTTTTATAAAATATTGTTTTATTTTATTATTTTTGTTATTATAGTAATTGTGTAATGAAATTAGGAGGGTAACATGAAGAAAAGTAAATTACTATTAGGTGCTGCCGTTATTATGGCAGGTCTATTACTTACTACAGGATGTGGTAAAACAAAATTAAAGAATGGCGAAGAGGTTGCGATTAAAGTAAATGGAAAAAATATAACAGCGGATACTCTTTATAATGAGTTAAGAAAAAAATACGCTAAAAATATTATTGTTGATGATATTGATAAAAAAATATTCGAAGTAATGTATAAAGATGATAAAGATATAGAAGATAAAGTAACTAAACAAATAGAATATATTAAGAATCAATATTCAGATAACTATGAAGAAACACTTAAAAATTATGGTTATGAAGATGAAGATGAATTAAAAGATCAACTAAGATTAAACTTTCAAAGAGAACAAGCAGTTGATGATTATATCAAAGATAATATTACTGAAAAAGAATTAAAAAAATACTATGACGAAGAAGTTGTTGGTGATATAAGTGCTAAACATATATTAATAAAAGTTAAATCCGCAACTGACTCAGAAGGTTTAGAAGATGAAGAAGCTAAAAAGAAAGCTAAAGAATTAATTAAAAAATTAGATGATGGTGAAGATTTTGATAAACTAGCTAAAGAAAATTCTAACGATCCAGGTTCTGCATCTAATGGTGGAGATTTAGGATACTTTAATAAAGGTGATATGGTTAAAGAATTTGAAGAAGCAGCATATGACTTAAGAATTAATGAATATACTAAAGAACCAGTAAAAACATCTTATGGTTATCATATAATATTAAAAACTGGTGAAAAAGAAAAAGGTAAATATAATAAGATTAAAAAAGATTTAAAGAAAGATTTAGTTGATAAGAAAAAAGAAGAAGATAAGACTATAACAATTACATCTTTAGATGAAATAAGAAAAAATTATAAATTAAAATTTAAAGATTCTAAACTTAAAAAAATCTATAAAGAATATATAGATGAACAAATTGAACAAGCTGAAAAGCAAGGACAAACTAATGCACAATAAAAGAATATCAATCGATATTCTTTTTTATTTCATTATAATCATAACCTTTTTGATATAGTTTTTGCTTTATTATATTTTCTAGTTCATATCCTGAATACTTTTTAGAATATTTATTATATAACTTGTTATATTCTTTCTCTCCTCCATCACTATTAAAATCTTTATTAGAAAGAATATCCTCAATCATATATTTATCATATCCTAAATTTATAAAATAGTTTGTTATCTTAAACTTTTTTACATTACCCGAACAATTTTTTATAGTCTTAGATTTTTTATCAATTAGATTATCCAGTTTTTCTTTTAGTTCTTTCTTATCTATACTATCAATATATTTAAGTACTAAACTTTCATCCATACCATTATGAATAAGGTAATTAGATATTTTATGTGGTCCGTCATTACTTAAATTAATTCTATCATTTATATAAGACTTAATATATAATTCATCATTTAATAGATTAATTTTCTTTAATTTTTTTATGGTCTCTTCAATTATATCGTTTGAATATTCCTTTTTAAATAAGTAATTTCTAATTTCTTTAGTTGTTCTCATTTTTTTATTAATATAATTTAAAGATAATTCATATGCCTCTTCCCTATAATTATCTTTTTTTATGGAATCTATATCGTTTATCTCTTTTTTTATTAACAAATCATATTTTAAAATAATATTTTCATATAGATCAATACTATCATTATTATCTAAATATACTCTATATTTATTTCTTATTTTTTTATATTTTATAATCTTCATGCAATCACCTTCTTACATATATATGTTCGTTTACAATATCTAAAAAAAACTTAATACTAGTCTTCTTTAATATGTATTAAGTTATTTTGAATTTCTTCTAATGCTCTATCTAAACAATTTTTAGTTTTATATTCATTTTCTTTCATTTGATAATGTTTTGTTTCTTCCATAGCCTCTGCTCTTTTAGATGCTACATAAACTAATTGATATTTAGATGGTACTATATTTAACATTTTATCTATTGAATAATTCATGTTATCTCTCCTTGCTTAATGTATTATATTACTTTTAAAATTATTTTTCAACACTTATAAAGTCTTTTTAGATTTTATATTAAATTCTATAGGTTCATCATCTATAACTTTTGATGATTCTTCAAACAGTTTTCTGCCCTTTTCTACTTTATCACATAAATTCTTAACCATATTAAAATCATTATTATTAAATTCTCCAGTATCAACTGAAGTTGTAATAGCTCTATTAAAATTTACTATTTCATCATCAGTTGCGCCATAATTCTTGAAATCTAGCATAAAACCAGTATAATCACCAGTAAATATTCTTCTATAACCTTGTACACCAAACATTCTAGAAAAATATTCATTAACAAAGCTTTCATATATAGTTACCTGTTTATCTACGTCTCTATCCATGAAATCTGTTTTTTCTCCTAGAGCTGTTTCAACTTGTTTAGCTAGTACTGATTGAAAAATTCTAGAATCTCTTGAAGATTTTTTATCTATATTATTTGTCATAGTCAAAGCAATATCTAAATTAGTTTTTAAAGAATCAATGTGATCTACAACTCTTTTATTACTTTCCATTTTAAGATTAGAAGTCTCATTAGAACTAAAAATTGAAGAATTAAATATTACATTATTTAATCTATCAACACGAGTCACAATATCATACATTTCTTTAGAATAATTCTCACTCATAGACAACTCTCCTATTACAAGGACATTATATCACAAAAAAAGAAACTAGGAAATAGTTTCTTATAAATTAATTATTCATGAAGTTGTTAAAACCCGAACATCCATCATTAATATTTGTAGTTATATTTTCTTCTGAACATGTATATTCAGGTACATAACTATGTTTATAAATGTGGTTATTAACAACATTTGTATGAATTGGTACTACATGTCTTTGCCCGTTTATGGTAGACGGGTTATTTTTTTATAATTGATTCATAAAACTTCCCACCTATTTTTGTTAAACCAACATTCTGATTATATGGATAATATTTACTAACTGCTTCAAAAGTTAAACCGCCTTTATCCCTTGTATCAATTAAACCTAAAGATTTAAGTCTATTAATTGAATATACTGGATGATTTTGTGTTTCCACTATATTTCCAAAATAAATTTCTGATAATAATTGTAAATCAGTTAGATAAAAATTTCTTATAGTGTCTGAGAAATCACAAAACTCATCCCATGTTATTTTTTCATTTATATAATTTCTAAACAAATTTGCTAATAAAACTGTTTTTTTGTTTTCTATTGTTTCATTTAATATCCATAAAACTCTACTAAATTCTTCTTCTAATTTATTTTTGTCATTTTCAATTTCATGTTTATATCTCATTAATTTTTCGGAAATTATTGTACCTTCATTAAATTCTTTAATAAACTGCAAAGTTTGTTTTAGTAAATTTCTATCTTTTATGTTATGAAAAGTATTGATAATACCAGAAAGAGTATTAACTATTGGTATATCTTTTAATATACCATCCTTTAATAAACTATCAATAAAAACTTCAGATAAGTCTCCAATTGACTCTTTTGAACCATCCAATAATGACTTTTTTAAATCAGGAATCAAATTATACATTACACTAATTCCCACCCATTCTATTCATTACTGCCATGCCAAGCATATTCACAACCATTTGATAAAACCATTGATGTTTTTGAATGTGATTTCCTATTTTTTCAAATAGACTTTTATTTGTAGAAATATACTTGCTATCGTTAATATTTTCCAAATATTCCTTAATATCAGACAAAACTAATTTTAACTCCTCTGAATCTTCTCCCCCTTTTTCATCTATCATCTTTTCAATAGTATTGTAAGAATTATCTATATTAAAATTTGAATCAAAAACATTACCAAAAATATTATTACCATTATTAATAAATTGTTCAATATTTATGTTTGATCTATTGTTCATTTTCTTATACTCTTCCTCTCTTTCAAAATATTTAATTCCTTCTGGAGTTAGAGTAGCCTGTGCTCCACCTATCCATAAATGAAAACTTGCACAATAACCTGAATATTTTAAGACACTAAGCAAATCTTTTAGCTGGCTTCCTATATACTCCGGTAATTCCCTTGAATCTATAATACTTGTATATTCTTCATTTTTTTTTGAAATTAAAATTTCTAATAGTTCTCTTTCAGTATCTTTTAATATTCTCATTGTGGTTCCTCCTTCAACTACCATATTTTTTATATTTATTTCTTTATTTTTTTCTTCTATTATTTTATTTAAATCCCTTTCAAATTTTTTAGTATCAAATTTAAATTTTATTGATGCCAATAGAACCACCTCTTTAGTTAAGTATTATATCACTTACATTAACTATTGTCAGCAAAACATACTTTAATATTAATAGTTTTATCTTCATATATATCTATTCTATCTATTAAATTAACTATAAGATCTCTTGATGGAGTTTCCATACTTAAAAATTCATTTATATATTTTTCTATTATTTTATTTTTCTTATCAACACTTATTTCATTTGTAGAATTTATTAATAACTCGTTATATCTTTTCTTTTTTATTTCAAGTGATGATTCTAACTTGCCTTTTACTCTATCAAATTGTTCAATTGTTATTTTTTTATCTAACTTATCAATATATATTTCATCTAATTGATCATTTATTTTATTTATTTCAGATATTACTTCATTAATCTCTTTTTCATAATTATTATGATTATTCTTTAAATCTTCTTTAACTTTATTTTTTATATTTTCTTTATCAATATATTTTTTACACTTATCTCTTAAAGTATCAAGTACTACATTTTCAAATTTATCATAATTATTTGAATGAATAGTACATAATCTTAATTTCATATAAGTTCTATAATAATTACAAATTGTATAATGATTATTATCTGATTTTCTTCTTGATGTAATACTTATTCTATGGCCACAATCACCACAATATAAAAGACCATCAAGCAAATTGTTTTCTTTTTTTTCATTTCTTCCTTTATTTTTAGGAAGTCTTTTTTGTACTTCATAAAAATAATCTTTATCAATTATAGCATCATGTGTATTTTCTACTACAATATAATCTTTAGGATTATTTTTAACTACTCTTTTAATTTTATAATTTACTTTATTTCTTTTATTTTGTACTAAGTCACCAGTATAAGTTCTATTAGTTAAAATATCATATATAGTTTTAGAATGCCACTGACCATAATGGATATCATAATTACTTCTCCACTCAAAACTATAATACTGAGCAGGTGTTTTTACATTTTCATTTGATAGTGCTTGCGCGATTTTATAATATGTTAATCCATCCATAGCCATATCAAATATTCTTCTTACTACTTTAGCTTGTTCTTCATTTATTGTTAAATGATTTTTATTATCGGGATCTAAATCATATCCAAATGGAGTTCTACCTGCGATATATTTTCCTTCTTTCATTTTAGCTTTTAAACTAGATTTTATTTTTTTAGATATATCTTTAGCATAAAAATCATTCATA
>JAGAHP010000007.1 GCA_017627015.1 Bacilli bacterium
CCTGCTGGAAAACCGCTAGGTTCATCAACGCGAAAAGTCCCCTGACCGACACATCGGCGGAGGCTTCTTCCAGGGTTTCCCGGATGGCAGCCTGTTCAGTCGTCTCATTGATTTCCATGAAGCCACCGGGCAGCGTCCAGTAATTGTCACGGGGCTCGATGGCGCGGCGGCACAGCAGGACTTCCGTGCCACGGGAAGTCTTCAGGCAGGGGATGGTGCAGACCACAATCTTGGGGTTTTCATAATGGATGGTGCCGCAGGCATGGCAGACATCCCGCAGGCGGTTGTCCAGGGGGGGGACTTCCTGCGTCAGAGGTTTGCCACAGTTTGAACAGAAATGCATGGCCATCGGAAAATCAAACAAACAGGGTGCGTGGAGCCTGGATGCTATTCTAGTCCAATGGAGCCGGGAATAGGCGGATTTTCCTTCCCAGAGCCTGGTAAAACTGGGCATATAGTTGAAACCAGTGGCTGAGTCAGCTATAATAGGCACTTACAGACGCGGGGTGGAGCAGTCTGGCAGCTCGTCGGGCTCATAACCCGAAGGTCGTAGGTTCAAATCCTGCCCCCGCAACCAATTTGTTAATAAGCTCGAATTATTCGAGTTTTTTTGTTCTTAAAAAATAAAACTATTAATATAATTAATTGGTGATACTATGATTACCTTTATAAAAAGTTTTATTATAGGTATATGCGCTATTCTTCCTGGTGTTAGTGGATCTGTTATAGCTGTAAGCTTAGGAATATATGATAGATTTATTGAAGTAGTAACTAACAAAAGAAAAGCTGTGGAAAATAAATTGTTTATAATCATTGTTTTAATAGGTATTTTTTGTGGTGTATTTTTAACAGGCAATCTAGTTATTTATATTTTTAAATATGAAACTATTTTATATTACATTTTAACCGGAATTATATTAAGTGAAATTCCATTTATTATTAAGAAGATACATATCTATAATGGTAATAAAGTTAAAAAAATACCTTTTATCTTAGCTTTTCTATTTTCTCTTATACTAGATTTATTAAATGGTAGTAGAATAAGCACAAATTACTCCTTTTTAAGGTGGTTTATAGGTGGTATACTATTTGCCTTTGGAAAGATATTTCCGGGCGTTAGCAGCTCTTTTTTCTTACTTAATTTGGGTATTTATGATGATATTATAGTTCTAATAGTTAATCCACTTTTAATATTTAAAAGATTCTCTTTTTATATTCCGTTTATTATAGGTACATTAATAGGGTTAATTATATTTTTAAAATTACTTTCATATCTATTAAAAAATAATTATGAATCATTATATAGTATTATTCTTGGTTTTATAGTTTCATCTTCTTTAATATTAATCCCACCAGTTTCATTAAAACTAGAAAATATTCTTGGATTTTTATTAATGATTGCGTTTTTTGTTATATTTATTTACATTAAAAAGAAAAAAGGAAATTAAAGTATTGACAAGATTAGTAAAAAAATAGTATACTAAATTTGCATTTTGAATGTGGTTCCGTGGTGTAGTGGTTAACACGTCTGCCTGTCACGCAGAAGATCGAGGGTTCAAGTCCCTTCGGAACCGCCATTTTTTTATTTATGGCTCTGTAGCTCAGTCGGTAGAGCACAGGACTGAAAATCCTGGTGTCGGCAGTTCGATCCTGCCCGGAGCCACCATTTTAAAAAATACTAGGTTTCCTAGTTTTTTTGTCGCTTAATTTACAATAGTTGTAATTTATAATTAATAAAACTCATACTATTTGATATAATTATAATACAGAGGTAATAAATATGAACAAATGGGAAACAGATAAAGAATATATAAGTTTAGTAAATGATATCTTATCAAATGATGAATTTAAAAAACTAAAAGTATTTAAACATCATGGGGATAATAGATTAAATCACGTAATTAGAGTATCATATTATTCATACTTAATATCTAAAAGATTTAATATGAATACAAGATCGGTCGCACGTGCTGGACTACTTCATGATTTCTTTTTGGTAAATAACCAAGATATTTCTTTAAAAGAAAGAATAAAGGTATTAATTACTCATCCTAAACTAGCAGTAGAAAATTCAAAAAAACATTTCAAACTAAATAAACTTGAAGAAAATATAATAATTTCTCATATGTTTCCTTTTTATAAAGCATTACCTAAATATAAAGAAAGCTGGTTAGTTAATACTGTGGATAACGCAATGGCTTTTTATGAAAGATATTTTACTATAAAAGATAAAGTAAAAAGTATGTTAGAAAATAATCCAATTTATGAAAGATTAAAAGTCAATAATTAGTCTAATTATTGACTTTAATTATATTTAATGATAATATTTACTTGTCTTCAAAAAGACTAATTGCGCTCGTAGCTCAGCTGGATAGAGTGTTTGGCTACGAACCAAAAGGTCAGGGGTTCGAATCCCTTCGAGCGCACCATTTTTAAAATTAACCAACTACAATAGTTGGTTTTTTTGTGTAAACTAATAACTATTTATATTGACTACATTATAATTTGATTATATTATTTAAATAGGAGGTATTAAATGACAAAAGAAGACGTTATAAAAAGAAAGGAAGAGTTTTTAGAATCAATTAAAGATTTACCTAAAGAAGAAAGAAAAGAAAGAATTAATAATTTTAATAAAGAATTAGATAAACTTATCAATCAAATAGAAGGCTCTATTAAAGTTTATGAAACAGAAGTAAAAAGAGAATTATTAAATAAAGATGGTGAGTTATCAAAAGAAGAACAAATTAGTTTAGGAAAATCCATTTTAGGTTGTTCTAATAATTCAAATACACAAATAATCGATTTAGATGAAAAATTTCCAAATATTAATGCTGTTTATGTATGTGTTAAAGATAGAGGAGGCAACGCAGTTATAGTTAATTCTAATAAAGAATATTTAACTGCTACATCCGCTGTTAACTTTGAAAGACATGTAGAAGAATTTAAAAATGGAAGAAGAACAAACAATTAATAAAAAAAGACTTTGCATATCGCAAAGTTTTTCTTTTTTTAAAAGTATTGACTTTTATATTTAAAAATGATATTATTTTTATGTCATTTTTCATGACACAAAAATTACCGATCGGGAAGTAGCACAACTTGGCAGTGCGCGTGGTTTGGGACCATGAGGTTGCAGGTTCAAATCCTGTCTTCCCGACCATTTAAAAAAAATAGAGAACTTTAAGTTCTCTTTTTTGTTTCTAAAAATTAATTCTTTCTTCTTCTACTACTAAAGGTCTATTTAATACTCTTTTATTAATACTAACTATATATTCTCCAATAAATGAAATTAAGAATATTTGAATACCACCTAAGAAGAACATACCAATTATAAGTGGTGCGATACCTGCGTTAAAACTATCCCACATACATAATTTAAGTATTAAATATACTAATGCTCCTATAAATGATAGAACCGCTACTAAGAAACCAAATAGAGTAGCTATATGGATTTCTTTTTTAGTATATGTTGTAACTCCTATCATACCAGCATCTAATAATGTCATTATGTTGTTAGATGTTTTTCCATGCTTTCTTTCAGCTTGAGTATAATATACCATCTTTGGTTCAAAACCTAGTTCTGCGACTATTCCTCTAAAATATGGTTCAGGATCATTTAATTTTCTTAATACATCCATAAATGCTCTATCATATAAACCAAATCCAGTAAATTGATCTATTGTTTCTACATCAGAATATTTTCTAATTAATTTATATCCTAAACCTCTAAATAAGTATTTAATTTTAGATTCTTTACTCTTGTTTTTTATTCCACATACTATCTTATTACCATCTTCCCATTCTTTAACAAATTTAGGAATAATTTCTACTGGTTCTTGGAAATCCGCAGCGATAGATACAGTACAATCTCCTGTAGTATTTAATAAAGCATAATATGGGCTTTTAAATTGACCAAAGTTTTTTGCGTTAAATATGGCTTTAACACCTTTATCATTTTTACATATTTTTCTTATTTCTTCTCTTGTATTATCTAAAGATTTATTATCTATAAATAATATTTCATAATTGTAATTTTTTAATTCATTTTTGAATAAACTAGTTAATGCATCATACATTAGTGGTACATTTTCTTCCTCATTATAACAAGGAACCATAATACTAATTGTCTTTTTCATTTTAATACTTCAACTCCTAGTTTTAATTATATCAAATATAATAAATATGGTCTAGGAATATTTTTTATTAAAAATATAAAGAATAGTATTGTGTATTGAAAATATTTGAGGTATTATTTTTTTAATGGAGGGTTTATATGAAGAAAAAAATATTAATTGTTTTATTAATGTTTGTAATTTTAATTGGTCTTAGTGGGTGTTCATTTAAAAAGTCTTCAAATAATGTAACAAAAACTAAAAAAGGAGTTAAAACTGAAAAAGTAGAAAAGAAAAATACTAAGAAAGAAAGTAAGAAAAAAGCAGTTAAAAAAGTTGAAAAGAAAGAAACTAAAAAAGAAGAAAAAAATAAAAATGTAACATTAACAAAAGATATTGTTGTAGGTCATTATGAATTAATTGAGCTTACAGATGGCAAAATAACATATAATAAAGAAGAACTAGATGAGTTAAAACAAACTGGTTATGTAGTAACAATAGATTTTGATAAAGAAAAAGGTACATTTCATCTAGGGGATGAATCATCAGAGTTTAAATATGATGATAAATATATCTATATTGAAGAAGAAAAAATACAATATGATTATTCTGATAATAAATTATTATTAAAAGAAAACGAACAAACTTTAACTTTCGAGAAAACAAAATAGGATAGAATAATTCCTATTTTTTTAGTATAATTAATTTGTAAACTTTAACGTGCGAAAGCAAAATGCAACTAAAAGTTGGTATTAATAAATATAGAATTATTTTAACATGGATGTTGAAAGGAGAGAGGTCTAATGAATTTTGGACAAAATTTAAAGAATTTAAGAAAATCAAAAAATATGTCTCAGGAAGAACTTGCAGAAAAAGTAAATGTATCAAGACAATCGGTAAGTAAGTGGGAAACAGGTGAAGCCTATCCAGAAATGAATAATATACTAGAATTATGTAAGATTTTTCGTTGTCATATTAATGATTTAGTTAATGATAATATTTTGGACATTGATTCATTAGATGAAGATGTTAAAATGAGCGCAGTAAAATTTAAAAAAGAAAAACAAAAACAAATGAAAGGTATAAGTAATATTCTTTCTTTAATAGGTAAAATAGGAGGAATAGTCGCTAGAGTAGGTTTAGTATTTGTAATAATAGCTATGGTTATTGTTCCATTTGTATTTACTAATATAGAAGTAAATGATGGTAAAATAGTATCAGATAATAATAAAATTGAATTAGTTAAACATAACAATACGTATGATGTAAGAATAAATGGTTCAACAGCCGCAACTAATATTAAGGATAAGGACTTAGATATGGCTGCTAAATCTATTGAACATTTTTCTAAACCAGGAGTTATCATATTATTAGAATTAGGATTTGCTTTCATAGTTGCGTTCCTAATTGTATTAATTAAATCATTAAAACATCTAGAATTATTATTTACTAATATTAATAAAGGAGATACTCCGTTTACTTTAGATAATGTTAATCATATTAAAAAGATGTCTTATCTTATGATTGCGTGTTTAATATTATCAAAAATAGGAGAATCATTACTTGATATACCATTTAATGGTGCATATGTTTTAGATGTTAATATTCTAAATATAGTAGAAATATTATTCTTATATAGTATGTCACTAGTATTTGAATATGGTCATGAAATACAACTAGATTCAAAAGGTAAAATATATGATGAAGATTAGTTTTAACTAATCTTTTTTTATTTTTTTGCCATACTAATAATGGTGATAAAATGATAAAAAAAGATACATTAAAGAAGTTAAAAGATAATTATTTATCTGATTATAGTAATGAAATTAGAACAAAGATTTTAAATAAAACAGCTTTAGTAGATTTAGTAACTAATTATGAAGATAGTCTAGATACTTCTTTTAATATAGAAATTAATACCCATAGTGTAGTAGATCAAAAAAATACAGGAAGATGTTGGTCATACGCAGGCTTGAATATATTAAGAGAGAAAGTAATAAAAAATTGTAATTTAGATAATTTTGAATTGTCAGGTAGTTATATTGCTTTTTATGATAAATTAGAAAGATTTAATTTACTTATGGATAGATTATCTAGTTATGATAAAAATGTTTATGATATTTATGTTCAGGATATATTAAAAACAGGGTTTGATGATGGAAGTAATTATTCAGAATTTAAAGAATTAGTAAAAAAGTATGGTGTAGTGCCAAAAAATGTATTTTCTAATAGTTTTAATTCAAATGATACAGGTGAATTAAATGATATATTATCTAGATTACTTAGAAAGTACTATTTAGAATTAGAAAATACTAAGAATGTAGATAAATTAAAAGATAAATATTTGAACTATTGTTATAAAGTACTTGGTTCTATATATGGAATTCCAAAAGATAAGTTTACTTTTGAATATATAGATATTAATGGTGAATATCATATAGATAAAAATATTACTCCAAAAGAATTTTATGATAAATATATAGGCATAGATTTAGATAATGATTATATTGAAATATATTCATATAAAGATCAAAAATATAAATATAATAATACTTATTATTTGGAAGAAGGTTCATTAATTAGTGGATCAGGTAATAGTATTGTTTTAAATATTGATTATAAAAGATTAGAGGAATTAATTATAAATCAATTAAAACATAATGAACCAGTTTATTTTAGTTCATCTACCACAACTAAATATGAAAATGGTTTATGGATAGATTTAATGAGTAGGTATTCTAACTTATTTGATATAGATTTAAATATGAATAATAATGAAATAGTTAAAACCTATGGCACAATGGGTGAACATTCTATGGTTATTGTAGGTGTTAATACAAATAATAATTTTAAGAAATGGAAGGTAGAAAATAGTTGGGGAAATAAAGAAGGTAATAATGGTTATTTTGTTATGGAGGACAAATTTTTAAAGAATTATTTGATTAGTGCGGTAATAAATAAAAAATATTTGAATTTAAAAGAACTAGACTTAATTTCTTCTAAACCAGTTGAAGTAAGTAAGTGGGACTATAAATTTTGTTCATAATTTGTTATAATTATAATAGTTATGATACTAGTGGAGGAATAGATCATAATGAGCGCCAGGCCTAATAAGGTGACGAGGTTAGTAGTAATCGAAAGACTCGGCGGGTTCTACTACGGTATGCGATCGTTAGATATATTACAAAAAATAAAATCAAAATTATAACAAATGATATATCATGCATATAATTAAAAAAGGAGAAACAAAATAAATGTGTGGAATTGTAGGATACATAGGTAAAAAAGATAAAACTCTAGATGTATTAATATCGGGATTAGAACATTTAGAGTATAGGGGTTATGATTCTGCAGGTATTGCATATATAAAGAATAATGATTTAGTAATTAAAAAAGAAGAGGGAAGAATATCTAATTTAAAGAAAACAATAGATTTTAATGACGAGGGAGAAATTGGAATAGGTCATACAAGATGGGCAACTCATGGAATTGTTAATATGACTAATTCTCATCCACATAACAGTGGAAAAATAACTATTGTTCATAATGGTATTATTGAAAATTATATTGATCTTAAAAAAGAGTTAGTTGAAAAAGGTTATACTTTTCAATCTGATACTGATACTGAAGTAGCAGCAGTTTTATTAGATTACTTATATAAAGAAAATGGTAATATGCTTGATGCTTTAAAAGTATTTAAAGAAAAAGTAAAAGGTGCATATGCACTAGGTATAATTAATAAGGATGAAAAAGATAATTTATATACTATTAAAAAGAATAGTCCTTTAATAATAGGTGTAGGAGATAAAGAAAACTATATAGCGTCTGATGTTCCTGCAATCATTAGCGAAACTAAAAAATACATTACTTTAGAAGATGGTGAATTTGCGAAGATTAGTAGAAATGATATAGAAGTATATAATACTAACAATATAAAGAAAGAAGTAACTATAAAAGAGTTTAAAGGTAATACAGGTGCAATTGATAAAAATGGTTATGAAACTTTTATGAAAAAAGAAATATATGAACAACCTGAAGCAATAAAAAGAACTATGGATGATAATATACCTGATTTAAGAGGTTATAATAAAATAATAATTCTTGCATGTGGAAGTGCATATCATGCTGGGTTAATAGGAAAAACTTTAATAGAGGAGTATGGAGATATTCCAGTCGAAGTAGAAATAGCAAGTGAGTTTAGATACAAAAAAACATTTATTGATATAAAGACTCTTGTGATTGCAATATCACAATCAGGAGAAACAGCAGATACATTAGAAGCGTTAAAACTAGCAAAGAAAAAAGGTGCGGATACAATAGGAATTATTAATGTAGAAGAAAGTTCTATTGCTAGAGAAGTAGATGATGTTATATATACAAAAGCAGGACCTGAAATAGCAGTTGCGACTACAAAAGGTTATACTACTCAAATAGAAATAATATCTAAAATAGCATATATTCTTGCGACTAATAATAATTGTAAAAACTATAAAAATAATATTAGAAACTTTATGTCAGATTTAAAAGAATTACCAATTGTTATGGAAGAAGTACTAGAAAGAGAAGATGAATATAAAGAAATAGCAAAAGATATTTATAAAGAAAATGATATATTCTTTATAGGTAGAGGAATAGATTATGCTTTAGCAATGGAAGGATCTTTAAAACTAAAAGAAATATCATATATACATAGTGAAGCTTATCCTGCGGGTGAATTAAAACATGGTACTATTTCGTTAGTAGAAGAAGGTACACCAGTAATTGGTATAGTTACAGATGAATTAATTAGTGATAAAACTATTAGTAATATGAAAGAAGTAAAAGCAAGAGGTGCGAATGTTATATATTTAACAACTAATGTTCTTTCTAAGGATGGAGATTTTTATAACAAGAGAATAGAAGTTCCTAAAGTAAATCCATTACTTCAACCACTAATAAATATATTGCCACTTCAAATGATTAGTTATCATGTTGCTAAATTTAATAAAAGAGATATAGATAAACCTAGAAATTTAGCAAAATCTGTAACTGTGGAATAAAAAGAGATGTTAATGCATCTCTTTTATTATGTATTTATTAATAGTTATTGACTATATTTTTTAATTAGTTTATCATTAATAATGCGTACGATTAGGAAGTGAATATATGTTAAAATTATTAAAGAGTTTTAAGATAAAAGAATGGTTATTAGTTCTATTATCATTTGTATTAATTTTTTGCCAAGTTTGGTTAGAATTAAAGATACCAGATTATATGCAAGAAATAACAGTTTTAGTTCAAACTAACACAAGTGAAATGAAAGATATTTTGATTAATGGTGGATACATGCTTTTATGTGCATTTGGTTCACTATTCTTTACTGTATTAGTAGGTTATATAGTTGCGTATTTATCATCTATATTTTCATTTAGAGTTAGAAAGAAAATATTTGAACATACTGAGAATTTTAGTCTAGAAGAAATAAAAAAGTTTAAAACTAATAGTTTAATAACAAGAACAACAAATGATGTTACTCAATTAGAAATGTTATTAGGAATGGGACTTCAATTACTTATTAAATGTCCAATGACTGCGATATGGGCAATTTATAAGATATTAAATAAGAATATGATTTGGAGTTTAGCGACTGTTGTTGCGGTTGTTATATTATTAACTACTATTAGTATTATTACATTTATAGTAGTGCCTAAATTTAAAATTATTCAAAAATTAACTGATAGCGTTAATAGTTTAATTAGAGAAAATTTAACTGGTATAAAAGTAGTAAGAGCTTTTAATGCTGAAAAATATCAAGAAGATAAATTTGAAAAAACAAATGAAGAATTAACAAAAACTCAATTATTTAACCAAAAGACTTTTGCTATTATGTCACCAATTATGTTTATGACAATGAATGTACTTGCGCTTGTTATTTATTTTATAGGTGCTATTTTAATTAGAGATGCTTCTTTACCTGATAAACTATCTTTATTTGGAGATATGATTGTATTTAGTAGTTACGCTATGCAAGTAATAATGTCATTCTTAATGCTTGCTTTTGTATTTGTTATGTATCCAAGAGC
Organism: Bacilli bacterium; assembly: GCA_017627015.1. The sequence goes on from JAGAHP010000007.1 coordinate 10,178, forward strand.
GGAAGTATCTGCTAAGAGAATTAATGAAGTATTAAATACTAAAATAAGTATTAAAAGTGGTTCTAAAAAAGGAATTAAAGATAAGGGCAGTGTTATATTTAAAGATGTTAGTTTTAAATATCCAGATGCAGAAGAATGTATATTAACAAATATTAATTTTGAAGCAAATAAAGGAGAGACAGTTGCGTTTATTGGATCTACTGGTTCTGGTAAATCTACATTAATAAATTTAATTCCAAGATTTTATGATGTTACTTCTGGAGAGATATTAGTAGATGGAGTAAACGTAAAAGAATATGACTTAGAAGAACTATATAATAAGATAGGTTATATATCACAAAAAGCAGTTATATTTGATGGAACAGTATCTTCAAATGTTAATTTTGGTAAATGTAAGAAAAAGATAACAAAAAAGGACATAGAAGAAGCAATTAAATTATCTGAAGCAGAAGAGTTTGTATTAAAGATGGATGATAAATATAATGAACATATCGCATCTTCTGGAAGTAATATTTCTGGTGGACAAAAACAAAGATTATCTATCGCAAGAGCTTTAGCTAAAAAAGCAGAAATATATATATTTGATGATTCTTTTTCAGCTCTAGATTATAAAACAGATGCTAAACTAAGAAAGAATCTTAAGAAAAATATGTCAGATTCTACTATACTTATTGTAGCCCAAAGAATTGGTACTATTATGAATGCAGATAAAATAATTGTACTTGATGAAGGTAAAATGGTAGGTATAGGTACACATAAAGAATTATTAAAAACATGTGAAGTATATAAACAAATTGCTACTTCTCAGTTAAGTGAGGAGGAATTAAAGAATGTCTAGAGAAAATAGAAGAGGACCAAGAGGTCCAGTATTTGAAAAACCAAAGAACTTTAAAGAAGCTACTATTAGATTATTTAAAGAGTTAAGAATATTTAAAGTATTTATAGTAATATCACTATTTTTAGCGTCTTTTAGTGCAATTTTATCAATCATATCTCCTAATAGATTAAAAGATCTTACAGATGAAATATCTAAAGGTTTAGTTATTAATACAAAGAATGTTAAAGTATTATCTAAAAAGATAATGAATAATCATACTTACTCTGATATAAAAGTAGATGGAGTAACTATTACATTTGAAGAACAAATGAAGTTTGTAAGTACTATGAAAAAGTATGATAAAAACTCTAAATCTACAAAAATATATAAAGATTTAGATAAAATGCCAAAGAGTATTAAAAAGGTTGTAGAGCCAAAAATAAATCTAGATAAAATAAAATTAATATCTTTAATAATATTAGTATTATATTTATCAAGTGCGTTACTTAATTATATACAAAGTATTATTATGACTACTGTATCAAATAACTTTGCTAAAAAACTAAGAACTAGAATAGAGAAAAAGATTAATAAATTACCACTAAAGTACTTTGATAATCACCAAAATGGAGACATTATGTCTAGAGTAACTAACGATGTAGATCAAATTGCGCATAGTATGAATCAATCACTTGCGACTTTAGTATCTAGTATTACTCTTCTAATAGGTAGTTTATTAATGATGTTTACTACTAACGTAATTATGGCTTTAACAGCTATTATATCTAGTTTATTTGGATTTATATTTATGGCAGTTGTATTAAAAAAATCACAAGTATATTTTTCAGCTAGACAAAAAGAACTAGGTAAATTAAATGGACATATAGAAGAATCATATTCAGGATTAAATGTTATTAAGACTTATAACGCTAAAGAAATGGTTAATGAAAAGTTTAATACTTATAATGAAAGATTATATATTGCGAATAGAAAAAGTCAGTTTATTGGTGGTTTAATGCCTCCTATGATGGGATTTATAGGTAACCTAGGATATGTATCTGTTTGTATAGTAGGTGCTTTATTAGTATCAAAAGATGCTATTACATTTGGTGTTATTGTAGCGTTTATGTCATACGTAAGATTATTCACATCACCTTTATCTCAAATAGCGCAAAGTATGAATATGCTTCAATCAACAACTGCGGCTTCTGAAAGAGTATTTGAATTTTTAGATGAAGAAGAACTAATAAAAGAAGTAAATCTTACTTCACTTGATTTAAAAAAAGTAAAAGGTGAAATAGAATTTAAAGATGTATCATTTAGATATGATGGTAATGATAAAGACACTATTAAAAACTTTAGTGCTAAAGTTAAACCAGGTGAAAAAGTTGCGATAGTTGGTCCAACAGGCGCAGGTAAAACTACTATGGTTAATTTACTTATGAAGTTTTATGATATTAATAAAGGTGATATAACAATAGATGGAACTTCTATTAAAGAATTAACTAGAAATAATATACATGATCTATTTACTATGGTTCTTCAAGATACTTGGTTATTTAACGGTACATTAAAAGAAAATGTTAAATATAATAGAAAAGCATCAGATGAAAGAGTAAAAGAAGTATGTAAGGTAGTAGGTCTAGATCACTTTATTAAAACTTTACCAAAAGGATATAATTCTGAAATAAGTGATAATGAATCAGTATCTTCAGGACAAAGACAACTTCTTACAATCGCAAGAGGTATGATAGAAGATTCACCATTCTTAATACTTGATGAAGCAACATCTAATGTAGATACAAGAACAGAAGAATTAGTACAAAAAGCAATGGATAACTTAACAAAAGGAAAGACATCTTTTATAATCGCACATAGACTATCTACTATTAAAAATGCAGACCTTATATTAGTTATGAAAGATGGTAATATTATTGAACAAGGAAATCATGATGAATTAATGAAAAAACAAGGTTTTTATGCAGATTTATATAATTCACAATTTGAGTTATAAATACTTTACAAATTTTAAAAAATAAGTATAATAATCTTGCCTTTAAGAGGGGGATGAAATTATGTCAGTAAATGAAGTAATAACAGAAGAATTTAATCAAATCGAATTAATAAAGGAACAATTACCAACTTCTTATGAAAAACAAAAGGAAGTTATGAGAGAACCATTATCAATTATTTCTAAAACAGTAATTGATACAGATACTATTAATAATAGATTCGCAGATTTAGTTTCAGATTATTTATCTCATTCAGATTTTAAGTATTTTGGATTAGCAGTAGATGATTTTGAAACTATGTTTGTATCTGATAAAGGTGATTCATTTTATTTTAAAGATGACCATTATAGAAATCGTGTTTCACTAGAATATAAGAATAATGATAGTGACTATATAGTTAGACTTGAAAGAAGAAATAATGATATTTTATTAAAAAGAGCTATTATTTTTGATGATGATCATAAAAGGGTAACACAAAGTGAATTCTATAAAAAAGATGGTAGATTTATTCAAATAAGATATGAAGATAGTTATATTGAAGAAGTTGATGGAGTAAAACTAACTGAGGAAGAAGAATATATATATAAAACTAATACTAATGAAATGATTAAACTTTATAGATTAGTTAGTGAGTGTAATGAAGATAGTGTTGTTTCAGAGAAAAAGAGAATATTAACTATTGGTGAATATATCGCTGATGATGGATTAATTCATATAATTAATAGAAAAAATGATATAGAAGACATAAAAACCGCAACTACTGCGGCATACAAAAGACTAGTAAATAGAAAAAACTAGGTTTAACCTAGTTTTTATCTGTTAGAAGGAGTACATGATGGAAAAGAAGAAATTAGAAAAATTTAAAAATACAAATTTATATAACTTATCTAATAACACTTATGGATATTTAAAAGAATTAAAAGAAGATGACAGAGTTATTATTCAAAAAGATTTTGATTTTGATTCATATAAAGAATCAGTAAGAATGAATCTATCTGAATATAGTTATAACTTTGTATCTCTTGTTACTATTGATTCTGAAGAGACAAGAGAAATTGTAAGAAAAAAAGCAAAACTAAAAAACTATATAGATGAAATATTAGATGATGAAGACTTATTAAATAATTTTACTGTTTATAAAATTCAACAATTTATTAATAGAGTTGCTAAAAACTTATTAGAAAATGAATACGGAAATTTTATCAATGTTTCTAAAGATGATAAATATCTAGTATATAAGGATATGAATATAGATATGTCAAACTTTATAGGATTTGTTTCCGCAGATAATGTTATTTCTTATTTATATAAAGAATTTAATATAAAAAGATTAAAATCACAAGATTATGAAGAAGCATTTGTATTAAAATATGCGGCTGAAATAAGACAAGATGAAGATTATCTATATAGAATAAATCAATTATTATTTAAAGCGGGAATCAATATGGATGAAAAAGGACATATAGTTATAAATCATCCTTATAGGGATGATGAAAGAGTTATGGGTTCTTTAAGAGATGGTTTTGTTGCGGAAAGAAAACCTAAAAGAATAGTTAAGACAAAAAAGATTATAGATGACAACGAAGAGGATTTCTTAGAAGAACTACATAATTTTTAAAAGGATAGATTATGAATTCTTATTTTAAAGAAAAATATTTAAGTGATAGAGATAAAATAAGTAAGTTGTTAGAAATAGATGATAATTATACATATGATTCTTTCTATGAATTAATGAATAAAGATATAGATATCAATATAGATAGTTACGATACTGTTTTATTGGAAAATAGTTCAGTTCTATTATTAAATCTAATAGATAAAGATATTGATATTATAGTATGTACTCTTGATAACTATGGTTTAAATAATTATATTATTGAAAAATATAATGAATATTTAAAAATAAATGAAATAGAAAAGAAGAATAAAGTAGAAATAAGTAAACACTTCAATATAGAAGATAAGAATATTATTTCTATAGGTAGTGAAGCTTTTAATAAAGAAATGAATAATAATTATAAAAATATAAAATGTATTAATATAGAAATTTAGGGGGAAATAATAATGGCTAAGAGTAGTAAATTAGTAGAAAAAATGTTTAAGATTGGATTTTCTGTAGATCCATTATTTATGGATGAATACGGAATTCTATTATACGATAGAGATGTAACACAATATCAAGAATCTATAGATATGTTTATACTTAATTCAAAAGTAAAGAATGGTAAAAACTTATATAAAGAATTTCAAAAGAAATATTGTTTTAATATGTTTGATAAAGATGTGTTAAAGAACTATAAAGAATATATTATACCTGTTGTGGGTACAGAAGTATTTGAAGGAAAAGTTAGATTAGTATTTCTAACTAATCCACAAGTATTGTTCTTTGCTGAAAAAAATAATTTACATTATGATATAAATGATTATAAAGTTAGTGAAGTATATAATGATTTGTTTAAAACTTTAGATGATAAGATTTTAAAGTGTGATGATATTATTAAAAATAGAGAAAAATCTAAATATTATAAAGATAGTATTAACGAATTAGGATTAAGTGAATCTACTCTAGGTGATGCATCTGAAGTATTAAGAAATCCATTAATAATTTCATCAGCGTATTCTAAATTAAAGAATGAATATGTATCAGATAGAAAATTTATAGAGAATTTATATAGAATAGAAAAAAATGATTTAGATTATAAAGAATTTTTTGATTGTTTTGATATAGATAAGTATTTCTTAATGTATTCAAAAATAGTTTTAGATTTAGCAAAAGAATTTAAAGAAGATAAAGATATTTTCTTAGATTTAATCCCACAAGTATATAACTATGTTCATTTTGTTGAGGAACTTGGTTTAAATGATTATAATCCAAAAATACAATATGTAAAAGATAATAAAAATAAAAAGAAACCAAAAGTATTAACTTATACTTTCCATGATTTAAAAAGAAATCTAAATAAATTCTTAGAGAGTATTCCAGATTGTACATTTAAATATGTTTCTGCTTATGATCCATATTTAGATAAAGATATAAAAGATATGGGTACAAGAGAAGATATAGAAAGAGAAGTTGTTAAATATAGATATGGTGAAGATTATCAAAATATAACTGCTTCTTGGGAATTTATTAAAAAGGGTGAAGTAGAAAAAACATATTCAAGTTATAAAACTAAAACTATTAATTCTGAAAGAAAAGAAAGAGAAGCAATAGATGTAGAATATAGAATGTCTGTATTTAGAAAAACAGATTATTTATGTCAAATGATTGGTACAGATAAGTTTGAAGGTTATATAGGTTATTTATATCCAAATGGTATTATCGCATTTGAAAAATTCTTTGATGAAAAAGAAAGACCTTCTAAAGATAATAACGCAACTTATATAATGAATGTTAAAAACTTTGAATACTTCTCATCTTTAACAAAACCAGAAATAATGGAATACATAAAAGATATGGGAAATGAAGAAATAGATAGAAAATATCATAGTTCTAACTGGGAAAAGAATCTAAGAAAAATTGTGGAAAATCCTAATTGTGAAGAAGAAATGAAAGAAAGAGTTAACGTTATTATAACTGAAGGTAGAAAGGCTAAAAAGTTAGAGGTGTAACATGGAAAAATTTACATTTATTAATAAAAGACAAAAAAAGAATAGAGTATTCTTACCTAAGTGTTATGATAGATTTGAAGATTATATTTCTGGAATATATACTACAAACAGTATAAGATTTTATAAAGAAGCTTTAGAAAAGAAATTTAATTATGATTATATTCTAAGTGTTAATCCAGAAATGCCATATAGCAAAATAAGGCATGAATTAACACGCTGGTATTCATGTATGGATAGTTTTGATATTGAAGATGGACTTATAAAATTAAAAAGTACTGGAACAGTTCAAAATAAAACATTTGATTTTTCAAGTGGTATTATAGTAGTTACTTGTGAAGCGTTTATGGATGTTGTTCAAAAAGATCAATTACAAACTTATTTAGATAATTATGGTTTTGATGAAAACGAAGAAGATGTATTAGAACAAGAAGTTACTAGATTATCTAGAAATGATAATAAAAAATTAAAATTTACTTTCAGATAAAAAAACACCATATGGTGTTTTTTTATTCTACATATTTCCATCCTAAAGATTTATAAAAACTAGTAGCGTTAGGAGTATTAAATACTTTACATAGTACTAAATTATATAATTCATCAAATAGGAATATTGATACTATAATTAAACATATTATCATAAACTTTTTAGGATTATATTTCTTTATTATCTTAGTAAATAAAGGTACAATTACATATATTAAAAACATACTTGATATACCGAAGAATAGTATACTCCTAAGACATATAAAACCATTTATATTACCAAAGTTCCATATTTCTACATTATAGTCCCAGAATCTGGCATTAAATACTTTTAAACAGAAGTATCCACCTAAATATTCAACTATACCTGTACCAACTATTGATACTAGTAAAACTAACCATGGTTTATTTCTAATTTTTTTAGTTAAGAATAATACTACAATCGCTCCAATCGCATAGATGTTTATCCAAGGTAAGAAATTACCACCTTGCATGTACCATGTCTTCATTCCTCCATTAATATAATAGAAAATGAATTCATATATCCAACCAAATACTCCTGAAAAAACTATTACCATTGATAATAAACTAATCTTCTGGTACTTATTCATACTATCACCTAGTATAAATATACCATATTTTAATAAAATAAAAAAGCATATTGAGTATATGCTTTTTTAAACTAAGCCCATAAGGTTACCATAATTCCATCTTCATAACATGTATACATAATTAAACTAGCATCCATGTCATAGAATGAATTACCTTCAGTATCTACTAAATCAGGTCCTGTATTATAACCTTTAGCTTTTTTAATTAAACTATAACCAATAGTACTTCCATCCGCAAATTTAATATATGAAGTAGTTCCTTCTGATAAACTACCTAGAACACTAAATCCTTGATAGTTATGATCAGCTATAACTAATTTACCTCTATTTGCATAATAAGCCGCACTATCATAGTTATCAACTAATTCTTGTAATGAAGCACTTGAACTAGTATAAACATTATAATCATATAATGCAACGTCATACCAAGAAACATATAATCTACCATAAGTACCATAGTTTTCACTATATGTTTCAGTAACAGTATTATCTTCTTCAATATATTCATCACTTGTAGATGTTTGAATAGCAGTAGTATCCTCTGCTTCTTCTTGTTTTACTTCAACTAACTCTTGTTTAACTTCCTCTAAATAATTACATTTAACTAATACTTTTTCATCTTTAGCAAACATATTAGCGTTCATAATACTAAAGTCATTAAATAAGAATACAAATGTACATAAAAGTACAGTAAAATATTTCTTCATAAACCACAACCCCTTGAATTGCGGTATATTAAAACATAAAAGGCGATAATTGTCAAATTTTGAAACAAAAAAAATCAAACTATAAAAGTTCGATTAATTTTAAAAAAATGGAGCAGGTGAGGAGAATCGGACTCCCGTATTCAGCTTGGAAGGCTGATGTTCTACCATTGAACTACACCTGCAAAAACAAGTTACTACTTAATTATACTATATTTTTAGAACTTGTCAATATAAAAAGATGTATTAAATACATCTTTTATTCTTCTATATCCATGTTTTTACTAATACTAAATTCAATTGTTAGTCCTTTTTCTTTGTTATTAGATGCTTTTACTGTACCTCCATGCATCTCAACAATTTCTTTTGTAATTGATAGACCAAGACCACTTATTTTTCTAGATTTATCAGTTGTGAATAATGGATCAAATATTTTTTTAATATTTTTTTCATCTACACCAATTCCGTTATCTATACATTTGAAATAGAAATATTCTTTGTCATCTCTACATTCTATAACAATATGACCTTTTTCTTCCTTTATATGTCTTATACTATTAACAATTAAATTATTAAATACTCTGTTTATTTTACCAATATCAATATTAATATTTGCTTTTCTTGCTCTATTAATAACATCAAATCTAATATTTTTTTCTTTTAGATCATCAAAGTATTCAAATCTAATATTATTTAATAAATCTCTTACATTAACAGATTTAAAAATATAAGTTCTATTTTTATGAGATAATAAATAATCATCAAAGTCAGAAACAATATCTTTCATATGAATTGCTTTGTTATATATTTTTTCTTGTAATTCTTTCATCTCTTTTTTAGTTAATTTACTATTTATTAGTAAATCACTATAACCAATAACAGATGTTAGAGGAGTTTTTATATCATGACTTATTGCGGAAATAATTCTATTTTGTTCTTCATGTTCTTTTTCAAGAGATTTAGTTAAATCAACGAATTCATTTTGAACATAATATATTTCGTTTGTAACTTTTCTTTTTGATGGCTTGATACCAAATTTATAATTGTTTATATCTCTTACAGTTACATTTATAGGTTCAAGTAATAATTTATTTGCGATTATTAAACCTAGTAATGTAATAGTAGATATAAAAATAATTTCAAATATCATAAATTTTTTAGTAATTGATATTGTATTAATTGTATTAGTTTTACCAACACTTATTAGATAATCCTCATCATCTATATTAACAACAAATGGAGTAAGATACTCTCTATCACTAATATTTTCGATATTAGTATATATTACTTCATATTTACTATTTCTAACTATTAATAATAAATTATATTTATTTGCGATATGTTCAAATAAAGAAGGGGTATCTAGTTTTTTATTATCTTTGATATTTTTTTCTATGTTATCGATGATATCATTATGTAGTTCGTTTTGTAGTTCTTCATATCCTTGTTTAATAGATGTTTGAACACCATATTTAAACCAAAATGTTAAGAATAAAAGATTAATAACTATGAAGATAATTATAAATAGTAAGAAAGCTTTTTGTACATTAAAACCTCTATTCATCTATATACCTCACAAACTTGTAACCATATCCCCATACAGTAATAATGTATTTTTCTTCATTATCTAATTTATCTCTTAGATTCTTAATATGAACCGCTACCGTACTTATTTCTCCATAATTACTTCCCCAAACTGAATCAAATATTTGAGACTTAGATAGAACTATACCTTTATTTTCCATCAGGTATCTTAATAATTCAAATTCTCTTGTGGATAAATCAACAGTCTTACCATTTTTCTTTACTTCAAAGCTTTCTTTATTAAGTTCTATTTCTCCAATTTTAATTATATTTGAACTACCTTGTTTTCTATTTCTTTTATCTTTTCTTAAATGAGCTTTTACTCTAGAAACTAATTCTTGATTTTCAAAAGGTTTAGTTACATAATCATCAGCGCCAACTTCAAAACCAACCATTTTATCCACAAGATTAGCTTTAGCAGTTACAAATATAATAGAGCAGTCTACTTTTTCTCTTATTTTTGCGCATAATTCGATACCAGAAATACCAGGCATCATAATATCCATAAGAATAAGATCATATCTTTCTTTATCAATTATATCCAATGCTTCTTCTCCTGAATTACATATAACAGTTTCAAATCCTTCTTTTTTTAATAAATAGGATTCTAATTCCGCTATATCTATATCATCATCTATTATTAATATCTTCTCCATATTTTCACCTTCTTTATAATTATATCATATTATCAAAAAAGAAGAGTCACATCACTCTTCTTCTATAAAAGTTTTTAATAGGGGTTTTAGTATTTATTAAATTTATTTATATTAGAGTAGGGAAAAACTCTAATTATTATTTATTATTGAAATGTATTGTCTTATATATGTCTCTATCAATATTTCATCTATCACTCTCCTAACTATGATTTAAGTATATCGAAGAAATATTAATAATATATATAAAATTTATTAAGAATTATTAAGAGGAGTTATTTTACCTTTTCCTCTTGTTATTTTTATAGTATATGAATTCTTGTTATAACTAATATCTATAAGAATAATATAACTTTTTTCTGTACTATATCTAGATAATTGTAAAGTACCTTTTTCATTATTTAAATTATATTCTTTTGTTGTCATAAAGTTAGATTCATTTTCTAAATATATTATATATTTAGATAAATCTATTGATGGACTCTTTATTTTTTTATATTTATAAGTCTTTATAATTGTATCGTTATATTTCTTTTTAGTTTTTCTAGTTAGCTTTCTTTCACCTAGAAGACTAGTAATACTTTTAATTTTATCGTCTTTTAAAACATAATATTCTTCATCTTTAGGATTATTTACTATTATTAGTATAATTAGAACTATAATAATTATAGGTATTATAAATAAATATTTCTTTTTCATATTATCACCAATATAATTATAACATATTCTTTACAAATAATAAAAATAGTGTAATAATACGTCTAGGTGATTTTATGAAAGTCTTATTACATGTTTGCTGTGCACCTTGTAGCATTATGAGTATTAAAAAATTAAGAGAAGATAATATGGATGTTACTGGTTTTTGGTATAATCCCAATATTCATCCATATATGGAATATAGAGCAAGAAGGGATGCTTTTAGAAACTATTCTAAGTCTATAGATTTACCAGTTATATATAAGGATGAATATGGATTAGATGAATTTTGTAAAAAAGTAATAGATAGTTTAAATGACAGATGTAAAATTTGTTACGCAGATAGACTTACTGTTGTAGCTAAATACGCAAAAGATAATGGATATGATGCTTTTTGTACTAGTCTACTTTATAGTCCTTATCAAGATCATGAGGGTTTAAAAGAGGTATGTGAAAGAATATCTAAAGCATTTGATATTAAGTTCTTATATTATGACTTTAGACCATATTATAGAGAAGGGCAAGAAGAAGCTAAAAGGTTAGGTATATATATGCAAAAGTATTGTGGATGCATATTTAGTGAAGAAGATAGATATAAAAAGAGAATAGAAAGAGAAAGAATAAAAGAAGAAATAGATAAAGAGTGGGAAAAATATAAAAAAGAAAATCAAATAGAAGACATAAAAAAAGACATTTAAATGTCTTTTTATTTTTTAATTATATCTTTTACAGTCTTAGCTACTTTATCTGCATTATTTCCACTAAAAGCTTGTAATACTTCAATTGGTACTGCAAATATAATTGTATTAGATTGATCTGATGATAAATCATTTAATGTAGCAAGTGTTCTTAAATGTAATGCACCTGGTGAGTTACTTAATACAGCAGCAGCTTCAGCTAAATTATCAGCAGCTTTTTTTTCACCACGAGATTTAGTAATAACTGCTTCTTTTTCTCTTTCAGCTTCTGCTACTTTAGCAATAACTCTTTGCATTTCTTCAGGTAGTTTAACATCTTTTAATTCAACGTTTTCAACTTTAATTCCCCAAGGATCAGTTGCTTCATCAATAACCTTACATATTTCAGTAGATATTTTATCTCTTTCAGATAATAATTCATCTAGTGATACAGCTCCAACAGCATTTCTCATAGTAGTTTGAGCAAGTTGACCAACTGCATATTGATATCTTTCAACCGCAAGTATAGCTTTAGATGCATCAAATACTTTGTAGTAGATAACCGCATTGATTCTAATAGATACATTATCTTTAGTAATTGCGTCTTGTTCTGGAACATCTACTGCTTTTGTTCTTATATCTACTTTTTTATAAGATTCAATAATAGGTAAAACTATTTTCCAACCTGGGTTCATAATTTTAACAAATTTACCAAATCTAAATTTAATACCTCTTTCATATTCAGATATTTGTCTAATAGATATAAGTAAGATAAATAAAATTATTCCTAATATAATTAACATATTATTCCTCCTTTCATATTATTATATTTTTTTGTATACTAAAAATCAATATTAATTATTGAAAAAAATGTCATATTAAGGTATACTTAATTATAGAAAGGAGTTAGGGAAAATGAATTACAATTACAGTTATACAACAGATGCTTATAATGATGCTGCAGTAGCTGGATTAGGAGCTTTTTGGGTTGTATATATGATTATTTGTCTTGCTCTTTCAGCTGTTATGATAATTTCTATGTGGAAAATATTCACAAAAGCTGGAAAAGAAGGTTGGATATCATTAATACCATTCTATAATTTATGGACATTATTTGAAATTGGTGGACAAAAAGGTGCATATATATTCTTTATGTTTATACCTTGTGCAGGGCCAATCATTTATCTAGTATTCGAAATCAAAGCTTACTTAGAAATTGCTAAGAGATTTGGTAAAGATACTGCATTTGGTGTACTAAGTATTTTCTTCCCATATGTTACATTCCCTATATTAGCGTTCTCTGATGCTAAATATAGTGAAGGAACAGAGGAAAAAAAAACTAGTATTTTAGATGTTGACTTAGATGGTGTTCCCGATTCCAATGAAAGTACTTTTAATTATGGCTATGAAAAAGAAGATACTGTAGTTATGAAACCAGTTGATGAAGGAGAAGAAACTAAGGCAACTGATGAAGAAAAGAAATAGTTAACTATTTCTTTTTTTGTGTCTTATTATAAATTTCATATAATCTTTTAAATCTTTCAAAATGAACTATTTCTCTTTGTCTTAAGAAAGATAGAGGTGATAAAATATCTGGATCATCAGTTAAATCCATTAAATTTTCATAGGTTGCCCTTGCTTTTTGTTCTGCAGCCATATCTTCTGATATATCTGCAAGAGGATCACCAGTTACTGCAAAATATGATGCATCAAATGGAATTCCATTAGAATTCTCTGGATATATTCCTAATTTATGTTCAGTATACTGAGAACCTAAACCTTCTTTTTCTAATTCTTCAGGAGTTGCGCCTTCTAGTAACTGATAGACCATCGCATTAATTATCTCCATATGAGCCATTTCTTCTGTTGCAATATCAGTTAATTCACTTTTACCAAAGTCATCTGGCATAGTATATCTTTGATTTAAATATCTAAGAGTTGCGCCAAGTTCACCATTTGCGCCTCCGCATTGAGTTATTATATATTTAGCCATTTTTATATTTTTCTTTTTAATATTTACAGGAAACTGTAATTTTTTTTCATATTTCCACATAGTTACATCCTTTCCCAAGGCCAAGGAGATTTGACCCAGTCCCAATTAAAATCTTCATTAATACCTAGACATATTCTTCCATATCTAGATTCATATTCTTTTTGTAATCTATCAGCTTCATCTTTATATTGATTATATAAACCAATAGCTTGAATATCATTAGGGTATACATCTAGATATAAATTCATTTCATGAGCCGCAAAACAATATCGTTGTAGGTTGATTAGTAAATCCTCTTGAGGATTATTTCCTCTTACATCTGCGATATATTTATAAGGCCAAAATAAATTATCAAACATGTTACCTCTATTAAAACCAACATCTACACTAACTAATTTGTTGTTTGTAGATAAATTATCGTACACATAATCATTCCTTTCTTTTTATACTATGATAAATGCCTTATTATTTATAGTTAAAATGCCTATTTTATGTTAAAATTATTATGGGTGATATGATGGATAGAATAATAATGCATATTGATGTTAATTCAGCTTTTTTATCTTGGTCTGCCTTAAAACTATTAAAAGAAGGATCTAAGATAGATTTAAGAAATGAAATATCTGTTGTATCAGGTAGAGAAGCTAGTAGACATGGTATAGTTGTCGCTGCGTCTATTCCTGCTAAAAAGATTGGTATTAGATCACCAATGAATCTTAGAGATGCGAAAAAAATATATAAAGATGTAATAGTAACTCATCAAGATAGAGAATTTTATAAAGAATGTTCTAAGAATATGCTTAGATTAATAAAGTATCTTTTTCCTAAATATGAACAGTATTCTATAGATGAATGTTTTGTTGATTATACAGAGATGAAAAAGTTATATGGTGATGAAGTAAAATTTGCGCATAAATTAAAAAATGAAATATATAAAAGATTTGGTTTTACTGTTAATGTTGGAATAGGTAATAATAAATTACTTGCGAAAATGGCAAGTGATTTTGAAAAACCAAATAAAGTACATACTTTATATAAAAATGAAATAGAAGAAAAAATGTGGCCTCTTCCTATCAGTGATTTATTTATGGCTGGTAAATCTGCATGTCAGAAACTAAAAGGATTAGGTATAGAAACTATTGGAGATCTTGCTAAATATGATCAAAATAAATTAATAGGTCTCCTAAAATCACATGGCAAAATGCTTTATGAATACGCAAATGGTATTGATGATTCTCCTGTGGAAAATAGATATGATGATAGAAAAGGTATTGGCTTTTCAAAAACTATGGAAGATGATATAGAAGATAAAACTACAATATATGAAATGCTTAGTAAATTCTCTAATAAAATATCATTAGAATTAAAAAAGCGAGGAATGTACGCAAAAACATTAGTTGTAACAATAAGATATGCTTCTTTTAAAACATATAATCATCAAATTAAATTTGATAATAATACTAATTTAGAAGAAGAAATATTTAAATATGCTAAACAAGCATTTAATAAATTATGGAATCTTGAACCAATTAGATTAATAGGTCTTAGAGTATTAGACTTATCAAATAATAATGATGTACAATTATCTTTATTTGATGAAAATAATAAAGTAATAACAGAAAAAGTAATAGATAAGTTAATAGATGATATTAATAAAGAATTTGGTTCTGGTACAGTATTTAAGGGTATAAAAATAGATAAATAAATGATATAATCAGTTAGGGTGAACATATATGAATGAACAAATAATAAAAGAAATAGCATTAGAACAAGGTATTAAAGAAGAACAAGTTACTAAAACACTAGAAATGCTTTCTGAAGGAAATACAATTCCTTTTATCGCAAGATATAGAAAAGAAGTTACTGGTAATTTAGATGAAGACAAAATAAAAGCAATATCTGATGTTTATGAATACCAATGTAATTTATTAAAGAGAAAAGAAGATGTAATTAGACTTATTGATGAAAAGGGTCTTCTTACTGATGAATTAAAGGCTCAAATTTTGAAAGCTGAAAAACTTGTAGATGTAGAAGATATTTATAGACCATATAAAGAAAAGAAAAAGACTAAAGCAACAGAAGCAATTAAAAATGGTTTAGAACCACTTGCAAAGATTATTTTATCTTTTCCAGATACTTTATATGTGGATAAATTCATTAATGAAAATGTTAAAACTAAGGAAGATGCTATTCAAGGTGCAATGTATATAATCGCAGAATATATTTCTGATAATGCATACTATAGAAAATGGATTAGAAATTTTACTTATAAAACAGGCAAAATTAAAACTAAATTAAAAAAGAATGCAGTTGATGAAAAGAAAATATATGAAATGTATTATGAATATGAGGAAGATGTTAAATTTATTAAACCTCATAGAGTACTTGCAGTTAATAGGGCAGAAAAAGAAGATGTAATATCTGTTTCTATTGAAGTAGATAAAAATAAAATATATTCATATCTAGAAGAAAAAAAGGTTAAAAAAGAAAATGAATGTGCAGAACTAGTTAGAGAATCTATAAAAGATAGTTATGCAAGATTAATTGGTCCATCTATTGAAAGAGAAATAAGAAGTGAACTTTCTGAAGAAGCAGGAGACGTAGCAATTGAAAACTTTGGTAAGAACTTAGAAAGTTTATTACTTCAACCTCCAATTAAAGATAAAAGAGTACTAGCTTTTGACCCAGGTTACACAAATGGTTGTAAACTTGCTTGCTTAGATGAAACAGGTAAATACTTATATTCTTGTGTTATTAGACCTTTCGCATCATCTGAAAAAGCTCTAATAGATTCAAAGAATACATTACTAAAACTAATAAAAGAATATAAAATAGATATTGTTTCTATTGGTAATGGAACTGCTTCAAGAGAATCAGAAAAACTAATCGCAGATTTAATAAAAGAATATAATTTGGATACAAAATATATTATTGTTAATGAAGCAGGAGCATCTATTTATAGTACTGAAAAAGTTGCACAAGAAGAATTCCCAAATCTTTCTCCAAATGAAAGAAGCGCTGTTTCAATTGGAAGAAGACTACAAGATCCACTCGCAGAACTAGTTAAAATTCCACCAGATGGAATAGGAGTAGGTCTATATCAACATGATGTATCAAACACTAAATTAAAAGATAGACTAGACTTCGTAGTAGAAAAGGCTGTTAATACAGTTGGTGTTAATATTAATACAGCATCAACTTCAATATTAAAATATATTTCTGGTTTAACCAAAAGATCAATTGATAAGATAATAGAATTTAGAGAAAAAAATGGTAAGATTACATCAAGAGAAGAATTAAAAAAGAAAAAAGTATTAACTGATAAAACCTATGAACAGGCTATTGGTTTTATGAGAATACTTGATGGTGATAATGTTTTAGATAAAACTAGTATCCATCCAGAAAGTTATGATGTTACTTTAAAACTACTTGAATCAATTAATTCTAATTTAGATGAAATAGGTACTGAAAAATTAATAAATAAATTAGATAATATAGATTTAGAATCAAAATCAAAAGAATTAAATATAGATATATATACTTTAGAAGATATAGTTAAATCATTACAAAAACCTAATAGAGATCCAAGAGATGAATTACAAGCGCCAATACTAAAAAGTAATGTTCTAGAAATAGATGACTTAGAAAAAGGTATGAAATTAGAAGGTACAGTTAGAAATGTTGTAGACTTTGGTGCGTTTGTAGATATTGGACTTCATAATGATGGTCTTGTTCATATATCAGAAATATCGGATTCTTATATAAAACATCCATCTGATGTTCTCTCAGTAGGAGATATAGTAACAGTATACGTTAAAGATATATTTAAAGATAAAGAAAAAGTAGCTTTAACAATGAAAGAAGAATGATATTCTTCTTTTTTTATTGACAATAAGTATATACATTGTATATACTATAAGTAAAGGAGATGATTTTATGGAAGCAAGACTTCAAAAATGGGGTAATTCAGTAGGAATTAGAATTCCAAACAGTTTATTAAAATCCTTAAATTTATCAATAAATGATAAAATTGATTTAAAAGAAGATGGCGATAGAATTATCATTACTAAATCAAAAAAAGAAAGAGTATCTTTAGAAGAATTATTTAAAAATTATAATGGTGAAAACTTAGCTAAAGATTTTGAGTGGGACGAGCCAGTGGGGAAAGAAATATGGTAAAAAAATATATACCTAAGCAAGGAGATATTGTCTTCTTAGATTTTAATCCTACAAAGGGTCATGAACAAAAGGGTACAAGACCTGGAATAGTAATTAGTAATGATGTTTTTAATATTAATACAAAAATGGTAATTATTTGTCCTATTTCATCAAATAAAAAAGAATTTCCAACTCATTATATTCTAGAAGATTCAAAAAAAATAGAAGGATCAGTTCTATGTGAACATACTAGAAGTATAGATTATGAGACTAGAAATTTAAAATTTATAGAAAAAGCAAGTGAAAATGATTTATTAAGTGTTATTATGCTATATAATGCTTGTTTTGATAATTAGAAACAATATTATAACAAATGAAAGAAGAATCATAAGATTCTTCTTTATTTTTCCCGGTTTTTGTCTTGATAAACGAATGTATGTTTGCTATAATTATCTTGGATACGTTTGAAATATATCAGATGTTTTCCCTTTTAATGAAGGGAGGTGGTAGTATGACTAAAAGAGAGAAATCTCAATTTTTCATAATATGCCTTCTATTTATAATAATCTTTATACTTTTGTATAATTTATTTAAGTAGAAAAAAACATCTGATTTCAACATAAGTTGATTTCAGATGTACCCATTTAGGGATTACGTCTGATTCACCCAATCAAACGTATCCTTTTTTTATTCTATGAAGTTTCCTTCATTACATGCATTATAACACATATTTATTTATAAAGCAATTTATAGTATAATTAAATTAAGGAGTGATACTATGGAAAAACTAATTTTTGTTACTGGAAATAAACATAAACTTGAAATAGCAGAATCAGTTTTAAATATGTATGATATAGAAGTAGAAAATATAGATTTAGATCCAGATGAAATACAAGAAACTAATATTGAAGTAATCGCTGCTAAAAGTGCGTTAGAAGCAGCAAAAGAAATAAATAAACCTGTTATTAAAACTGATGTTGGTTTTAAATTCGAAGCATTAAATGGTTTTCCAGGTGCATTTGGAAAGTATGTATTTAAGCAATTAGGAACAGAAGGAATTTTAAAATTATTGGAAGATAAAGATAATAGAAAAGGAATCGCAATTGAGGTACTTGCGTACGCTGAACCAAATGGATTTACTAAAACATTTAGAATGGATACAGATTTAGTTATCAGAAAAGAAGCAAAAGGAGAAGGTTCTGTAATGGATCAATTGATGGAAATTAAAGGTCAAAAATCTAATTATGGAAGTTTATCTTTAGAAGAAAAATTAGAATGGTGGAAAAATACAGATAATTATTTTCATCAATTTGCAAAATGGTATAAGGAGAGAAACTAAGTTTGAAAGAAGTATTTATTAATAATGAAAATTTATCAGAATCAGATATAGATGAAGTTGTAGTTAGAACTAAAGCTTTAATCATAAATGATAAAGAAGAAATAACATTAGTTTATTCTCATCAGTCATATCAATTTCCTGGAGGTCATTTAGAAGAAGGAGAAACAATTGAAGATTGTTTAAGAAGAGAAGTTAAAGAAGAAACAGGAATAGATTTAGATGGAGAATTAAATCTGTTTTATAAGATAAAATACTATAATAAAAATTATAGAGGTACAAATAAAAATAGAGAGAATGATATATACTATTACATAGTTAAAACTAATAAAAAATATGATATAGATAATGTTTCTTATGATGAATGGGAAAAAGATGGTAATATGAAAATAGTACAAATACCTATAAAGGATGTAGAAGAAACATTAATGAAAACAGTTACTGATAATAGTATTAATAAGATTATTTATGAAGAAATGATGAAAGTTATAAATGAGTATTTAGATAAGGAGTGATATTATGGAAAAACCAGTATATTTAACAACCAATAAAGGTAAATTTGAAGAAGCTATGCATATTTTTAAAGATAGATATGGATTTGATATAGATATTAAAGAACCAGATTTTGAAGTATTAGAAATACAAGCAACTAATTGCAAGGATGTAGTAGCGTTCTCAGTAAAATATGCATGTGAAAAACTAGGAAGACCATGTATTAAATCAGATTCAGGATTATATATAGATGCTTTAGGAGGATTACCAGGGCCATATAACCATGATTTTGATCATTGCATTGGAGTAGACAAGTTCCTAGAATTATTTAAAAATGAAACCAATAGAAAAGCTAGATTAGAAGACTGCTTTGCATATTGTGAACCTGGAGAAGAACCAGTAATATTTACTGGTGGAGGAACTGGAACAATAGCATATGAAGCTAAAGGTAATCTAGGTAGATGGCATGATAAATTCTATATACCTGATGGTGAAACTAAAACGCTTAGTGAACTAAGAGAAATAGATAGAGATTATGAAGCTAAGTTCTGGGGATCAGCAAAAGAAGATTTTGCTAAATGGTATTTAGAAAACAAATTTAATAAGTAGGTGACAATATGAAAATTACTTTAGTAACAGGAAATTGGGCAAAAATAGCTCAAGCAAAAGAATTTTTAGAACCTAAAGGTTATGAAGTAGATAATATTAAAATGGATACAATAGAAATACAAGCAGATTCTATAGAAGAAGTAGCTAAGTATTCAGCAAAATGGGCTAGTGACGAATTAAAAGTTAATATTATAAAAAACGATACTGGAATAGTAATAGATGCATTAAATGGTTTTCCAGCAGCATATACTCATTATGTTCAAGATACAATTGGAGAAGATGGTATATTAAAATTAATGGATGGAATTGAAAATAGAAAAGCAAAATTCGTTCAAGCATTAGCATATTGTGAATATGGAAAAGAACCAGTAGTTTTTGTATCAGAAACAACAGGAACTATTTCTAAAGAAAAGCAGGGAGAACATGGATGGTGTTGGGATTTTATTTTTATTCCAGATGGTCAAACTAAAACTTTAGCGTGTTTTGAAGATTCAGAAAGATTTAAATTATGGAATGATACAGGATATAATCAACTAATTGATTATCTAGAAAAGCAAAATAATGGTATTGACAATTTAAAAAACTAGTAGTAGATTAATAAGTAAGCTCTTTAAGGGGAAGATATACATGACAAAAGCTTTATTATTAAATAAAACTAATCTATATATTATGTTATTAACATTATTATCCTTACATTTTATAATGCTTTTATGCCCTTTAATTTGTGTATTAAATGAATAAACGGTAACTTTACGCGTTTGCGTATGGTTACCGTTTTTATATTATTGGAGGTGATATATATTGAATGAATTAACTTTGAATGATTTAATTCAAAGAATAAAAGAATATAACCCTGATGCTATACCTTTAGTAAATAAAGCATATGAATATGCAGATTTATTACATCAAGGTCAATTTAGACAAAGTGGTGAACCATATATAACTCATCCACTTAATGTAGCTTATATTCTTGCTGAATTACATGCAGACCAAGATACATTATGTGCAGGGTTACTTCATGATACTTTAGAAGATACAAAAGCAACTAAAGAAGATATAGCACATGATTTTAATCCTGAAATTGCGGATTTAGTTGATGGAGTAACAAAAATTAGTAATATGGATTATTCTAAAACTGAATTAAATAATGCAAATACTAGAAAGATTATTATGAGTGTTATGGATGATGTAAGAATTATTATAATAAAATTAGCAGATAGACTTCATAATATGAGAACTCTAGAGTTTAAAAGTGAATTTAAGCAAAAAGAAAATTCTATTGAAACATTAAATATTTTTGTTCCATTTGCTTATTATATAGGAGCATATCGAATAAAAAGTGAACTAGAAGATATTTCTTTAAGATATTTAAATCCAGAAAAATATAAAGAAATAGAAGATGTAAAAAACAAAACTGAAATTGAAAGTGAACATTGTTTAAAACAAATGCTTCAAGATATTAAAGGCCTATTAGAATTTGAAAATATACCAAATGAAATAAAAATTAGAACTAAAAATATATATGGTATATATAAGAGATTAGAAGAAGGGCATAAAATAACAGATATTCATGACTTGTTATCTTTAAAAATAATGGTTGATAAAATTAAGAATTGCTATATTGCATTAGGAATGATACATTCTCAATATCATCCTATAAATAATAAGTTTAAAGATTATATTTATAATCCCAAAACAAATATGTATAGGTCATTACATACAACAGTATTTGGACCAGATGAAAGACTTATTCAAACTCAAATAAGAACTTTTGATATGGATAAAGTAGCTTCTTTTGGATTAACAGCTTATTGGGAAATTAGAAAAGGACAAGCTAGAGGAGAAATGCAAAAAGAATTATCAGAAAAGTTCCAATTTTATAAATCTTTAAAACAAATAGATACAATGTTTGTTGATAATGAAGCGTTTGTTAATCAAGTAAAAGAAGAATTATTTAACGATAAAATATATGTATATACACCTAGAGGAGATATTAAAGAATTACCAAAAGGATCAACAGTAATAGATTTTGCATATTCTATTCATACTGCAATAGGTAATGCAATGATAGGAGCAATAGTAAATAATGAAGAGGTTCCTATGGATTATCAATTAAAGAATAAGGATAGAGTTAAAGTATTAACAGATGAATTGGCTGCTTCTTCGAAGGAAGAATGGCTTAATTCAGTTAAAACTACAAAAGCTAGAAGAAAAATAAAGGAATATGTTAAGAGGTGATGAATATTAAAACAGTTATAGAAGAAGATACTATAAGTTCTGATGAAATAAAAAAGATTAGAAATCTAGATAGTTGTAGTACAACAAAAAAGGAAAAAGTATTAAATTTAATAAATAATAATCCTATAGAACTAGTTAAGTTAAATGGATTATTATTAAGATATATAAATAAGAATACTAATAATTATGAAAAAATAGTAATTGAAGCCATACATCAAAATCCTTCAAGTATAGATTTTGTGGATAGAGAAATAGATAAAAACTATTTGGATGATATATATATTACATTAGAAGAAAAATTAACGGATATTAAGAATAATGCTATTAATAGTATTATTAATAAGAATCTTAATGAAAATCAAATAAAAAGAGTAAATAACGTTATAGTTGTTGATGTAAAAGAACCTGAAGAAGTATGTTCTGTTTACGAAACAACGAGATTTATTAAAGAATGTTTTAATTCTTTCTTAAATTTATCTCATTACAAAGAAAAGTATATTATAAAAATTGAAGAGTTTTATAAGAATTATAAAGATGATTTAATGTATTTAAATCCATTAATCAAAAAAAATGGATTATCTATTGACTTGAAATATGAATTAAAGTAAAATATATTTTAAATTATATTGAAAAGGAAGATTAGAAATGAGAAAAATATCAAGCATACACAATTTATTACTTCATCATTTTGACAATCTTGCTTGCCATTTTTTTCATATTTATATTATAAGAGTGAATACATTAAATTATTAGTTTAAATGTATTCGCTCTTTTTCTTTATAATTTAGAGGGGAGGAATATAAAAAAATGTTAGAAAAAGGAGGAAATATGAAAACATATAAAGATTATTATGGGAATTCAGCATTTTTTATGGGAACAATAATTAATAAGTTGGAGGAAGTATATACTAGATATGGTTATGATTCTATATATACGCCATTATTAGAAAAAAAATCATTTGACGAAAAACAAGAATCAATATTTAGTGTTGTAGGTTCAGATGGAGATCAATATTCGTTAAAATTTGATTCTACTTTATCATTAAAAAGATTGATAGCTGATCATGATGATATAGTTTTTCCATTTAAAAGATATCAAATTCAAAAATCTTTTAGAAAAGCAGGAAGGGATTTGAATGAATTCTATCAATGTGATGCTGACATTATAAAATCAAAAACAAAAAATTCTGATGCAGAAATAATACAAATTGCGAGTGAAGGATTAAACAATGTGGGTTTATATGACCATAGTATTAATATTAGTCATAAGAAAATAATTGATGCTTTAAATAATAACAAAACAATAGACTTTGAAGAAGTATCAAATAAAAATATTATAGAAAGTATCGATATATTATTATCAAAAGAATTGAATTCAGATATTAAAGAAGGATTATCAGAGATAAAAGAAATAGTAGAATTATTACCTAAAGAAACTAAAAAGAAATGTAAACTAAACTTTGATATGACTGAAGATGCAGATTATTATACAGGTATTGTATTTAATGGAGTTGTTGATACTGATGAACCTAAAGTCTTATTAAGAGGTGGAAGATATGATGAATTAATAAAAGATTCAAATAATAATTTTTTACCTTCTGTAGGAATGGCTTATGTATTAGAAGATGTTTTAGATGTATTAAAAGTTAAAGGAAAAGATAAAAAATGTAATTGCGATAGAATTATATTCTATTTACAAGATGATAATATAGAAATTAGAAATGAAGCTTTAGCTAGATTAAGAGAAAAATATGAAGTATTAACTGTTTCTAATGAAGATTTATCTATTAAAGAATTTATAGATTATTCAAAAGAGAATAATGCAAGATTAATAGGTATTATTAAAGAAGAAGCATTAGAATTATATAGGGTAGAAGAATTTGATGCAAAATTTAATAAAAAAGAAACAAAAACTTTAAAATATGAAAGAAAAGAGGATTAATATGAGTAATATAGTTGAACCAAAAACATTGCCTGGTTTTATGGAATTAATGCCACAAGACCAAATACTATTTGATAAAATTAAAAATATAATTGAAGAGGTATATTCAAGTTATGGATTCTATAATTTGGATACACCATTAATTGAATCATCTAATGTTCTATTAGCAAAAGCTGGTGGAGAAACAGAAAAACAAATATATAGATTTAATAAAGGTGATAATGATTTATCATTAAGATTTGATTTAACAGTTCCGTTAGCAAAGTATGTAGCAGCTAGATATAATGAGTTAGTATTTCCTTTTAAAAGATATCAAATTGGTAAAGTGTATAGAGGTGAAAGACCACAAAAAGGAAGATTTAGAGAATTTTATCAATGTGATATTGATGTAATAGGTAAGGATTCATTATCATTCTTATATGACGCAGAAATACCATGTATAATTAGTAAGATTTTTAAGAAAATAGATATAGGTGATTTTGTTATAAGAATTAATAATAGAAAAATTTTAACTGGTTTCTTTGATTCATTAGAATTAAGTGAAAACATTACTGATATATTAAGAATAATAGACAAATTAGACAAAGTAGGTATTGATGCAGTAAAAGATATGTTAAAAGAAATTAATATTGATGATGAAAGTATTAAGAAGATAGTAGCCTTTATCTCTATTAAAGGAACAAATGAAGAAACAATTAAAAAATTAGAAAATCTAGGAATAGAAAACGAAACATATGATCAAGGATTATCAGAATTAAAAACAGTAATAAATAATTTATCTTATATGGATATTGATGATAATTCATATGAAATTGATTTAACAATTGCTAGAGGTTTAGATTATTATACTGGTACAGTATATGAAACGCTATTAAGAGATTATCCTAAAATTGGAAGTGTATGTTCTGGTGGAAGATATGATAACTTAGCATCTTACTATACAGATAAAAAACTACCTGGTGTAGGAATATCAATAGGTTTAACTAGATTATTCTATCAATTAAAAGAATCAAATATAATTAAGAGTGAAGAATCATCTGTAGCAGATGTAGTAGTTTTACCTTTAACTCAAAACTATGAATATATATATAAAGTAGTAAATGAATTAAGAAGTAATGAAATAAAAACTGATGTTTGTTTTATGGATAAAGGATTTAAACAATTATTAAAATATGCAAATAAACAAAATATTGATTATTCTGTAATTATTGGGGATAACGAAATAGAAAAGAATATTGCTATACTAAAAAATATGAAAACTGGAGAACAAGTAGAAGTAGACAGTACTGATATTGTTAATTGTTATTATGATTTAAAAGAAAAAGCAAATCCAAAAAAGTTAGTGAACAAGAAAAATGACTAATTTAGAAAAAATAGAATCATTATCAATATTAAAAAAGAATATACAATTACAATATTTTAAAAGTACAGATTATAGTTTTAATGGTAAAACAATGTATTTTGGAACTGGTTTAGCTTCGGTAGATAAACCAAGCAAAGGATTTGGTATAGAAATATTAGGCACTATTTTGACATCATTATGGTTAAAAAGAGAATTAGGATTGAGTAAAGTAATTCATGAAATTTCTACAATTGGCTATAATATAGATGAGGAAACAAGAGGAAAATTAATAAAAGAAGAACAGAAAATAATAGAAAAATTAATAAAGAATTTAAGTATAGAATCAGATTATGAATTGTTCTTTTCTCATGATTATCATGAAAAAAAAGAATTTAAAGACATAAATGATTATGTTAATGAAACATTATCGAAATTTGATAGTATACCGGAATTTGAAGAAATAAAAAAATATACTAAATTACAGATAACAGGTATGAAATATTTATATGATAAATATGATACTAGACTAAAACTTGGATGGATAACTGATAAAAGAAAACCTCTTTTAGAAGTAACAGATGAAGAAGTAAAGGAACTAATTGAAAGAGGGCATTTAAGTGAATATTATTTTGATAATATGTATAAATATGTATTTCCTTCTGATGATTATTCTTTCTTGTATACTCCTTGTGCTTTAGATTTTGTAAATGGAAATAGGTATGTTCCATATACGGTAATTGAGAATCAAAATAGACCAATATTAGATAAGAATAATCTGATAAATTATTGTAAAGAAGTTCCAGATAGTAAAACTAAAAATAAAGTGATTAATAACTGGGGATCTTATATTGTTGATACATATGAAGATCTGTTTGAAACTATACCGATTTCAAATAATGATAAGAAAATTGAGACAATCGAGAAGGTTGAATTTATAAAGAAAAAAGTATTAGAGTACTAATACTTTTTTTGTTTTATAATATATTGACTATAAAAATATTTGATGCTATAATCTTAATTGTCAACTTTTGAAAATCATGGTTAATATATGTGTAAGGAGGATGAAAAAATGATATTTAATAATATAGAAGTTAAATATTATTATCCCCACTGGAAATTCAACAGCATTAGTTATTAGTTCAAAAAAAATTACAAATAAAAAAAGAATTAATGATACTATTTTAGAAAAATATAAAGATATTGAACAAGTGGGATTTATTAACAAAGATAAAAGCAAACCTAAGTTAACAATGGCTGGTGGTGAGTTTTGCGTCAATGCTACAAGGAGTGCAATTAATTATTATTTAGATAATAAATATGGAAAAATGAAGATAAAGATTCCTAATTTGCATTCTGTAATTGAGGGTGGTATTGATAAAAATGGAGAAACATGGATTATATTAGATACTTTTAAAAAATATAAAGAAGTATTTAGTAAAATAGTTAATAAAGAAGTTACAATTATTGAATTTAAGGGAATTGTTCACGTCATTGCTAAAGATGATATTATAAAGAATAAAAGTGAAAAAGAAATTAAAAAGATTGCTTTTTCAATACTAGAAGAATTGAATTTAACAAAATATAAAGCAGCAGGAGTTATATTTAAAAACTATAAAAATAGAATTACAAGTATTACACCAGTTGTATATGTTAAAAAGATTAAGACTTTATTCTTAGAAACAGCATGCGGATCTGGTTCAGCTGCAATAGCGATGTATAATTATTTTAAATTTAATGTTTCTAATTGTAAAATTGTTCAACCATCTAAGATGTGTTTGAATACTAAAGTATATTCAAAAAACAAAAAAATTAAACAAATAAAAATAAGTGGAATTGTTTACGAAATAAAAAAATGATGTTTAACATCATTTTTTTTTATTAACATGGGGCAGTTTTTATAATCATTTGGAAACGCCTCAAGGTTAATTTCTACATCAATTATAACATATTCTAAAATCATATTTCAACTATCTCGTTACATAAATTTACTTTAATAATTAATAAAAACTATATAATATAAACAA